>NZ_CAXAQF010000009.1:0-221066 GCF_963970735.1 Pseudomonas sp. RA_35y_Pfl2_P32
GTTGGGCATCGATTCTCATCGAGGCGCGGGGTAGCTCCCCCACTCAGACGCCGAATAGATGAAAGCAAGCCAAACACGACATCAGAAACAGTATTGCAGAAAAGGGGGTAACCATAGATGTGGGAGCGGGCCGGGCGGCGCTCCGCTTGCCCGCGATGGGCATAGGTATCTACACAACTGTGGTGCGATGTTGCACTTGTGGAGAGAGAACCTGCTTGCGTAGTGACTTCTGGGCCGACCAGGATGTCGGATCCTGGTCCGAGTACATATCCATTTCGTCGGTAACGGCCACCTATGGTTCCGCTCTTACAGCGGCTCACTTTTGGAAGAGCCCAAAAGTAAGCAAAAGGCTCTTGCCCCACCACTTGGCACCTCGCTTGGGCTCGGTGTTCCCTCACTCCGGCTTGAATCCGTGGGCCGCCGCCACGCGCCATCCATGGCGCGGGGCGGCTAACCCGGCGTCCTGCCGGTTTACCCACGGATTCAAGCCTGCGTTCGGCCAGCGTGGTCAACGGGGCGCCCAGGATCAAGATCAAGTGCCAGAGCCAGAGCCAGAGCCAGATCAAAAGATCACTGACTTCGTCAGCGTCTTAGGAAGTAGAAGCTACACCGCGCATGCCCCAACGATCAGGTCGGCTCTAAGGCCGCCTCGCTTTGTTTTTGATCTAAGGCGCCCCGTTAACCACGCTGGCCGGAGTCCGACATTGATTTGGGGGGTAAACCGGCAGGACGCCGGTTTAGCCGCACTGGGCCAGGGATGGCCCATTGCGGCGGCCCCCCAAATCAATGTCGGAGTACGGGCATGCCGAGCCTAAGCGAGGCACCGAGTGGTGGGGCAAGAGCGTTTTGCTTACTTTTGCGCTTTTCAAAAGTGAGCCGCTGTAAGAGCGGAACCATAGGTGGCCGTTACCGACGAAATGGATATGTACTCGGACCACGATCCAGCATCCTGGTCGCACCACAGTATGTGTAGATACCTATGCCGCGATGGGGCCGGCACATTCAATGTTGATGGCGCCTGACACACCGCCATCGCCAGCAAGCGGAGCGTCGCCCGGATCGCTCCTTCAGGAGTCAGGCCTGCCCCGGGGTATTGAGGTTCATCGAGCGCACCGCCAAGGCCGCCGCCGTTGCTTCGTCCACCGCCAGTGAGAAGCACAGGGTCGCGCCCTGGCCTGGGACATCCAGCAGCCGTACCTGGCGGCCATGCAGCTCCAGGATCCGCTGCACAATCCGCAAGCCCAAGCCACCATCGCGCCGTGCGCCGCCAATGTTGAATGGGCGCAGGAACAGCCCTTCGCGCAGTTCGGCGGCAATGCCCGGGCCGCTGTCGCTGACGGTGATTTCGACGAATTTGCCCTGGGGTACCAGGCGGATCTCGATCACCCCACCGACCGGGGTGTACCGCAGGGCGTTGTCGAACAGGTTGGTCAGCACCCGTTCGATCAACCCGAGGTCGGCGCATACCCCCGACACGCTCGGCGCAAAACTGGCCTTGAGCTGCACGTGCCGGGCCTCGGCGCTCAGCTCGAATTTCTGGAAGATGTCCTGCACCAGGTCGGTCAGGGAGAAACGCTCCAGCACCGGTTGGACGAAGCCGTGTTCCAGGCGCACCAGTTCCAGCAGCGATTGCGCCAGGCCGCCCACTTTGCGGCTCTGGTCCAGGGCGATGCCCAGGTAACGCCGGCGTTCGTCCGGGGTCAGGCTGGCGTCCTTGAGGGACAGGGTTTCCAGGTAGCCATGCAATGAGGCCAGGGGCGTGCGCAGGTCGTGGGAAATGTTCGCCACCAGTTCACGGCGCTCCTGGTCCTGGCGGGTCAGGGAGCGCCATTGTTCGCCCAGGCGATTCTGCATCTGCCGGAACGCGGCGGCGAGCACGGCGATTTCGTCCTGGCTGGTGGGTGGTTCCACAGGGGCTGGGGCGGGCGCCGTGGCGGGGATGGCGTCGATGTCGAACCCCTTCACGCTGTCGGTCAGGTGTCGCAGGGGCCGGGTGATCAGGGTGAACGCGGTCAGGCCGGCAATCAGGCACAGCAGCGCCACCAGGCCAATCGACCACAAGGCAGTGTTCAGCGCTGCACTGGTGGCACCGCGCGCGGCCAAGCGGTCACGTTCTTCGCTGAGCAGCACCACATACAGATATCCGGCCTGCTGGCCGTTGACCTTGAGTGGCGCGGCGCTGAACACCTTGCGCCCGTCGAGGCTGCGCGGGTCGTCGCCGAGAATCGGCAGGCGTTCGTCGTTGAGCAAACGCTGCAAGGGTGCGAGGTCGACCTGTTCGCGGCGCAGGTGGCCCTCGGGCGCGGCATCGCCGATCACCCGGCCCTGATTGTCGAGCAGGTACACCTCGACACTCGGGTTGACCAGCATCAGTTGGCTGAACAGGCTACGCAGGGCTTCGGGTTTCAGGCCGTTGGCGTCCATCAACTGGGTGTCGCGGGCGATGTGCTGCGCCAGGTCGCGGGACAAGCCTTGCACCACTTCCAGCTCATGCATCTGGTTGGCACGCACCTGCATCCACACCGAGCTGCCACTGCAAATCAGCAGGAGCAGGGCGAACACCAGCGACAGGCGTTGGCTCAGGGTCAGCCTCATGTCGGCTCCTGTGCGCTGGCGAATTTATAGCCGCGACCCCAGACCGTGAGAATGCGCACCGGCTGCGCTGGGTCGGCCTCGATCTTGGCGCGCAGGCGGTTGATGTGGGTATTGACCGTGTGTTCGTAGCCTTCGTGGCTGTAGCCCCAGACCGCGTTGAGCAGGTCCATGCGCGAGAACACCTTGCCCGGCTGGCGGGCGAAGAAATACAGCAGGTCGAACTCGCGCGGCGTCAGGTCCAGGCGCTTGCCATGCAGCGTCACTTCGCGGGTGATCGGGTCGATGAACAGGCCGTCGTTGCTGAGGCTGCCGGCGTCCATCTTCAGGTTGCGTGCCATGGCATCGACCCGGCGAAGCAGAGCCTTGACCCGGGCCACCAGCTCGAGCATGGAAAACGGTTTGGCCAGGTAATCGTCGGCGCCCAGTTCCAGGCCGAGGATGCGGTGCATTTCGCTGGAACGGGCACTGGTGATGATGATCGGTGTGTAGCGCGCCATGGCGCGGGCGCGGCGGCAGATTTCCAGGCCGTCGACACCGGGCAGCATCAGGTCGAGAACCAGCGCGTCCCAGTGGCCCTGTTCGAGCAGGCGCAGGCCCTGGTTGCCGTCGGCGCTGTGTACCACCTCGAAGTGCTCGTCGCGCAGGTGCAGGCAGATCAAGTCGGCGATGTGGCTGTCGTCCTCGACCACCAGGACACGTTTTGGCTGGTCCATAAAGCTCCGATCCGGTTGCGTAGTGCGGCCATTGTGCGGCTTTTCCCGGCGCCCAGTTATCACGAATTGTTTAACTGTGCGTGAGGATTTGGCGATCACCTCAAGCCTAGGCTGTGTTCCAGGTTATCCACAGCACAGTGAAGGAGAGGGACCATGTACTCACGGCGACAGTTTCTTCTGGCCGGCGGCGGGCTGGGTGTTGCGGCGCTGGTGGCCGGCGTCCTGACCCAGCGGGCCACGCCCCCGGCGTTGATCGGCGCGGCGCAGGCGGCCGAGACGTTCGAGGTCAGCCACACTGACGCCCAATGGCGCGCTCTGCTCAGCCCCGATCAGTACCACATCCTGCGGGAGGAGGGCACCGAACGGGCCTACAGCAGTGCGTTGAACGACGAGCATCGCGACGGCACCTTTGCCTGCGCCGGCTGCGAGCTGGCGCTGTTTACCTCCAGCCGCAAGTTCGACAGCCACACCGGCTGGCCGAGCTTCTGGGCGCCGCTGCCCAACGCCGTGGCCACCCGCCAGGACCGCCGCTTCGGCGTGCTGCGCGAAGAGGTGCATTGCCGGCGCTGCGGCGGGCACCTGGGCCATGTGTTCGACGACGGCCCACCACCCACCGGCCTGCGTTACTGCATAAACGGCCTGGCCATGACCTTTGCGGCCTGACCCAGGGTTTTTACCTCGTTCAGTGGCGGCATTGTTTGCCACCCATTTTCCCCATCAGGAGTACCTTCCATGAATCGCCGATTGACCTGGCGTCACACCTTGTTCGGCCTGGCGCTTGCCGGCGTGGTCGGGCAGTGCCTGGGCTTTTCCCTGGGCGCGAGCGAAGAGGCGGTCGCCCTGGCCGCGCCCGTGGTTGACGAAGTGCCGAACACCGCCAGCGAAACCGCGGTGTTCGCCGGCGGTTGTTTCTGGGGTGTGCAGGGGGTGTTCCAGCATGTCAAAGGGGTGACCAGCGCGGTGTCCGGCTACGCAGGGGGGGCCGCCGAGACGGCGCAGTACGCACGTGTCGGCGAGGGCGATACCGGCCACGCCGAAGCGGTGCGAGTGACCTTCGACCCGGCCCAGGTCAGCTACGGCAGCTTGTTGCAGATCTATTTTTCGGTGGCCCATAACCCCACTGAGCTCAATCGCCAGGGGCCCGACCGTGGCACTCAGTATCGTTCGGCGCTGTTCGTGGATAATGCCCGGCAACAAAAGGTCGCCCAGGCCTACATCGCCCAGTTGGACGCGGCCCATGCCTTCAACGCACCGATAGTGACCACCGTCGAGCGTGACAGCGGTTTTTACCCGGCGGAGGACTACCATCAGGACTTCATGACCGAGCACCCCAACCACCCCTACATCGTGATCAACGACCTGCCGAAAGTGGCCCAGCTCAAACAGCTGTACCCGCAGCGGTATTCGGCGCAACCGGTGTTGGTGAAGGCCGGGAAGTAGGCTCGATTATTCACTGATCATGTTCTTGCCAACAATCTTGGAGCGGTACAGCGCCCGATCGGCGCGGTCCAGCAGGCCGGTCTGCTGCTCGTCGGCGAAGCGCTGGACCACGCCAAAGCTCATGGTCACCTGGTAGTCGCCCACGGGGGCCAGGCTTTCCAGTTCAAAGCGAATGGTCTCGGCCAGGACCCGGGCGGTGGTGATGGGGGTATTGGGCAGCAGCATGATGAACTCGTCGCCGCCCCAGCGGGCCAGCAAGTCGCCTTCGCGCACGCAGCGCTTGATGGTTTCCACCACGTGTACCAGCGCCGCGTCACCCAGGGCATGGCCGTAGTGATCATTGATGGCCTTGAAGTCATCGATGTCCATGGCGATCAGCGACAGCGGCTGGCGAAACCGCTCGGCGCGTTCGCATTCCAGGGGCAGGGCGGTTTCCAGGCGGTAGCGGTTGGCAATGCCGGTGAGGCTGTCGCTCTCCGCCAGTTTGCGGTTTTCCTGCAGTTGGAGCTGCAGCTGTTGATTGACCCGCGACAGCTCGCGGGTGCGTTCGTCGATGATTGCTTCCAGGGACTGGTTGCGTTGTTCGAGCTGTTCCACCAGGCGCTGTTTGTCTTCAATGCTGCGATGGGCGCCGATCATCCGCGCGACCGAGCCATCGGCGTTGCGGGCGACCACGTAGCCTTGGTCTTCGATCCGGGTGTAGGTGCCGTCCTGCATGCGGCAGCGGTATTGCGCCAGATAACGCGGCGTGCGCTGCTGCAGGTGGTCGTCGAACAGTTGCATGACCCGGGGGAAATCTTCCGGGTGGATCAGGCTTTCCCAGGTCAGCACGCTGTTTTCCAGGCCGTGTGGCGCGTAGCCCAGCATCTCGTACCAGCCACGGTTGCGGTAGACAAAGCCGGTGTTGGCGTTCCAGTCCCAGATGCCATCGCTGGTCAGGTCTAGAATCGCCTGCAGTATGTCTTCATTGAGGTCCACCGGGCGGACCTGCAATGGTTCGAATTCGGACGCATCCCCCATGATTGCTCTCCCTGCCGTGCTGATGCCGAAGTGGCCCTTGCGTCGCTGAGACTAGCCCAAGGCGCAAAGCCGCTCCAGTGCCGGGAGTCGCCGCGCCGGTGTAGCCTCTTGAGGCTACAACGCGGAAAGTAGCCTCAGGAGGCTACAGTGCCAGGATCCGCGTTACCGCCAGTCCGATAGCGATGCTTAAGGTAAAGCTCAACAAGGTGCCCAGCAGTACGTATTCGCTCAGCGAGCGGACCTTGGCGCCCTGGATGTCATTGAAGCGCAGGATGCTTTTGGCGGTGATCAGGAACCCCACGGCTTCCCATTGCTGCAACAGGACGAAGGTCAGGATCAATACCCGCTCCAGGTTACCGATCAGCGCACCGGCATTGGCCAGTGAGCCGAGCTTGTCGACTTCCTTGATCCACGGGGCGAGGGCGGCCCCGATCACGCTGGACGTGGGCCGCAACACCAGCAGGTAGGCCAGGGCGATCAACAGGTTTGGCGCGCTCACCAGCCCTGTCAGCCAGGTGCGCCAGGGCACGGCGGCACCCTCGATCGCGGCCCAGACCCCGAGGATCGCCAGCAGGCTCAGGCCCTGTTCCAGGATGAAGCGGCGCACCGGATAGGACGCGGAACGTGGCAGCAACCCATGCAGCGCCGCTCGCGCCACGGCCAGCGACAGCGCGATCAGTGCGGCCCAGGGGAGCGGGTTGGCGGTCAGCGCCAGCGCACTGAAGTAGCCGAGCCCGGCAATCCCGGCATAGCTTGTCAGCGCCCGCGCCCGGTGTACCCCGGTGGTGGCTGCGCTGAACCAGCGTTTCCATGGCAAGGAGAAGTCGGCCAGCACATGGATCAGCAGCAGAATCAGCAACAGGGTGCTCGGCTCAGCCATGTTGCAACTCCTCGATCCATTGATGGGTGCGTTCCAGGAAACGATCCAGCAAACGTGCCTGGGCCCGTTGCAGCGCCTTGTTGACCGTGACCCGGGACTTGCCCAGGTAGTGGGCGGTGCTCGACTGATCGCCCTGGCTGGTCAGGTGCACGCCGTAGGTCTGGGCTTCCACCTGGGTCCATTGTTCGATGATGGCGCCGACAAATTCGGTCACCAGCTCCGTGCGCTCGAGAAACTGGCCGTTGCTGCTGAAAACCCCCAGGGTCGATTTTTTCAGGCTGTCCAGGCCTTGCCCGGATAGCACGAAGACCTCGCCGTAGCCTTGGTCTGCTTGTGCCGCCCCGAGGCCGATGGCGATGCGGGCGTCCCAGCGCTCGCCTTTGGGGCTGGCGGCAATCAGCCCGGCCCGCAAGGCCAGCGCACAATCGAACGCCAGCCCCGGTTGCTCGAGCACCAGTTGAAAGCCATCGCCACGGAAGGTGTCGGCGCTGGCGCCGTAGCGCTGGTTCAAGGTCGCCAGCACCCTGGAAAGCGCCTCGATGTACGCCAGGGTGTCGTGGGAGTGCTGGGAGTGAATCAGGTCGCCGGTCAGGACTGCCTTGATGGTCATGCAGGTTCCTAGAGGAAAGACGTAGTGCATAAAAGTAGCCTCTAAAGGCTACATTTGCAAAAGTAGCCTTTAGAGGCTAATCCATGCCGTGATTTGACTACGCCGCTGTCGTAGGAGCAAGGCTTGCCCGTGGCGGCTAACCCGGCGTCCTGCCGGGTTACCCACGGCTTCAAGCCTGCGTTCGGCCAGCGTGGTTAACGGGGCGCCCAGGATCAAAAGCCAGAGCCAGATCAAAAGATGGCTGACTTCGTCAGCGTCTTAGGAAGTAGAAGCTACACCGCGCATGCTCCAACGATCAGGTCGGCTCTAAGGCCGCCTCGCTTTGTTTTTGATCTGAGGCGCCCCGTTAACCACGCTGGCCGGAATCCGATATTGATTTGGGGGGTAAACCGGCAGGACGCCGGTTTAGCCGCACTGGGCCAGGGATGGCCCATTGCGGCGGCCCCCCAAATCAATGTCGGAGTACGGGCATGCCGAGCCTAAGCGAGGCACCGAGTGGTGGGGCAAGAGCGTTTTGCTTACTTTTGCGCTCCAAAAGTGAGCCGCTGTAAGAGCGGAACCATAGGTAGCCGTTACCGAAAAAATGGATATGTACTCGGTCTAATTCAACATCCTGGTCGGCCCAGAGTTGACGACCCAAGCAGGTTCTCTCTCCACAGGTGCAACGTCGCACCACAGTTGTGTAGATACCTATGCCGCGATGGCGCCCTTGAGATCGTGATCGCGAGCAAGCTTTGCTCTTACGGTGATTTGTGCGATTTGGGTGCGCCGGGCCCGGTCCCTTGTTTGCCCCACATCTGCAGTGCGAACTCGACAAAGCAGCGCAGCTTGGGCAGGCGGTAGCGGTCCGGTGCGTAGACCAGGTTCATCGGCCGGCGGGGCAGTTGATAGTCCTGCAGCAGCGCCACCAGCTTGCCGTCGTGCAGGTCTTGTTGCACCAGCGCATCGGGCAGCATGACCACGCCCATGCCGGCGCGGGCGGCCTGGTGCAAGCCGGGCGCACTGTTGATCATCATCGGCCCGCTGACCGGCACCCGCACCTCGCCTTCGGGCCCGGTCAGTGGCCATTGCTTGCCCACCGCGCTCCAGTCATCGCCGACGGGGTAGGCGTAGGTCAGGCAGGCGTGGTGGCTCAGCTCGGCTGGCGTGCGGGGCACTCCTCGGCGTTCCAGGTAGGACGGGGCGGCGCAGATGGTCAGGGTGAAGTCCATCAACGGCCGGGCGATCAGTCCCGACGGCTCGGGAGTGCCCAGGCGAATGGCGGCGTGGACACTGTTGTCGATCAGGTCCACGACCTGCTTGCTCAGCACCACATCGACGCGGATTTTCGGGTACTGCTGGGTGAACAGGTGCATGGCCGGCGCCAGGCATTCGGAGCCGAAGCTGGGTGGGGCGGCGATACGCAGCATGCCTTGGGGTTCATCTTGCACGCTTTCGGCGAGTCGTTCGCTGTCTTGCACCAGCCCCAGCACTTCCAGGCACCGTTCGTAGTAGGCCGCGCCAAACTCGGTCAGGCGCTGGCGGCGGGTGGTGCGGTTGATCAGGCTGACGCCCAGGCGTTGCTCCAGGGCGCGCAAGTGGTTGCCCACCATGGTGGTCGACAGGCTGCACTGGCGGGCGGCGGCGGTCATGCTGCCGGTCTCGACCACTTTGACGTACACCGTCATGGCCAGGAATAGGTCCATTATCAAGTCCAGCTTCAAGATGATTGAAGTTTCAGGCTGTTTATCCAGCTCAGGTGGCTAACGATACTGCAAAAACACCGAACCCTGCTGGAGCACGCTGCCATGACCGCCGCTTACCTGATGAGCACCTACCAACCCCTGGCCCTGAGTTTTGCCAAAGGCCTGGGCACCCGCCTGTGGGACCAGGCCGGTCGCGAGTACCTGGACGCGGTCGCGGGCGTGGCGGTGACCAACGTCGGCCACTCGCACCCACGGCTGGTCAGTGCCATCAGCGAACAGGCCGGCCTGTTGCTGCACACCTCCAACCTGTACAGCATCGACTGGCAGCAGCAACTGGCGCAAAAACTCACTCGGCTGTCGGGCCTGGAGCGGGCGTTCTTCAGCAATTCCGGGGCCGAAGCCAATGAAACCGCGCTGAAGCTGGCGCGCCTGTACGGCTGGCAAAAAGGTATCGAGCAGCCCTTGGTGGTGGTCATGGAGAACGCCTTTCACGGCCGTACCCTCGGCACCCTGTCGGCCAGCGACGGCCCGGCGGTGCGCCTGGGCTTCGGCGCCTTGCCGGGGGATTTCCTGAAAGTGCCGTTCGGCGACCTCGCCGCGCTGGATCAGGCGCACAAGGATCACGGGCAGCGCATCGTGGCCATCCTGATGGAGCCGATCCAGGGTGAGAGCGGCGTGCAACTGGCGCCGCCGGGCTATCTGAGCGCGGTACGCGAGCGGTGCAACCGGCGCAACTGGCTGCTGATGCTCGATGAGATCCAGACCGGCATCGGCCGTACCGGGCAGTGGTTCGCCTTCCAGCACGAGGGCGTCGTGCCGGACGTCATGACCCTGGCCAAGGGCCTGGGCAACGGCGTGCCGATTGGCGCGTGCCTGGCCCGGGGCAACGCTGCCCGGCTGTTCACCCCCGGTAGTCACGGCAGCACGTTTGGCGGCAACCCGCTGGCCTGCCGGGTAGGCTGCACGGTGCTGGAGATCATCGAGGAGCAAGGTTTGCTGGACAACGCCAGGCGCCAGGGCGAACGCCTGCTGGCACGGCTGCACGCCGAGCTCGATGGCCTGGCAAACGTGGTGGCGATTCGTGGCCAGGGCTTGATGATCGGGATCGAACTGAGCCACTCGATCCGCGACCTGAGCCTGATTGCTGCCCGGGATCATGGCCTGCTGATCAACGTCACCCGGGGCAAGACCATCCGCCTGCTGCCGCCCCTGACCCTCGATGAGCGTGAAGTGGAGATGATTGTGCGTGGGGTGTATGGGGTCTTGAAGGCGTCATGAACACGCCGTCGCGCCTAGCGGTTGGACAGCTCGCACAGTGAGGGCGCGTCAATGATCTGGATGTATTTGCCCTGCGCCTGGATCAGGCCTTGCTGTTGCAGGAAGGTGAACGTGCGGCAGGTGGTCTCGGTGGCGATCCCCAGGTAGTTGGCGATTTCCTGGCGGGTCATGCTCAAGCGAAACTGATGGGCCGAGTAGCCATTGGCGTGAAAGCGCACCGAGAGATTGATCAAAAAAGCCGCCAGGCGCTCCTGGGCATTCTTCTTCGCCAGCAGGCGCATCATGTTCTGATCGTCACGGATCTCGCGGCTCATGATGTGGATCAACTGGCGGCGCAGCTTGGGGATTTTCTCCAGCAGGTGCTCCAGTTGGTCGAAGGGGATTTCGCACACCGTGGTGGTTTCCTGGGCCTGGGCCGTTGAGGTGTAGGCGTTCAGGTCCATGGCGGAGAAGCCAATCAGTTCACCCGGCAAATGAAAGCCGATGATGTGTTCTTCGCCATTGCTGTTGAGGCTGGAGGTTTTCAGGGTGCCGGAGCGGATCGCGTAGATGGAGGTGAAGGGGTCGCCCTGGTGGAACAGGTAGTCACCTTTGCGCAACGGGCGTTCGCGTTTGATGATCTCGTTCAACGCGCTGATGTCCTGGCTGTTGAGCGCCAGCGGCAGGCATAGGGAGGCTAACTTGCAGCTTTTACAATGCAGCAGTTCGGCGTGCTTGAGGGCGACAGGAATGAGCATGTTTTAGCCTTGAGAGAATCGTCGGGCGTCATCGAGGGGCACAGTCGCTCCATGAGCGCGCCCGTTTATCAGCGACTGTTGATGGGGGGTGAGGGTCTCTACAGCAAGCGGTAGCGATTGCGCCGCACGTCCTCGATCCGCAGTTGCACACGCTCTTTGGAGGTGCCCAGCATGATCAGGGTGTGGGCGGCCAGGGTCAGCGTCGACTCGAGCACTTCGGGAATGACCTCGGTGGCGCCGGCGGCTTTCAACTCCAGGGTCTGGCTGTCGTCCTGGGTGCGTACGATGATCTCGATGGTGCTGTTGATCTGGCGCACGGCGAGGGTAATGGCCATCGCCGCGTCCGGGTCATTCACCGCGATCACCACCAGGCGGGCGCGACTTATCCCCAGGGCGTTGAGCAGCTCCAGGCGCCGCGAATCACCGTAGTGCACGTGCTTGTACTCGGCCCCGTGCTGGATCTGCGCCGGGTCATCATCGACCGCGACAAATCGATACTGCTCACCCTGCAAGACACGGCCAATGGCCTGGCCAACGCGGCCGTAGCCACAGATGATCACGTGGCCCTGCAGTTTCTGGCTTTGCTGGGCAATTTCATCCATGTTGACCACGTCGTTGGGCGCCCGGTGCAGGCGCTTGGCGATGGCCGGGGCGACTCGCAGCATCATCGGGGTGACCAGCATCGAGCAGAAGGTCGCGGTCAGCAACAGCCCACTCAGCTCCTTGGAAACCAGGTTGTTGGCTTGCATCTGTGTCATCAAGGCAAAGCAGAACTCGCCACCCTGGGCCAAGGCCAGGCCGCTGCGCCAGGCGGTTTCGCTGTTGCTGCCAGTAAACCGCAGGATCAGGGCCACCACCACGCCCTTGGTCACCAGCAGCGCCAGGGTCAAGCCGACAATCAGCAAGCCGTGGCTCTGGAAGATTTTCAGGTCGATCAGCATGCCGATACTGACAAAAAACACCCCGAGCAAAATATCCCGGAACGGCCGGATGTCGGCCTCGATCTGATGGCGATAGCTGCTTTCACCCAGCAACATACCCGCCAGAAAGGCTCCCAGCGCGGGTGACAGTCCCAGCAGGTGGGTCAGCCAGGCCGTCAACATGACAATCACCAGGGCCAGCAGTACGAACAGCTCGGCCGAGCGCGAGGCCGCGATCTCGTCGAACAGCTTGGGCAACAGCCAGCGGCTGATCAGGAACAGGCCGACAAACAGCGCCACGGTCTTGCCCAGGGTAATCGGCAGGGCCCAATACCAGGCTTGCCCGGATGTCCCGGAAAACACCGGCACCATGGTCAGCAGCAGGACGGCGATCACGTCCTGGAACAGCAGCACGCCAATTGCGTTCTGGCCATGGGGGCTGAGGACCTCGCCCAGGCTGGTCAGCTCTTTGCTGACGATGGCCGTGGACGACAGCGCCAGGCCGGCCCCCAACAGCACCGCGGCACTGGGCTGCAAGCCGGCCATGTACAGGGCACCCCCTAACAGCACGCTGGAGACCAGCACCTGCAGGCTGCCCAGGCCGAACACCACTTTGCGCAGGGCGAGCATTTTCGACAGGGAAAACTCCAGGCCCAGGGAAAACAGCAGGAACACCACGCCCAGCTCCGCCAGGTAGGGCAGGCCTTCGGAGTCACTGACCCAACCCAGCGCCTGCGGTCCCACCAGCAGGCCGACACACAGGTAGCCAAGGATCGGAGGCAGGTTCAAGCGCCGGAACAGCGCAATGACCACCAACGATGCCGTAAGAATTATGAAAATATCTCTGAGCATGGGGCGTTCTCTGAGTGATTGCACAGCGTGTCAGGCAGATGGGTGGTTGCGGTGTGGCGCTGGACATTCAAGGTGCAGCAAGGTTAGTCCAGCGGTGACTGGAGCGCGAAGTCGGCGCACTGCGCAACGGTGTTTGCCGGCTGACGCGCCCCCGACAAGCAAGCCGCCGACCGGGTTCTGATTGCCTTAATTAGGGGCGCGCCAGGCCCGGAGCGTCAATCGCGCCAGGGGCCAAATAAGCATTATTGATAAATTGATAACCCCGTCAGCGCGGGGTATGGCGCTAGCGGACAGGTCTTTCGCCCAAGGCTTCGGCCAGTCGCAACAGGTAGCCGTCGGGGTCCTGCACGATCAATTCACGCTGGCCGACTTCCACCTCGCCAGAGCGATACCAGGCATCGGCAAAGGGGCGGAACAGCGGCCATTGCACCGCCGCGAGGCGAGCCAGGATCGGTTCGACCCGCTCCACCGTCATCTGGAAATTGATCCCACGGCCAAACGGCGCTTGCAGCGCGCCGGTGTGCCATTGCCCGTCCTCGGCGAAGTACTGTTCGAGCATCACTTGCACACCGTCGAAATCCAGGTAGGCAAACCCTTCTTCGGGGCGCTCGTAGGCGATCTGAAAACCAATCAGGTCGGTCCAGAACGCCAGGCTTTGCTGGAGGTTGCTGACCGTCAGTTCGGGGACCATCTTGTTTCGTGTGAGCATACGTATCCTTCGTAAACCAAGTGAGTTCAGCGAGTGTGTGGGGGCGCAGGTCAAGCGTCAGTCGGCGCCACCATCCGGGTTTTTCCGGTGCCATTGGCGTTGTGCTGGTAGACCGCTTGCGGCTGGCCCTGCTGATTGAAAAACACCTGGCCGATGCCTGCCGAATTCCACAGGCGCTCGCCGGCTTCTGCGTGCTCTGGCACATGGGGCACCACCTGCATGCGCCGGCGCTTGGTCAGCCAGTTGAGCGGCGAGCGCGGCGAGTATAGCCAGCGGTTGAGGCGGTCGAACCACTCCAGCAGGCTCGGCGGAAATTCATTCTTGATGCCGCTGCTGGTGATCTGCCAGATCCGTGGCCCGGCGGTGCGGTGGCGGATCAGCACCTCGTAGACGAACGAGTAATGCACATCGCCGGAGAGGATTACGTAATTGCCGGGTGTGCGCGAGTGGCGAAAGATGTTGAGGATCACCTGGGCCGCGCCACGGTGGGCCATCCAGTTTTCCGCGTCCACCAGCAGCGGGTAGCCGCACCAACTGAAGACCTTTTGCACGGTTTCGATCAGCTTGACGCCGAACACCGGCGCCGGCGACACGATGATGGCGCAAGGGTGGTCGAGCAGTTCCTGCTGCAGTTCGCTGAGGGCTTCCCAGTCCAGCAGGCCGGAGGGCTGCTTGAGGTTGAACTCACTGCGCCAGCGCCGGGTGCGAGTGTCGAGCACCACCAGTGCCGGGGTGGTCGGCAGCACGTAGTGCCATTGCTGGAATTTCAGCAGGTCGCTGATCAATCCATCCTGGGCACTGTTGTCCAGGTAGCCACCCTGGGGGTTGAGGCCGCGGATTTTTTCCAGCAGCGCGGTGAAGGCATCCGGGTTGTTGCCCCAGCCCTGGCACAGCAGGTAGGCGAGCAGGGCGTTGCCGATGATGCGCTTGGAGAACGGATGGCCGTAGGCGGTTTCTTCCCACTGGGCGCTGAGGTTCCAGTCGTCGGTGATGTCGTGGTCGTCGAAGATCATCAGGCTGGGCAGGTGGGCGAACACCCGGGCGACCTTGCCCAGCCCCTGCTTGAAGCCGTCGATCCGGGTTTGCTCAAGGGCGTAGCGCTCACGCCGCTCGGGGGTCAGCACCGGTGGCTGTGGGTCGATCAGGGTCCAGGCGGTCGGTGCCCACACCAGCAGGTACATGGCCATGACTTCGGCGAAGGTCACCAGGTGATTGTCGGCGCTGCTGCTGGTGAAGATCGGTTTGCGCGCACCGCCGAAAAACCGCTCGCGCAGGCTGTCGTTACTTTCCAGCGCCGGTAGCAGGTCGGCGCGATGGTAGTAGCTGGCCGGGTGCTGGTAGAGCGCGGCGCTGTCCTGCACCACGGCGCCGTCCAGGTGCTCGCCGTACAGCCCCAGGCGTTCGATCAGTGCATGGATGGCCCGCAACATGGGGCCGGCCACATCGTCGGCGTAGACCTGGTCGCCACTCATCATCAGCAGTGCCGGACGCTGGCTCGGTTCAGGGGGCGTCGCCAGCAACTGGTCGACGCAGAGCAAGCCGTCGTTGGCCGAATGATGGGGTTTGCGGCACGAGCCGTGCAGCAGTTGATCGATGCGGCTGCGCAGGACGAAGTTCGGGCTCTGTGTTTGGTCGTAGAGCAGGTGCGGGGCCCACTGGGCAATGCCGACCAGGCTGGCGTCGTGCTCGTGGATCAACAGGTCGTAGTCGATGCTGACGTCCTGAGGCAGGGCGCTGTCCAGGTGGATGTCGATCAGGTGGATAAAGGCATGGGTGCCAACCGGGATGACCTGGCACTGCGTCGCATCGAGGACCAGGTCGCCAAAAGGCGCCAGGCGCAAGGTCAGCGCCAGCTCCCGCGACCCCACCAGCCACAGCACCAGGCGCGTTGGTTCCAGGCGCCGCAACAGCGGGCCGACCAGGACGGCGGGCAAAGGTGCGCAGGTGTTGGGTTGCGGGGCTGGCGTGGACATCCGGGGCTAAGCTCCAGGGCAAAATTAGCCGGCGATGATAACCCAACTTGAAGGCGGCCCTTGTCGACGCGGCTCAGTTCATTGCCTGGCGCTTCGGCAGCTCCTGGCCTTGCTCCACCGGCAGCGCTTCGCCCTGGGCGATGATCCAGCGCAGCAGGGCGGCCACCGATACCCGATGACTGCGCTCGACCCACTCCACGCCTTCGGGGCGATAGAGTTCGATGTAGCGGCTGAGGATCAGTTCGCGCTCGTCCTCCGACAGCCGCAGGCTGGTTTCGCTGCAGTGCAGGCCGGTGTTGGCGCGTTTGACCAGGCGTTGTTCGAGCATCAGCGACGGGCTGTTACGTGGCATCGGTTGGAGCTTCTGTGCAGAGATCGTTGTGTAGCCCGGACGCGCCGCGTTTGCCGTCCTGGACAAAGTCCGCGCGTTTTTCGGCGCTGACGTCACGCAGTGCACTGTAGTAGTCCGGCAGGGCTTGCAGGGCGTCGGTCAGCGGCAGGGCTTCGGCGCGTTTGTCGATGGTGCCACCGACACTGGCCACGGTCGTCAGGGTTTCTGCGGTGTTGCTGTTGTCGCCGAACGGGTTGACGGCCACTGCCAGTACCTTGCCCACGGCATCGCGGCTGTTGGCGGTGCCCAGCACCGGGACTTCGACGATCGGTCCGTCTGGGATGCCCCAGACGCCGAAGGTCTGGCCGAAGTCCGAGCTGTGGCGCGGAATTTCCAGGGAGTCCGAGACATCGATCACCCCCAGCAAGCCGGCGGTGCTGTTGAGGGTGAAGCGCCCCAGGGTGTTGAGCGAGCGCTTGCCGTTACCTTGCAACAGGTCGTTGAGGAACACCGTTGGTTCGTTGAAGTTGGTGGTGAAATTGTGCAGACCCAACTGGAAGAATTCCGGCGTGTAGCCGTAACCCCGGGCGACCGGCGCGACGGCGTACTCGTCAATCACCTGGTTGAAGGCGAAGATCCCGCGGTTGACCGGCTCGGCCGGGTCGTACAACGGGTAGCTGACTTGCGCGCAGGTCATGGGGTTATCGGTCGAGGTGCGACTGGAGCATCCGTACAGATAGGTCAAGCTCAACAGCAGTGCGGCATTGCGAAACAGTGCAGGGGAGCGCTTGAACAAAGGCATGGCGAACAGTCTTCGTAGAAAAGGAGCTTGATCCTGGCATCTGCGTCTTGCGCAAAGATGTCTGGTTTTTTACCGCCTCGACGCTTTGTGACCGGGATGAAATAAATGACGCGGCGCGCCGAATGGTTTTAGATATCCGCACTATCAGTCGTTGAGTGATGCCCGCCGGTGAGCCATCTTTTGATCGTGGACGACGACCTTGAGGTCCTCGATCTGCTGAGTAAGTTTTTTGTCCAGCAAGGTTATGACGTGGCCGTGGCCACCGACGGCGTCGCGCTGTGGGCGGCACTCGAGCAGCAAATGCCGGACCTGATCATCCTTGACCTGATGATGCCCGGCGACAACGGCCTGACCCTGTGCCAGCGCCTGCGCCAGCAATACACCACGCCGGTGATCATGCTCACCGCCATGGGCGAGCTGAGCGATCGGGTGGTGGGCCTGGAAATGGGCGCCGACGACTACCTGAGCAAGCCCTTCGACGCCCGCGAATTGCTGGCGCGGGTGCGTGCAGTGTTGCGCCGGGTGGGCGAAGTCCGGCCGTTGACCGGCCAGGTGCCCCATCCGTTGATCAAATTCGCCGATTGGCAACTGGACCTCACGCGCCGCGAATTGCGCTCGCCCGACCAAGTGATGATTCCCTTGTCGGCCGGCGAGTTCGACTTGTTGCTGGTGTTCGTCGAGCACCCGCAGCGCATCCTCACCCGTGAACTGCTGCTGGACCTGGCTCGCGGGCGTACCCATGAAGCCTTCGATCGCAGCATCGATGTCCAGGTCAGCCGCTTGCGGCGCAAACTGGAAATCGACAGCAAACGCCCGGAAATGATTCGCACCGTGCGCAACGGTGGTTACCTGTTCACGCCCAGTGTGACCCGTCAATGAAAGGCTGGCGGGCGGGCTGGTGCCTGCGCTCGCGGGACACCGTGACCCGCTGGATAGCCCTCACCACCATCCTGGCGATGCTCACGTCGCTGGGCTTCTACGCCCTGTTTACCCAGGTGGCCGGGGTGTGGGCGTATCCACCGCTGACCGAGACCGGGCTGCTGGAGAAACTCTCCTCCCTGAGCCGAGTCATTGCCGCCTCCGACCCCGCGCAGCGCCCGCAACTGGCCGCTGCCGCCAGTGACAGTAGCCTGGGTATCCGCTGGAGCCAGAGCCATGCGGCCCTGGGTCTGCCGGTGACCTCTGAGGCGGCCACCCGGGCCAACACGCCGAAGGCCCATCAACTGTTCAACAGCCAACACCTGGAAGCCTATCAACCGACGGACTGGCCACAACAGGACGGTCAGTACGCCATGGCGATGCAACTGAGCGACGGCTCCTGGCTGATGTTCAGCATGCCTTCGCGCAGTTGGGGCCTGGAGCATTGGGCACGCAACCTGATCGTGATTGTCCTGGTGCTGTTGTCCACCGGCCTGGTGGCGCTGATCGCCACCCGCCGCCTGGCCCGGCCGTTGCAGACCTTCGCCCAGGGCGCGCGGCGCTTTGGCGTGGACTTCCGGGCGCCGCCGATCAAACCGTTGGGGCCGCTGGAAATCCGCCAGGCGATCCTCGCGTTCAATGCGATGCAGGCCCAGTTGCAGCACTTCATCAAGGACCGCACGCAGATGCTGGCCGCCATCTCCCATGACCTGCGCGCGCCGCTGACCCGCATGCGCCTGCGCGGTGAGTTCATCGACGACCCGCAACTGCAGGCCAAGCTGTTCCGCGACGTCGACGAGATGCACGCCATGATCAACTCCAGCCTGGAGTTTTTCCGCGACAACGCGCGTCTCGAAGAAGCCACGCCGTTCGATCTGGCCGAGCTGCTGCAAACCCTGATCGACGACTACCGCGACCAGTCCATCGACATCCCCTTCAGCGGCCCACCCCGCCTGGCCTACCTCGGCCGCCCGCTGGGGCTCAAGCGGGTGATCACCAACCTGTTGGAAAACGCCCTCAAATACGCCCGCGAACCGGCCATTGAACTGCGCAGCCACGACGACCACGTGACCATCCGCGTGCTGGACCGCGGTCCGGGCATCCCCAAGGAAAGCCACGAACAGGTGTTCGTGCCGTTCTATCGCCTGGAAGGCTCGCGCAACAAAAGCACCGGCGGCGTCGGCCTCGGCCTGTCGGCGGCGCGGGCGATCGTGCTGGAGCATGGCGGCGAGCTGACCGTGAGAAACCGCAAGATCGGCGGGCTGGAGGCGCGGGTGGTGTTGCCGGTGTTGGAGGGGTAGGTAGAAGTCATGCCCCGTTGATGATTTTTGTTGTTCGCAGATTTTGCGTACACCCACAAAACCTGTGGGAGCGAGCTTGCTCGCGATAGCGGTGTGTCAGGCGCGGTAGATGTTGAAGGTGTCGGCCCTATCGCGAGCAAGCTCGCTCCCACAATAGTGATTTTGGCTATTCGCAAATTTTGCCTACACCCACCCAAAAAGGCGCAGTCGGGTTATTGGGCACTGCCCAAGGCTAGCCTCAAGTCACGAACCACGGCCTTCTCGACCTCCCCATCCACACCACCCTGCAGAAACGCCCCACAGCTCGCCGAATGTTCGCCATCCGTGGCCCGATAAATTGCGACCACGCTGCCGGGCCCACCGCCGGTATGCCCACAGAGCTGCAAGCCCCCGGCAATCGCGCCGCTCATGACTCCCAGGCCATAACCGGCAGTCACCCAAGGCCGGCCAGGAATCGGACCGCCTAGCTGGCGCAGGGTCTGCATCTCGGTCAACAACTGATCCGGCAGCAACTGTCCGGCGAGCAGCCGATCAAGGAAGATCACGGCCTGTTGCAGTGGCCCGAGCAACAGGCCGTGATAGACCCACGCCGGATCGTAGGCAGGGGCCCTACCTTGCAGGTCGCCGGGCACGCTGGCGAGCCGCACCTGGACGATACCCAATGGCGCCAGCGCCCGCTGGATCAGGGCCTCTTCCAGCGCCAGGCCGGTGACCCGCTCAATCAGTCGGGCGATATACAGGTAACCGACATTCGAATAGCCCCAGCCACTGCCCGGCGCATAACGCAGCCGTGTCGCGTCCAGGCGTTGCAACATCTCCTCGGCCGGCCACGCCGTCTCATGCCGGGCAACGGCCGCGTGGTACTGCGCCAGTTCGCCGTAGTCCGCCAGCCCGGCTTCATGGCGCAGCAGTTGGCGCAAGGTGAACGGACCGTCCGGGACCGGTTCGTCCAGGGCCACCAGGCCGTCGCGCACCAGGGTCAGCGCTGTGGCCGCCAGCACGGTTTTACCGAAGCTCCACCAGGGCACGCTGGCCTGCTCGGCGGCGGGGAGGAGGGGCTGACCGTTCTGTATCGTGCAGGACATCATCAAGGCAGTACTCATCCATGGGGACCTTTGTGTGAGTGAAGCGCCAGTGGCTCATCAAGCCGGGTCGTTTGCGCGAAGTAGCGACTCGGCGCCTGCCCCAGCACCCGCCGAAAAACCCCGGTGAACGCACTCGGGCTGCTATAGCCCAGATCGGTTGCGACCCGCGTCACGGGCTCGCCATTGCCCAGGCGCACCACCGCCATCAACAGGCACGCCTGCTGGCGCCACTCGACAAAACTGATTCCGGTTTGCTCGCGAAACAGCCGGGTAAAGGTGCGGCGGCTCATGGCGACCTGGCGACACATGTCATCGATCCCGACCGCCAATGACGGCTGCCTCAGCAACGTGCTACAGGCCAGGGCCAGGCGCGGTTCGCTGGGCAGTGGCGCATTGAGCGACAGCGGCTGCATATCGGCGATTTCGTGCAGCAGCAGGTTCATCAGGTGGCCGTCGCGCTGGTCCTCGGCATACAGCGCCGGTACGTCCATGGCGCGAATCAGCAGTTGGCGCAGCAACGCCGAGACACCAAACACCTGGCAGTACGCCGGCAGGCCGAGGCGCGTGGCGGCAATGGGGCGGATGTAGCTGTTGAGCATGGTCACCGGCCCGTGCATGTGCATTTCGTGGGGGACGTGGGCCGGGACCCAGACGGCCCGTTGTGGGGGCACCACCCAGTTGCCCTGGTCGGTGAGCACCGTGATCACTCCGCAGGCGGCATAGGCAAATTGCCCACGTTGATGGCTGTGCCGGGCGAAATGCAGGCCGTCGCCGTAGTCGTTGGCAGTCACCACGGCATCGCGGGGCGTGTGTTCGTAGGGATCGATATCAATGTCGCGCATGGCCCAAATCTACCGATCTATGACCTGATAGTGCAAGCGGGCCGTGGCGCTCATTCCCCATAGTGTCGACCTCATTTTGTGGAAGGGCTCGGCATGCAAAACAAACACCTGATCCTCGCCGTGTTGGTGACGGCGGTCTGGGGTCTGAACTTTCCGGTCACCAAGCTGGGGCTGGCAGCGATTGACCCGCTGTTGCTGACGGCCCTGCGCTTCGCCCTGGCCGCGTTGCCCTGGGTGTTTTTTGTTCGCCGTCCGCCGATCGCCTTGGGCTGGTTGGCGGCCTATGGGCTGATTTTCGGGGTGGCGATGTGGGCGTTGATCAACCTGGGCATCGAGCTGGGTGTGCCGCCCGGGACGGCGGCGCTGCTGGTGCAGTTCAGTGCCTTTTTCACCCTGGGCTGGGGCGTGCTGCTGTTTCGCGAGCGCTTGCGCCTGGGTCAACGAGTGGGCGTGGGGCTGGCCGTGGTGGGCTTGCTGTGCATCATCGTCAACAGCCCCGGCCAGGCCACGACGTTGGGCTATGCGCTGTTGTTGGTCAGCGCCTTCAGTTGGAGTGTCGGCAACGTCATCATCAAACAGTCGAACGTGCGTGAGATGTTTGCCTTTGTGGTGTGGGCCAGCCTGTTTCCACCGATTCCCTTGTTGCTCCTGACCTGGCTGGCCCATGGCTCGGCGCCGTTTACCGGGTTGGTCCGGCACTTCGAGTGGCTGGCACTGTTTTCCCTGCTGTTCCAGGTCTACGCGGCGACCCACTTCTGTTACTGGGGTTGGAACCTGTTGCTGCGCGAGTACCCGGTGTCCAGGGTGGCGCCGCTGTCGTTGCTGATCCCGCTGTTCGGGGTGGCCGGCTCGGTGCTGATGCTGGGCCACCGGGTGGATATCAATGAGGGGTTGTCGATGCTGTTGATACTGGCAGCGCTGGTGGCAGGGTTGATCCCCGGCCGCCGGGCTCAGCCCAAGACACCGGCGCCCATGGCACACAAATAATCAACAATTGACCTGGATTTTCCGAGGTTTGTGCCAAGCTCAAGGGGTCCCCTATGCGTCTTCATCCCGGACCATTCCCAGGAAGCCCACACCATGACATCCACCCGTTCAGCGCTCGTGCGTCGCGAGTTCTACAAAGCCGTCGGATTCTACTTTCGCGTCGTCTGGCCGATTTTCTCCATCCTGTTTTTGCTGATCGTGGTGGTCGGCCTGATCATCAGCTACCTGGAGGGTTGGTCGCCGTTGGACGGCATCTACTTCGGCTTTGTGACGGGCTTGACCATCGGGTATGGCGAGCTGGTGCCCAAGCTGGGCGTCTCGCGGGTGCTGGCGATTCTGCTGGGGTTCAACGGCGTGCTGATGACCGCGATATTCGCGGCGATCAGCGTGCGGGCGATCGAAGTCGCGGTGCGTGCGTCGGGCAAGGAAGAGTAGGACACGCCTGGGGCATCACTGAATGTCTTTCAGGTAATCCCTGAGCGCCAGGAGCGGAGCCTGCATCTGCTCCAGCGTCTGTGCCTGGCCGAACGCCGCGGCCAGCCGCTGCAGTTCACGGCCCATGGGCTTGTCCACCCCGCCCAGGGCCTCCAGCGCCAGGCCAACACAGGTCGCCACCTTCAACTGGATCGCCGCCACCTCGCCCCGCCGTACCAACAACTGGAAAACCTCCCGCTGGTACTCGTCCATGATCGGATCGTCACGCAGGATCGGGCTTTGGCCTTCGCTCTCGTGAACCAGCTTGAGGGCGAAGAGGGCGACGGTTTCCAGGGGGCGGTCCATGGGAGTGGGTCCTTGTGCGGTGGTGTGGGTCACTTTTCTACGGGCGAAAAAAGACCTTGATAAACAAGGTCTCTTTTTAACTGGCTGGCCGATTATATCTCAGGGGTAGAGGATTGCAGCCAGCGCGGCTCAGGCAATCAGCTCGACTTTACCGGGCGCCAGGCGATAGATACCACCGACGATTTTCAGATTGCCCTTGTCGAGTGCATCCGGCAAGACGAAGAAAATGACGACGAAGCCTGGCAAGGAATTCAGATAATGCTCTATGCCCAGGGCTACCCCTCAGTGTTTATGCCGGTGATGGATATCAGGAAAGTGTGGGTGGCTATGGAGTATGGAGGTATGTTCGTGCACATGGCTATGAGGCTGAGATACATCCCACTCAAAGGCGTGTTCATGTTGATGGTGCTCGTCGTGAACGTGCTGATGGTCATGTGTCTGCGGATCGTGTTGATGCTCGTGTGAATGACTCTCGGTGAGGTGGATCCAGACTCCAATCCCCATCAGGCCCGCCGCAACCCAAAACACCCATGACACGGCTTCGCCCAGAAACAGAACTGAAATAGCTGCTCCCAAGAAGGGAGCGGTAGAGAAATACGCGCCGGTCCGCGCTGTTCCCAGTCCCCGTAACGCCAACACGAAAAGCACCAGGCTCACGCCGTATCCTAAGAAACCTATGAGTAGCGTTGGTCCGAGCAGCGACAACTCGGGAAGATGCATGCCAAGCGCAATCCCCAAGGTGCAATTGACCACCCCGGCGACCAATCCCTTGATACCTGCAATGAACAAGGCGTCCGATGCTGAAACCTTGCGAGTCAGGTTGTTATCGACGGCCCAACAAAGACATGCGATTGCTACTGCAGCCGGGCCAACCCAGCCATTGCTCTGTGCTGAAGTTTGAGGCCAACCCAACATTACGCCGCCTGCCACTATCGCGATCATTCCAATGACGATCCGCCTATCAGCGTTCTCCTTGAAGACCATCCACGCCAGTAGTGCGGTCAACACGGCCTCAAGGTTCAGCAACAGCGAAGCGGTAGTGCCGGAGGTCAGGGTCAGTCCAAACATCAACGACACCGGCCCCAGCACCCCACCGAAAACAATGGCGCCAATAAGCCACGGCCACTCCGATGCAATCAGCCCGACAGGCTGCCAGCCGCGATCACGGATCAACCGACTGACCGTCAAGCCCAGGCCGCTTCCCAGGTACAGCAACCCGGCGAGCAAGACAGGAGAGATGTTCAGCCCCAGAACCTTGGCAAGCGGTGTGCTGGCACCAAAGAGCGCTGCGGCACCCAAGGCGTAGAAAATGCTTTTGGTCATCATCCGATCCGTAGCGAGGGTGTCGATGGGGAACACGATACTCGTCGTAGGCGGATAGCGCATTGGGTCGTGGTGGGGGGGGCTGAGAAGCTGGGGGGGGGGTTAAGAGCGTGGGGGCGGAGAGCGTGCTGTTTGGTTTTTTCTCAGGGGGCAAGCAGAGGGATGCAGAGGCAGAAACCCAGGCACAAAAAAACCGGCTCAATGGCCGGTTTCTCTGGGTCTGAAAGCCTGGTAGAGACTTTCAGATACTGCTATATGGTGCCCGAGGGAGACCGGAGTCTTCCATATAATCCGTGGCCTACAGCCGGATTATGTAGTTAGGGATACACGCAGGGATACAGCTTGCTTGGGCCTATGATCGCACAATCCTAGATCTGGTCGTAAACGACCCGCAATCCCCGCGCTGCTTTGCCAAGAATCTAGCTGGTGTGGCAAGGGTTGCAGCAATGGTAGCAACCATTAATTCTTAATGTGGGGTTTGCCCCACGAGCGGCGCTAACGGCGCCGGTGCAGGTTAGGTGATTTCCGAGTGATACCTGATTCTCCAAGAGCGGCATGAACCTACAGCCAGTCGTCGTGTTGTGCACTTCGTAATCGCCGTTCGCTTGAACGTTCCTATTTACGATAAATGATTGCATTTGCTAGTCCTCGCTTCCGTGTGTCGGATCGTTAATGACTCAACATTCTTAACCATATCTGCTGGCTGGCCGGGTGCGTGATGACCAGCAGGAATGGAGGTTAGTCGGAGGATGGCAGAAAGCAATCAGCTGCCCAAAAGTCGCCGGGGCCCCTGGGAGTATTTAAAGGATACGGGGTCGGAAACCCGCGAGATCTTGGTAGCGACAGTTCTCCGAGCTTACTGAAATTTCGGCGTTGAAATTGAAAGGATATTGAAGAGAAAAGGGCATCGTTACCGCAACGGTAAAGGTGAGCCATTGTGTTGCTGATAGCGAACGGTTAGGCGAGGTCAACCTTGGGAATCGTGTCAACCACGTCAACCTGTCAACCGACGTAGAAAACTCAGTCGCTACCAAGATGCTGCGGGTTCTTTGCCCCGTGTCATTCCGAAATGCTCAGGGTCCCCGGCGACCTCCCAACATCTTGTGCAATTGCACTGGTGAACTGTGCGTTCACCCGGTTCACCTGTTCACTAAGCTGGGCACCTGTCCGCTAACACGATGTCGCGGGTTTCCGACCCCGTGTCTCAATGAAAACCTCAGGGGCCCCCTGCAGACCGTGGGAGATGCACCTGAAGTTCGCTGGAGGGATTGATGCTACCGGGGAGCGGGGCTCGTATCTGTTCAAAATGCAGTGTAACTCGTGTAACTGGTGTAACCAGAATCGCTAAACTATTGTATTTATTGATTTTTATTGGAGTTACACCGATCTGGCACACCAATTTTCAAGCGTGTAACTGAGTCAAGTCGTGTAACAGTTTCAGATGAATGCAGGGAGCTTCAACTGGTTGACCGCCCATTATTAATGGTTCGCCGTCGATAATCATCTGGCATCAGGCCGTCAGTTGTGTCAGCTATTGGCAGGCAGTCGCAAAAGACTGCTCTCGGCCAATCGCGGTCGTCCATAGCGGTCCCACTTAAGGCCGGCATTGAACGTTGACGGGCGTATTTTTTCCAAAATAGTATTGAATCAACTTCTCCATCGGCAAGAACAATTGAGGGTAAAGGCCAAACGAAAAATGGAATTTCTTGGTTCCTCATTGCGGAAGCGTAAGTAGCTTGGTGCTTACCCGCGGCTCCACAAACGTGAAAAAATTTAGACTAGACCATAAATTCTGTCGTTGGTTCAGCAAGTGTCCACGTGAGGCATTGCTTTTAATTTTTAGCATATGTAGATTAGCGTTGCGTAAGCGTACCGCTTATGTGCTGCAATCGATTGCTTTTTAGATCCTGGATTGTGCTCGTACGAGCGTCTGAAGTTTTGACTTTGGACTTGTCCGGAGGCTCGCACCTCCGATCACCTCCGAGAAACGTGGAGGAGACAGGGACGGTAGGTTTGGCCATGTGAAGGATGGCAGCTGCCAGCGATCTGATCGATGAATGCATCATCCTTCACTGCACCCTTGCGTATGGGTTGGTCAAACCTATTTTTAATAGGGTTTAAAAATGGCTATACTCAATCCTAGAAAAGTTTCAGCTGGCTCAATTTCCAGTATTGAGAATCTTTGTAGCGCGCTCTCTGTATCGCTCGAAGAGATTTACGGAGCGCTTTCCCTTCCTGACGATGAAAAATATGCTGTTTCCCAGACACCGAAGAGTGATGGGAGCGTTAGGCTGGTCCATAATCCCCATTTCTTGCTTCGAAAAATTCAGCGAAGAATAAACAAGCGCATATTTTCTAAGCTCAGTATTATTGAATGGCCTGACCATCTTTTTGGCTCCGTACCTAATCAACGAGATCAGAAAACTCAAAGCATGGTCAACAAAGACTATGTGTCGTGTGCCGCAAAACACTGTGGCGCGAAGAGCTTATTGAAAGTCGATGTGAAAGACTTTTTTGATAATATCCACAAAGATTTAGTGCTAGATATATTTAGAAATTTTATGAAGTTTGATAATGAAGTTTCTGAGTTGCTTGCCGAGATTTGCTGTTTTAGGTCACATGTAATTCAAGGGGCTTTAACCTCAAGCTACCTTGCTAGTTTGTGTCTACATGATGTTGAAGGTGCCGTCGTTCACAGACTGTCGCGGAAGGGGCTTGTTTACACACGCCTAGTGGATGATATAACGGTTTCGTCAAAAATATCTAACTATGACTTCAGTTATTCTTTGGATATTATTAGGTCGATGCTTACAAGCAAGGACCTCCCGCTTAATGTGGTTAAAACTCGATCTATTTATGTTTCCAGTGAGCCTTTGACTGTCCATGGTTTAAGGGTCGCGTTTCCTCAGCCTCGTCTTCCTTCTGGAGAAGTCGCAAGGATCAGGGCGGCCGTAAAAAATATTGAGAATTTAGCATCAGAACGTGGATACAGAACAACTCACGCTTATCGACACGACTTCAACCGCTGCATGGGTCGAGTTAATAAATTAGTAAGAGTGAAGCATGATCGATACGAATCCCTGCTTGCTCGACTTAAAAAAATATTTCCTTTACCATCTAAAAAAGACATCGAGCGTGCGAGTGCAATGCTAGACCGTCTTGCTCGTGACTGTAATACCAAGCGCAGTACTTATTGGTACGCAAAACGATATTATAAGCTTCAAGAACGGTTAATTGTCCTAAAGCGTTCATTCCCTGCCATCACTAAAGAAATTAGAAAATCATTAAAGGGTTTGCAACCTGATTATGAATAAAAAACTTGGCGAAATCTGGCGCGATTATCCATATTTAAACTATCTTTCCGCTGGGCTTTTATTGGTCGCTGCAATAGGCGTACTGCTTAGCGCTATGAATCTAATTACCACAGGTGTCGGCGGTGAATTTGCTAGGCCTCTATGCTTCAATAATGGATGCATTAAAAAATTCTTCGCGCTATTTGATCAATCTTTCTTGATCTTAACAGCAACTTTGAGTTTGCTTGTTGGGCTCGCCACGATAGGAGGGATAATAGTTGCGCTCATGAGTTTTTTGAATAGCGCAAACGCCACAGCGCTAACAAACCATATTTCACATTTTTCTATATTTCAAAATTACGTAGCGTTAGAGGTTTCCAAACGCAACCGCATATCCCCCGCATCTGTGGATATTTTTGTTTGGTATAATCTAATCTTTTCTAATTCCCGCAACGGGAAGACTTCAATTTCTGATGAGTACTGCAGGGTTATTGCTGCTTTAAATCAGGAGATTTTCTTTTCTAACGAACAAGCAAGAACCGCAATTCAAGGCTCTTTTCGCTATATGCCACATCAGAAAAGAATTATTGATGCTCTAGGTTGTTTGGGGGTCGCATTAAATCACCAGCCTAGAAATGAGTTTTACGAGATTGAGGATCAAGTTTTTGCTTTGATATCTAGTTTGAACAAATCTTTTTGCTTCTCGAATAAGGTGCCTGAGTTGTTGAAGAGACAATACGTATAAGTTGTAACTACTCATCATGTGAAACCATCTTGCTTCGATAGCAATTTCAAAGGAATCTCCACCTTCGCTATGCCTCGGGGGAGGTATTTCAGCATGCCGTTTTTTGGGGGTGCCGGATTGTCTTGAATGATTGATATCGGCCGATTTCTCCCTGTTCCCACCGGCCATTTTGGGTCGTCTCCGGCCCCTCGTGAGCGGCTGAAATGTCTCTAATGAGATACAGTAAAATTCCCGTCTATAGTTGTTGAGAATCCTCATTGTTTCAGTCCTTGAAGGAATAAATGATGGCAAGCCGAGACAGAATGAATTGGGAGATGGTAGCCGCCATGTCCGCAGTGGCGGCCGCTTTTATAGCATTAGGTCTTGGGATATGGGATAGGATTGAAACCAGATCCGCAAATGCTAACTCGGTAGTACCGCTACTTTCCACCAAGCACCCGATTGTCGTAGTTGACGGTGTGAAACGAAGATCGCTCACCATAGTTAACGATGGTTTGGGACCTGCAAGGGTAGAAAAAATTGAGTTCACTTTAAACGACACCGGGAAAAAGATATCCGTCAGTGATATGAAATTGATATTTTCAGAATTCGATCTTAATACACAACAATTTTCTCGCTCTTCGATATCACTTCCCATTTTTTTGCGACCAGGCGAATCTCTTGTATTGCTTTCTTTTAAGTATCCTGAGTCGCAATCGGCGGGAGACAAGATTGAATTCATCTATATCAAAATGCTATGCCAGCTTTCTTTACATATTGAATACAGGTCTCTTTATGATGTTCGCGACATATTAGACGAGCAGCATCTTTTCCCTGAAGGCTGTAAGTGATGAACGGAGATATGTTTTTCGGAGGCGGAAGTCGCCGTTGTCGAGAAAGCATTAGAAATAATGGCGTTACCTTTAGCAATCTAACCTTCCTGTATAAGTTGCCATATAATTTAGGGTTCTGTACGACTTTAAGGATATGTTTTCACTAGACTTAAATGTAGTAAATCTTGGTGTCACATTAAACATCGAGGATGGAGCACAAGACAAAGTCCCCCCGTCGACTGACTCTGCTCGTACGCTTTTTACCCGTCGCGAGAGGCAGAAAACAACCCAAAGCGGACCCTTACGGTCAAATAAGTCAGTCGTTGTTCGTTGGATCGGATTAAGCCTTGTCCCCATTAACCTCCACTCTGACGCGACAACGCGTCGAGCTGCAATTGGTGGGTTTGTTCTGCGCTGTAAGGGTGCCGCCAGGATGATTGGCACAGTCGTTCAGTGTGGCAATGCCATTGGCAGAACAAGACGCTGGAATTAGATGTGGCACTTTGCTAGCGTCAGAGGCTATCGAAAATGCTTGTTGGATCTCGCGTTTTCGCAATTTTTGAAGCTGAAATGTGGGTTGAGTATGAGCGCTAGCAAATTCTATAAGCTTGAACAGCAAAGATTGTTCTTGGAAGCCGAGAAAATATCACTATTTACCAACCACGGTCCTACTATAGGTGCTTACAGAGAAGGCGTGCTCAGGGATTATATAAAGAGATTCATGCCGAGCTCATTAAAAGTTACATCGGGGTTCGTATCAGTCAATAAAAATCATGAGGATCTGATAGAGGGCCAGAGTCGGCAAGTAGACATACTTATTTGTGATACCGACCAATATGTTCCGCTTTTGGAGGTTGATGGGTTTTCAGTCATCAGGCCGGAATCTCTGAGGGGATGTGTCGAGGTAAAATCCTCACTTACATTTTATAAGAACCGGAATCCAGAAGGCTCGATAGAGACCAGCGATGCCTATCCGTTGGGGGGCGGCTATACCACTGCTTATCGATGGGCTGGTACCCTCGTAGAGGCATTGGAAAACATAAAACACTGCGCTGATGCATGTGAGTCCAGGAAAACGGAGGGATACTTTTCAAGCATCCTAGCATTCGACTCTACGTTTGAAACTCGAAAAATCTACGAAGCGCTGGACAGTGGCAGCCTGCAGAAACAGCTGGGCATTAACCATCTGCGACAACTTCCGATTTCAATTTGTGTGCTTTCAAAATTTATAACATTTTTTTTTGAAATTGATATGTTTGAGTCGGGCAAGCAATATCCAATTGAGCATGAGACAATTTATAATGAAATGACTGCTGTTAAAGGAAGTGAAGAGTATCCATTGCAGTTTTTCTCTGCCTACTTATACAATCAGGTCGGGTATTCACATTCGAAAAGGCCCGCAGAGTCTGAAGGGATTCATGCCGGAATAGGCAGCGTAGGCATCTGGAGCCATCACTTCGACCTCTGCTCGGGTGATTTGTAACGATGTGATCTTAAGCGTCGAGTCCAGACGCAGAGGGGCTTTCAAGCAGCGGGCCCAACTGAGGGCAAAAAGACAACTATGCGCTGTACGAAGGCCTTGAATACTCCTTGCAACCACTCCAGACGCACATCGAGCCGCTTCCACGGACACCCCGCACCGATTGCCGAGCCTGTGCGGTACATTCAATGAGGCTCAGTACAGCCAAGAGCCAAGGGCGCGATCACCGGCGCGGCATACACCCGCTGCGCTGAACTTTCACGCGCAGCCAAATACTGGCCGGATTGCGGACTTGGAGTGATCAAAATCTCACGCAACCGGGGCGCCTGACCCATTAGCTGCACTACGCCCCCACGACCGATTACTACCGACCCAACGCTGACGGTGGCTACAGGCATAAATTGGCCTTTGTTGACAGGCAGCTTCTGGCCGGCTGCTGCCTAATGCGTCGGGCTTGCTTCCGGCCCAGGCTGTGTGAAAACGTTTTGGGGCAGGTTTTACAGTCAGGTCTGGAACGAAAATCGCGTTCCTACGCAAATTTCCGGTCTACTGATAAACCAAACGCTGGCAGATTTTACGTAGCAACGCAGAGTTCAAAGCGGCGCATGCGTTTTCACACAGCCTGGGCCAGAAGCGGACGCTAACGCCGCATTCAGCGGGATGTCCGCTGTAATGCTGACTTGTTAGGCAACCTGTACCTTACCACTACCGTTGTTTGATTTATTCTCGATATGCGACACAAATTCTTCTATTGATGGGAAATGCCTTGGCCCACCTGCGGCTTTACGGAATTCTTTAAGCAGGTAGTGACCATCTGATGGAGAAACCAAAAAGTGATATTGTTCTTCCAACATATCTCTATCAGCCACGTTGTGCCTCCAGGCTGAGAGCGTACTTTCAAGATTATTTAGATAAGATACAATCTGCCACCTGATATCAGCACAATCTGATACTGGGATTTCAATTTGGCCATTAGAATTTTTGGTAGTCTCGTGGAGATTCGATTCCTTCGAAATACAACCCAGCAATAACTCCATGTGCTTCGACTCCACCTTAAAGCTCTCTTGATTCAATAGAGGTCTTGACTGTTCAAAACTTAGTGTTTCCGCAAATTTTCTAGCAATGGAAGACTGCCTTTGTCTAATCACATCCATGTGCATAAGAAGATTGATAGCCTTTTCTCTTCTGGATCTTTCATGATCTGCTTTTAAAGACCTTTGAGCCAATAGGGCTTGAAACGCTACAAAGACCACTCCGATCGCTGTGATGATACTTGATCCGGCGACAATCCAATCAGTTAACGATGGCACTTACTATTATCCCCTGTGCTTTATTGCTTAGTTAGTAATTAGACGACATGTCTTTTAAATGCGACATGTATGTCTGATAACGTTCCTTGTTCATCCGCAACTCCCTGATTGGCTTGAGTGTCACGTCAGAAACGCGACATGAGGCGAGGGGGAAAGCGACATGAATTTTGAGCACACTACTGACGTATCAGTTGGATGTCCATCGTCTGCTTTTGGCCGATTCTGTTGAAAAAGTCGGTCTGCCCAAACTGCCTGATCATTGACTGGTAAAAACGCCTTTTTTGCACGCTGCTACGTGAAATCCGAGTCCGGGAAGCCCTGCCAAAACTAAAGATTTCAATCTCGGACGCGTACTTTTCTGATGCGCAAACCATGGCCGACTTTTTCAACAGAATCGGCCGATAGAAGACGTTCGTGAAGGGCAGTTATCAGCCGAACTGTGCTCCGGGTCAACCTCCAGGTTATGCCAGTCACGCGGAGGGCGTCGCTAACGCTGCAACCGTTGTGAAATGCGGAGGCTGGATTGGCGCAGCCTTAGGTGGGGCACATCCTATAGGAAGGTTCGCGAAGTCTGTGCAGCAGGCAACATAGAAGCCTGTGAAAAGATCAAATACACCAAGGGCGGTAGCTTCATTAGTGGAGTGGCCGGTGGTGGTGCGACAGGTATGGTGATGCAGTGGAGCGCCATAGCGCTGTTTTCCAGCACGAACGTGCTCGATCTTGTGGGTAAATCAGGAATACTAAAATGGCAAAAAGGGCCCGTCTGGACCCTTTCTCAGATGCGACGCCCCTATTTTTTCAACCAGCTTTCTACCTCGTCGGCACCGTGCTTGGTTTTCCACTCTTTCAGTGTTTTGTGATTGCCGCCTTTGGTTTCAACCACTTCACCGGTGTGTGGGTTTTTGTAAGTCTTCAACTGGCGAGGCTTGCGAGTGCCAGTCGTTTGAGCAGCCGCTTGGCGGCTAGAGCTGCTCTGTGGGACAAGCAGATTGATAATGTGCTTGAGACTGAAGCCGTATTTATCGAGCAGTTCGCGCAGCTTGGTTTCAAACTCGATTTCTTTTTTCAGCGCGCCGTCACTCTTCATCGTCTCCAACGCCTGGAGCTGCTCGGCGAGGTGTTTTTCAAGTTGACGGTATTCGACAAGTTTCGACATTAGCGTTCCCTGATGTGTGTTTTGGAGATATTTATCTGAATAGTATTACAGCTTACAAGTTCTTCGTTATGGCCGGCCTTTCAACTTACTTTCCACGTAACTCATTTCTTCCTTGATCAGCTTGATGGTGAGTGCCTGGACCGTTGTGGTCTTTCCGGTTTTGATGTCGACAATTTTCAGCAAAGCGGTCAAGTGCTCCTTGCGCGCTTTCAAGGTGTCGCTCCAACTCGCGCTGCTTTGGATTTGATTGATCATGGTCTTCGTCCCGATGGAGTTATAAACAGCCCGCGTGCGCAGGCTGTTTCAGGTGGCCCAGTGCGTTACAGCGAGAGGATGTCTTCTACGGTGAACTTGTATGAGCGGTCAGCGAGCTCACTACTACCCCACGTGTCGAAGCCTTCACCCTCTTTAGGCAGCACCAACCTTCTCAGGCTGAGTTGATCTCCCCCCAGCAGACGTTGGGCAGCCCACAGCTTGGCGCCCATATCCATCAGTGCCTGAGCTTTTTCGTTCCACTGTTCTTCCAGTACCTTTTCGGCCAGCAACAAGGCTGTTCTCTGGATGGCAAGGTGTTCCCTTTGCGCCTCGGCAATGTGTGGGTCGACGATGGCCAGCTCCTGCTCCAGCGCGGCAATGATGAGGTGCTGGCGACGATTGTGTTCGATGGCCGTCGTAAGGTTTTTAGCAGCCTTTTGTGCGTCTGCACTGGCGTTCTTTTCGCCCTCGATGTCGCCCCAAGCCACTGCCTGTGCGTAGGCGGTGGCTGCATCGGTTTCGGCTTGCCGGGCCTTGGCCAAGTCTTCTACCGCTTGCCGCTGGATCTGCTCCAAACGGGTGCTGAGGCTCTCGCGTTTTTCGTTGAGCTCTTGCTCGTCGGCTTTCCAGTTCCCCATCGATTCGGTGTAACCGGCCATCAAGGTTTCGTGATTGAGTAGTTGCTCGCGTCGTGTGATCTGAGCATCTAAGATCCAGGCATGGTGTTTATTGGAGTCGTACGGAAGTTTCAGAGTGTTGTACTCACTGCGGACTTCACGCAGCCGATCCGCGTCTAATTTTTCATCGCCCTCCAGTAAGGCTTCCAACGGTGCCATCTCGGCGTATTGCTCAGCAGCCGCCCTCAAATATTTATCACGGCGGGTGGTCAGTTGGTCGATCTCGTCGATCAGCCGTTGCTTCTTCTCGCAGTTAGCGATTACTGGAATGCTGTCCGAATTCGGCGGTGTCAGCACGGAGGTCTCGCTGCAGCCCAGGTCACTGGCCAGCAGTTCGTGTTGTTCGGTAGAAGCGTGGAATTCGTTCATCTGTCTTGTTCCTTCAAATGGGGTTTGGGTTGAATGAGCGGCTGGCGAGGCCGGGAATCAGCCGGCGCTACCTCAATCAGCGGGGATGCCCTCAGGCAGCCCGAGCCTCGCTCTCATCCGTTCCCGGAATCGTCTTCACGATGTAGCAGCGCTGTTGGCCTAAGCCGGGCAACCGCACCAGACTTGATGCCTTGCCGTCGCTGCTCGGCTCCAGCACACCGCGTTGCAAGAGTTCCTTGTTTACTGCAGTAAGGTTCATGCCCCGGAAAATCTCCGAGCGCCAAGCCTCGGTCAGCACGTAGTAGGTATTTGTGGTGTGCAGGGTGTCGCCCATGCCGTGCTCCAGCGTCTTGCGAAAGCCGAGGCGGTCGATCGTGCGCGGGCCGTGTTCGTCGATCTTGGCAGCAGTCGATTCCCAACGGGTGAAGCGGCTTTCGCCGAAGCGCTCGATGAACTGACGCAGCCTCGCCGAGATCGCATCGCCCTCGAAATTGCCGGCGCCGCCACGTTCGTTTAGCCATGCACTCAGGCACACGCGAGCGGCTGTGGTGGCGGTCCCGTCCGGCCAGCCAGTGATACCCATAGCGGTGGCCAACTCGCCTGCGGCTGCCGCGAGACCGAAACGAGCGGCGGCACGGTGCGCCTGCCCACTCGCGGATGCAGGAAGCGATTTAGCTATAAAGCCTTCTAGCGTTCGGCGCAGGATCGCCGCCCAGCCGTGGCGTTTACCGGGTTCGCACAACGCCGTCAGAAATGCAGTGAGCGGGGTGCCGTAGTATTTCGCTACGCGGGCTTTGAGCGCATCGGAAAGCGCTGCTGCATCCTCGAAACCGTTGAGCGTGTCGAACATGCCGAGGCCTTTGCTGGCATCGGCCGGAACGGCAAGCATGCGCACCTCCATGCCCGCTTTCAGTTCCTTGTTGGCCTCGGCCATGTGCTGCGCCAAGGTCTTCTCGCCCGTGGAGAGGAACAGCAAGCGCCATTCCTGCACCTGTCGGCCTGCTTGGCCTCGGTCATTGGCCCGTGCCTTGCCGGTGCCGTTACCGAGCATATAGACCGTCTCGCCGATGATGCGCGGATCACACATGCCGATTTCATCGAGTACCAGGAGACCATCGGAATGCGCGGCGGCGATGGATTCCAGCGCGTTGTCGGTGGAGCGCCATGAGCGGACCAAGCGCGGTCCGCCGTAGATCGAGGCGGCAACCTGCAGGTGAGTGGTCTTGCCGCCCGAGCTGTCGCCGTACAGATGAAAGCCACCCGACTCATGGCCAAGCATGTGCAGCAGCGGACCCGCGAAGGCCACACCAACGACAAACGCCAAGCGGTGGTTGCCGACGCACAGTGCGCCTATCTGCTGTTGCCATTGTTCGAGCGTGCCCGCTTCACTGATGGGGGGCAGTTGTGCGCCGGCCTCGTAAAAATGCAGGTGTTCGCTATGCATGCCGACCTGCTGCTCGGGCAGTAGAAAGGCGCTGTCATGCCAGCCCAAGCGAGTGACCAGCCGAGCACGTTGCGCACTGTCAAAGCCGCCGAGATAACTCTGCAGGTCATTGCGGGCGTTACGTCCCGAACGGCTACCGGCGAGGCGCAGGCCCATGTCTACCAATGGACCCAATACGTCCTTGCCGAAATCACCGGTCATGGTGCGCGCCGGAATGTTCCAGCGTTTCTTGGTGCCGTCGGGATCGTCGAATTCGACCAGTAAGCCCCAGTTGTGGCCCTTTTCATCACGGGTACGGGCGAGGATCGCCAGAGGTGAGCAGACCGGGCGCGCCTCGCCATCATCACCGGCATAAAATACGCCCTCGGACGTTAGGCGAAAGCCTCCCGGCATCAGGTCGTTTTTCGATTTTGTAGAGCGCTTGGCCGCTGCTTTAGGCTTCGGTTCCGGTTCGGGTTTAACATGGGTAGCAACCGCCTTTTCTTCGATCACGCCGAACAGCTCGCCGCTGCTTTCCAGCTCGGCAAAGTGGGCGGCTGTCCAGCCTTTGTCTAGCGCATCGGCGGCATCATCACCGTCGTTCCATTGACCACCTTTGGCAAAAGCGGCGCGGTCGTTCTTCAGCGTGGGCTTGCGCTTGAACACTTCCAGTTCGATAGCCCGAACCGAGTCGGCGCCGATTTCGCGCAGCTTTTCGGCAACGGCTTCCATGCAGGCTTTGCCGCTGTCGTCGTTGTCCGGCCACAACACAACATCGCGGCCTTGGAGCGGCGTCAGGTCGGTTTTATGCCAGGAGTTGGAACCGTTCGGCCAGCAGGTGGCCACATGGCTCGGCAGCAGTTCGGCGGCGGCATCGGCAGCTTTCTCGCCTTCGCACAAAACTACCGGTGCGTCACTACGTTGAGCCAGTTCATCAAGTCGCAAAAGCGGACGTGGATCTGGCAGCCCCTGCCAGCGCCATTGCTTGGTTTGGCCATCGGTGCGCTCGCACCATGTAAGTGGTGCAAAAACCTTCTTCGGCTTGCCGTCCTCATCGGGCGTGAGGTCGAAGCGATAGAGCGCCATAAGCGGCTGGCCTTGCGCATCACGGTAAATCCACACCTTGGACGGTACGCCGTGCTGCCGATGCTTGGCTGGGCACTTGTTCATAGCCTCAGACGGGATCGGTTGAATGGCAATCCACTCAGGTGCTTTTGTCTTGGCAGGCGCTGTCTTCGCCTGGGCGGCACCGGGCGATACGTCGAGCAATTCTGCGAGTTTGTTGCAGGCCTCGATGTCGGTGCCGCCGTCCAAATAGCGCACCAGATCAATCAGGTCGCCGCCCTTGTCGCCGGTGGCGAAATCGGCCCAAGTGCCCTTGCTCAAATTGATCTTGAGCGAGCCTGCGCGTTTGTCGCTGCGGGTTGGATTCGGAGCGGTGTATTCCTTACCGCCGTCGACGCGCTTGCCGTTGGGCAGCCAGTGCGAAAGGACACGATCAATGTCTTTCAGCGCGGCTGCTTTCACATCGGCAAAGCTCGGACGTTTGGCGGTGCTGTTCGGGCGTTGGCTCATATATCAGCCCTCTGCAGAAACAGTGCGTCGTTGATGTCATCGATCAGCGCTTTGGCCATCTCGCCCAGGTACAGGGCTGGCCAACTGAAACGATCACCCTGTTCGCTCATTGCAGCGTCGAAAGTGAGCTGGTTGGCGTGATGCTGCAGTAGCGACACCATCTCAAGTGCATCCTCGACTGGAACTCCGGCGTTCACCCGAAACAGTTTTAAATCGGTAGCGTTGACGCGGGAAAAGGTGGCGTGGCCAAGGGTGGTGGAAGTGCTCATAGCGCACCGCCTTTCTGCAGAGCAGGAGTCGAGGTGGTGTCGCCGTGCAAGGCGAGCGTCTTGATCAGACCGAGGGTGCCGCGCACGTCCCAGAGGACGGCGGCAATCACATGATTGGCCAGGCGCGATTCGCCTTCGAAGTGGTCCTCAAGCAGGGTCAAGACCGAGTCGGCGCGTGCTATGGCGCAGGTGATCGCGTCGATGGGCACACCGGCTTCTGCTTTTGGATTAACGCAGAGCAGATCTTCGGGCAGGGCAAAACTCAGGGCGTTGTTCATTGGGCACCGCCTGCTGTTTCGAGTGCGCGGGCTTTGGCCATGTGAGTGTTGTAACGGGAGAGGCGTGTTGCGAGGCTGGAATTGGCGTGTAAAGCGGCGAGAGCCATTGCACGGTGTGCAGCGGCGCGAATTTTGGACGGATTGAGGGTGTGCATGGGGTGAAGCTCCTGTATGTGAGGAGCTGCCACGGTTCGCCGTCAAACGAATTGGGGTGGCAGCTGTGCGCAGGTTGACGGACCGGGCATACAGGACCCCGGCAGACCCGAAGGTCTCCCACGCACAGCCACCATAAAGCGGGAATGCGGGCACAAAAAAAGCGCCTGCAATCGATATGGGGGCGCCTGTGCGCCTGTATGTACTCGGGCCGTCAAACCCGGTCGCTGATTTTGCAGCGACGGCCAGAGAGTAACGCCCGTTATTCGAAAGTGCAACTGCACTGACGGCTTGCAGATTTTTCAGGTGCGGCATAAATTGATCGTGCATGTAGATTTACCTCAACGCCTCCGGATCGCCCCCGGAGGCGTTTTCGTATCAGGCATGGGTTTCCCAGCGCAGGGAAAGAAGAGGCAGGAATCCACCGCTCAGCATGGAGCGGGCGTCTTCGTAGGCTTGCGTTTGCTGGCCTTCGTCGACGATCACGGCACCGGTCTTTTCGCAGTGGAGGGAGAGGGCGCACCAGGTGCCGTCGGCCCAACTGAGTACGCCGACCACGCGGCCTTGTCTGTCCTGCTGGCTGCGGTAGCGCTCGAGGCGCTGCATGAGGCGAGGTGAAAACCCGATCTGGCGCAGCACTGAAAACGGATGCATCAAAGCTTTCTCTGCGATCTTGCGATTCATGCGGCCACCTGATCACGCGCTTCGATACGGCTGCGTGCCCACGCTTGAACTTCAGAAAGAACCCAGGCAACGGGAGCGCCGCGTGCGTTGCTGTTGCTCAGTTTGACGGGTTGCGGGAAGCCGCAGTCGGTGCGCTGCATCAGTTTGTAGATGGTCGAACGCTTCATCCCCACGATGCCCTCAACTTCAGGCATGCGGATCAACGTCGACGTTGCATCGAAGATTGGGCTTGGAGTAGCGGAGCTAGGGCGGGGAAGGTCGGTGTTAGTGGCTTTCATAGGTCTTGCTCTCGACAGGTTAGGACTGAGAGCAATGATCTAGAAGTGGGTCGGCGGTTAGCAGTTCACTTCCAATTGAAATCCAATTGAAATTTCGGTTACAGCACGAAGTTGCGTTTGAGAATAGTCTCCACGCTTTTGCGAGATAGCGACTTTTCGGTTTCGGGGGTTATCCATTCAGCTCGCTGTTTTAGTGGTTTGGCGACCTCCCGTTTCAGCCAGGCATGTACCGCTGATGCGATGCCTCGTTCGGCCATCCCGCTCAAAAAGTAGTGTCGGCCCTGGCGAACGATAGCAGCGTCGCGGGCGCTAATATCCTTGTTGCGCTCTATGCCGCTCATGACGCCACCTTTGCAGCGGATAGCGTTCTTGATTGCTCTTTCTGCAATGGGGCGCAGTTCATCGTTGATCAAGCAAGGCAGCGCAGTGATGGGTTCCAGGTGAAGAACATACTGGTCGAGTGCCAAGGTACGTTCATCGGGGTCGATCTGCATTTCAACAAATTGACAATAGAGGTCCTGTGGCCAGTCGGTCGGAGGTTCATCAACATGCGACCAAGCCGCCTGATCGGTGGCACGCATCCAGTCGTCAAGCGCTCCCAGCGCCTTAACTGCGCAGGCCATGATGTAGGCAGCATGAGCCTCGCGCTCCGATGCCGAGTGACACTTGCTGTACTGGCGAACCCAATGTGCAAGTCGGGCTTTGTTGTCCGTTGAGGCGTACTGAAAAATGACCTCTTCATGCAGAGTTGTCTGGATGCACATGCGGCTGAGATCACCGTCAATGTCGCCGGGCTGAATACGCGGGCAACATTGATTAATCAGTTCGCATGCGTCAGCCAACTGTTCGGCGCAAAATTGGTAGAGTGGTTGTTCTGAGAAATATCGGATCAGGCCAGTGGTCAGCGCTGAGTGCAAGATCGGGTTGTGATCAATCATTGCCCATAGCTCTCAACGTGTAACGCACTGTCCCGCGCCCTGAGTATTCCGAGCGAAGCCAGCGATAGTCGTGCTTTAGCGACGCGAAGCGGACCTCGACCTGCAGCGTGCGAGCGCCGGCTTTGGAGTTACACGTGTGGTCAGCGTTACATCGTTGGAACGCTATCTCACTCAAGTGTGTAACGGGTGTGAAAGCCAATGAAACCGGGCGTTTGGCGAGTGACGTTACACGAGTAACACACGTTACACCGGTTTTGGAGTGGGGCTGGGTATGCACTCTCATCCAGCTTTTCCAAATTGACCTTGCACTACATTGCCTCCCTCCAGGGCATCAAGGTGATCTGCATACCACTGCATCATCTTGACGCGTTGCTCAAGATATTGGGCTTTGTTGTACACGCCTGAGATACCTTCTTCTTTGTGAGCAAGCTGCGCCTCAACATGTTCTTTCGGCCAACCATGTTCTCGAAGCAAGGTGCTCGCTGTATGGCGAGTCCCATGCCCAACAAGGCGACCCTTGTAGCCAATGGTGGCGAAGACCTTGTTGATTGTGTTTTCACTGATGGTTGGATTTTTTGCTCCGACTCCGGGGAAGAGCCAGCGACTGCGACCGGTTAAGCAATGCAGCTCCTTCAGCGCAGTAATAGCTTGATGGGGAAGTGGGCATACAAAATCCCGGCGCATTTTCATCTTGGCGGCAGGCGTAGTCCAAATGGCTTTCTCAAGGTCGAACTCTTTCCACTCAGCCAAGCGGACCATGCCAGGGCGCGATGCTGTCCAGACACAAAGCCAAGCGGCGGTGCGGGCTGTCAGTCTGCTCGGTGTGTTTTTGAGTGCGTGGAGGAATTCAGCCAGCTCAGGTTCCAACAGGTGTGGATGCTGCTGAGTCTTAGGGGCTTGGGCTGCAATGTCACGGAGGCGACTGCCCGGATCGTTTTCGGTGAGCCCTAAGCCGATGGCTCGACCGAAGATCTGATTGATCCAGGTGCGGCACTTTTCCGCCACGTTGTGTGCGTTTCGCGCTTCGAGGGATGCCTGGAGTTCTGCGCAGTCGGTACGGGTTATTCCGTCGAGGGGCTTATCTCCCAATGCCGGGAGGATGTCCTTGTCGAGGTAAGTGCGGATTTTGTTAAGAGTGGAGGGAGCGAGGCCCTTTTCTTCTTTGGCCTTGAGCCAAGCTTCAGCAGCAGCTCGGAAGGTCCGAGTCCTGGCAGCGTCAATGGCAGCTTTGGCAGAGCGTTTCTGTTCGAGAGGATCGGCCCCGCTGCTAACTACCTTGCGTAGTTCGGCAGCTTTGTCCCGAGCCAACGCACCACTTACTTCCGGGTAACCCCCGAGCCCCATCCAAGCCCAGTTGCCCGCCGGACGTTTGTAGCGGAGCTGCCAAGATTTGCCACCATCAGGTTTGACCCTGAAGTAGAGGCCGTTTCCGTCCAGCTCCCGGTATTCCTTTGATTCCGGCTCCAATCCCGCAAGTGTCGTGTCAGCGAGAGGGCGGCGCTTGATGTCTGCGCGCTTCATCCTTGTATCCCAAAGTTCGGTATTTTTCTCAGGATACAAGCAGGGATACAGGGATACAACGGATAAGGGGATACAGGGGTAGACAGACAGGCACAAAAAAACCGGCTAAGTGGCCGGTTTCTCTGGGTCTGAGAGGCTGGTAGAGACTCTCAGATACTGCTATGTGGTGCCCCGAGGGAGACTCGAACTCCCACTCCTTTCGAAAACGGATTTTGAATCCGCCGCGTCTACCAATTCCGCCATCAGGGCTCAATGGCGGCGAAGTATAGAGAGGTGATAACCGTCGGTCAATCAGGTACATGGAGAATTTTTGATATTTCCGCTAGACTTCCCGGCCCTGCTAGACGAACCCCATCATGCGCGTTGCTGACTTTACTTTCGAACTCCCTGATTCGCTGATCGCTCGCCACCCGTTGGCTGAGCGGCGCGGCAGTCGCCTGCTGACCCTGGATGGGCCTAGCGGCGCCCTGGCGCACCGTCAATTCACTGATTTGCTTGAGCATTTGCGCCCAGGCGACTTGATGGTGTTCAACAATACCCGGGTGATTCCGGCGCGGCTGTTTGGCCAGAAAGCCTCCGGCGGCAAGCTGGAAATTCTGGTGGAGCGGGTGCTCGACAGTCACCGTGTGCTGGCCCATGTGCGTTCCAGCAAGTCGCCCAAGCCTGGCTCGAAGATCCTCATCGACGGTGGGGGCGAGGCCCAGATGCTGGCGCGCCACGATGCGCTGTTCGAACTGGGGTTTGCCGAAGAAGTGTTGCCCCTGCTCGACCGCGTCGGGCACATGCCGCTGCCTCCTTATATAGACCGTCCGGATGAAGACGCCGACCGCGAGCGCTACCAGACGGTGTATTCCGAGCGCCTGGGCGCTGTGGCGGCGCCGACGGCGGGGCTGCATTTCGATCAGCCGCTGCTGGAGGCGATTGCCGCCAAGGGCATCGAGACTGCGTTCGTGACCCTGCACGTGGGGGCGGGCACCTTTCAGCCGGTGCGTGTGGAGAAGCTCGAAGACCACCACATGCACAGCGAGTGGCTGGAAGTCGGCCAGGACGTGGTGGGCGCAGTGGCGGCCTGTCGGGCGCGCGGTGGGCGGGTGGTGGCCGTGGGGACCACCAGCGTGCGCTCGCTGGAGAGTGCGGCGCGCGATGGCGTGCTCAAGCCGTTCAGTGGCGATACCGATATCTTTATTTTCCCAGGCCGGCCGTTCCATGTGGTCGATGCCCTGGTCACCAACTTCCATTTGCCCGAATCCACGCTGTTGATGCTGGTTTCGGCGTTCGCCGGGTATCCCGAGACCATGGCCGCCTACCAGGCTGCCGTCGAGCATGGGTACCGCTTTTTCAGCTACGGTGATGCGATGTTCATCACCCGCAATCCCGCACCGCGCGGCCCAGAGGAAACAGCATGAGTCGCACCTGTCGTATGTCTTTCGAACTTTTGGCCACCGACGGCAAGGCCCGTCGCGGGCGCCTGACGTTCCCCCGTGGCACCGTCGAGACCCCGGCGTTCATGCCGGTGGGGACCTACGGCACGGTCAAGGGCATGTTGCCGCGGGATATCGAGGCCACGGGCGCCGAGATCATCCTGGGCAATACCTTCCACCTGTGGCTGCGTCCTGGCACCGAAGTGATCAAGAAGCACGGTGACCTGCACGATTTCATGCAGTGGAAAGGCCCGATCCTGACCGACTCCGGTGGTTTCCAGGTGTTCAGCCTGGGCGCCATGCGCAAGATCAAGGAGGAGGGCGTGACCTTCGCCTCCCCGGTGGACGGCGCCAAGGTGTTCATGGGGCCGGAAGAGTCGATGCAGGTCCAGCGTGACCTGGGCTCCGACATCGTGATGATTTTTGACGAATGCACGCCGTACCCGGCCGACGAAGACGTGGCGCGGATCTCCATGGAGCTGTCGCTGCGCTGGGCCCAGCGTTCGAAAAACGCCCATGGCGAGAACACCGCGGCGCTGTTCGGTATCGTCCAGGGTGGCATGCACCAGGACCTGCGCATGCGCTCCCTGGAAGGCCTCGACAAGATCGGTTTTGACGGCCTGGCCATTGGTGGCCTGTCGGTGGGCGAGCCCAAGCACGAGATGATCAAGGTACTGGATTACCTCCCGGGTCAGATGCCGGCTGACAAACCTCGTTACCTTATGGGTGTTGGCAAGCCGGAAGACTTGGTTGAGGGTGTGCGCCGCGGGGTGGACATGTTCGATTGCGTGATGCCAACCCGTAATGCCCGCAATGGGCATCTGTTCATTGATACAGGTGTGCTGAAGATCCGTAACGCGTTCCATCGCCATGATGATTCGCCGCTCGATCCGACCTGCGATTGCTATACCTGCCAGAACTTCTCCCGCGCTTATCTGCATCATCTGGACAAGTGCGGCGAAATGCTGGGGAGCATGCTCAATACCATCCATAACTTGCGCCATTATCAAGTGCTTATGGCTGGTTTGCGCGAGGCTATTCAACAGGGTACATTGGCCGCCTTTGTCGATGCCTTCTATGCCAAGCGCGGGTTGCCTGTTCCGCCTTTGGACTGAGTTTTAAAACGTTTAAGACACTAATTTTGCAACTGGAGTGCTAAATGAGCTTTTTTATCTCGAATGCGATGGCAGACGCCGCTGCACCTGCTGCCGGCCCTGCTGGTACCGGCTTTGAGTGGATTTTCCTGGTCGGTTTCCTGGTCATCTTCTACCTGATGATCTGGCGTCCACAGGCCAAACGCGCCAAAGAGCAGAAGAACCTGCTGAGCAACTTGCAAAAAGGTGATGAAGTTGTGACCTCCGGCGGCATCGCCGGCAAGATCACCAAAGTAGCGGATGATTTCGTGGTTCTCGAAGTTTCTGACTCGGTAGAGCTGAAGTTCCAGAAAGGCGCCATCGCTGCCACGCTGCCAAAAGGCACGCTGAAAGCGATCTGAGTTTCATCTTCTACCAATCGACGGGGCGCGCAAGGCGCCCCGCGTCATAAGCGGGCGGCGTGATGCTGAACAAATACCCTCTGTGGAAATATGTACTGATCCTGGCGGTGCTGGCGATCGGTCTGATTTATTCCGCTCCCAATCTATACCCTGATGACCCGGCCATTCAGGTCAGCGGTGCAAGCACTGCGCTGCAGGTCAATCAGGCGGATCTGGATCGTGTGAGCAAAGCGCTCAACGAGTCCGGGATCAACGTCAAGGCGGCTACGCTGGCAGCCAACGGCAAGGGCGGCCTGATTCGTCTGACCAAGCAGGAAGACCAGCTTCCGGCCAAGGACGTCGTACGCAAGGCCCTGGGTGATGACTATGTCGTTGCACTGAACCTGGCACAAACCACCCCGCAATGGCTGCGCAACCTCGGCGCGCACCCGATGAAGCTGGGTCTGGACTTGTCCGGTGGTGTGCACTTCCTCCTGGAAGTGGACATGGACAAAGCCATCGATGCCCGCATGAAAGTCTACGAAGGCGACGTCAAGAGTCTGTTGCGCAAAGAGCGCCTGCGCTATCGCAGCCTGCCGCAACTGGCCGGTGCCATTCAGTTGGGCTTCACTGATGAAGCCGCCCGCGAACAGGCCCGTGCACTGATCCGCAAGAGCTTCAACGATTTCGACATTGTTCCCGCCGACCTCAATGGTCAGCCGGTGCTGCGTCTGGCGATGACCCCGGCCAAGCTGGCGGAAATCCGTGAATACTCCATCAAGCAGAACTTGACCACGGTCCGTAACCGCGTCAACGAGCTGGGTGTTGCCGAGCCTATCGTTCAGCGTCAGGGTGCCAACCGCATCGTGGTTGAGCTGCCAGGCGTGCAGGACACTGCCGAAGCCAAGCGAATCCTGGGCAAGACGGCCAACCTTGAGTTCCGTCTGGCGGCAGAGCCGGGCGCGTCGAAAGCCACTTCCGAGATGTTCGAATTCCGCGAGGGCAATCGCCCTCCTGCGCAAATCGAGCGTGGCCTGATCATCACGGGCGACCAGGTCACTGACGCCAAGGCCGGTTTCGGCGAACACGGCAGCCCAGAGGTGAATATTCGCCTGGACGGTCACGGCGGCGAGCTGATGAACCGTGCGACCCGTTCCAACGTCGGTCGCAGCATGGCGGTGATCTTCATCGAGCAACGTCCGGTGACCACCTACGTCAAGCAGGTCGTGAATGGCGTCGAGAAAGACGTGGCGGTGCAGACGTTCAAGGAGGAGAAGAAGATCATCAGCCTGGCGACCATCCAGTCGCCACTGGGTGCTCAGTTCCGCATCACCGGCCTGAACGGCCAGGGCGAATCCTCGGAGCTGGCCTTGCTGCTGCGCGCCGGTGGCCTGGCGGCCCCGATGTACTTCGCTGAAGAACGTACCATCGGTCCAAGCCTGGGTGCTGACAACATCACCAAGGGGGTCGATGCGTCGCTGTGGGGCATGCTGTTCGTGTCGCTGTTCATCATCGCCATCTACCGCTTCTTCGGTATGGTCGCCACCGTGGCGCTGGGCGTGAACATGGTGTTGCTGCTGTCCCTGATGTCGATGCTGGGTGCAACCCTGACCCTGCCAGGTATCGCCGGTATTGTCTTGACCATGGGTATGGCGGTCGACGCCAACGTGCTGATCTTCTCGCGGATTCGTGAAGAAATCGCGGCGGGCATGACCGTGCAGCGGGCAATCAACGAAGGTTTCGGGCGCGCATTCACCGCGATTCTCGACGCCAACCTGACCACCTTGCTGGTGGGCGGGATTCTGTTTGCCATGGGTACAGGTCCGGTCAAGGGCTTCGCCGTGACCATGTCCCTCGGGGTGCTGACCTCGATGTTCACGGCCATCATGGTTACCCGTGCGATGGTCAACCTGATCTTCGGCGGTCGTGACTTCAAGAAGTTGTGGATTTAAGGGGCTGCCATGTTACGTACAATCAACTTCATGGGCGTTCGCAACGTTGCGTTCGGCGTCACATTGTTCCTCACGGTGCTGGCGTTGTTCAGTGTCGCCACCAAGGGCATGAACTACGGCCTGGACTTCACGGGCGGTACGCTGATCGAGCTGACCTATGAGCGTCCGGCCGATGTGACCAAGGTGCGTGAGCAGCTGGTTACCTCGGGTTATCACGAGGCGGTGGTGCAGAGCTTCGGCGCGACCACCGACCTGCTGGTGCGCATGCCGGGCGAAGACCCGCAACTGGGTCACCAGGTTGCCGAGGCCTTGCAGAAGGTCGGCGGCGACAACCCGGCCGTGGTCAAGCGCGTCGAGTTCGTCGGCCCGCAGGTGGGTGAAGAGCTGCGCGACCAGGGCGGCCTCGGCATGCTCATGGCGCTGGGCGGCATCCTGATCTACCTGGCATTCCGCTTTCAGTGGAAGTTTGCGGTCGGGGCCATCGTGTCGCTGATCCACGACGTGATCGTGACCATCGGTATCCTGTCGTTCTTCCAGATCACCTTCGACCTGACGGTGCTGGCGGCGGTGCTGGCGATCATTGGTTACTCGCTCAACGACACCATCGTGGTGTTCGACCGGGTGCGTGAGAACTTCCGCGTACTGCGCAAGGCGACGCTGATCGAGAACATCAACATCTCGACCACCCAGACCCTGCTGCGCACCATTGCCACCTCGGTTTCGACCCTGTTGGCGATCGCTGCGCTGCTGTTTTTCGGTGGTGACAACCTGTACGGCTTCTCCCTGGCCCTGCTGGTGGGTGTACTGGCGGGTACTTACTCGTCGATCTACATCGCCAACGTGGTGCTGATCTGGCTGAACCTGAGCAGTGAAGACCTGATTCCTGCGGTCAACACCGAGAAGGAAGTGGACGACCGTCCTTGAGGCGTTTTCCCATCTGGTAGTACCCCAAAAGGCGCGAGTATTGAACTCGCGCCTTTTTTTGTGCTCCAAGGCTGGGAGAAGCGCGGGCATGTCCCGCATGTGATGGTCAGGAGGTTCATGTGAACAAGTCGTTGCTGGTTGGTGCGGTATTGGGTGCTGTCGGTGTGACTGCCGGGGGTGCTGTTGCCACCTACAGCCTGGTAAAAAGCGGCCCTGAGTATGCGCAAGTGCTGGCCGTTGAGCCGGTCAAGAAACAGATCAAGACGCCACGTGAAGTGTGCAAGGACGTGACTGTGACCCGTCAGGCGCCGGTCAAGGATCAACACCAGATCGCAGGTACCGTGGTCGGTGCGCTGGCCGGTGGTCTGTTGGGCAACCAGATCGGCGGTGGCACCGGCAAGAAGATCGCCACGGTCGCTGGTGCGGTGGGTGGTGGTTATGCCGGTAACAAGGTGCAGGAGGGCATGCAGGAGCGTGACACCTACACGACTACGCAAACCCGTTGCAACACGGTCAATGACATCAGCGACAAGGTCGTAGGCTACGACGTGCGATACTCGCTCGATGGCAAGGAAGGCAAGGTGCGTATGGACCGTGATCCAGGCAACCAGATTCCGGTCGACAAGGAAGGTCAGTTGATCCTGAGCCAGAACGAACCGGCGCAGTGATCGGTTGAAGCGCAGGCATAAAAAAAGCACCCCGTAGGGTGCTTTTTTTGGCCTGGCGCTTAGCGTTTCAGCGAGGCTGGCAGGTGCGGCTGGATGGCTGTCAGGACTGCCTTGAAGCATTTGGTGTTGCCGGCAACGATGTGGCCTTTTTCCAGGAAATCGTGACCGCCGGTGAAGTCGCTCACCAGGCCGCCCGCTTCCTGGATCAGCAGGGCGCCTGCAGCCATGTCCCACTCGGACAGGCCTGATTCCCAGAACGCGTCGAAACGGCCGGCGGCAACGTATGCCAGGTCCAGGCTCGCAGCGCCAGCGCGGCGGATGCCGGCAGTCTGGCCAACCAGGGCGCGGAACATGCCCAGGTAGTTGTCGAGGTTGTCCATCTGGTCGTCACGGAACGGGAAGCCGGTGCCCAGCAGGGCGCCGTCCAGGCTGGTGCGGCCGCTGACGCGCAGGCGACGACCGTTCAGTTGGGCGCCACGGCCACGGCTGGCGGTGAATTCTTCCTGGCGAACCGGGTCCAGGACCACGGCGTGTTCCAGGCGACCACGGTATTTGCAGGCGATGCTGACGGCGAAGTGGGGGATGCCACGCAGGAAGTTGGTGGTGCCGTCCAGTGGGTCGATGATCCACAGGTACTCTTCACCTTCGATGCCGGTGCCGGCGTGCATGCCGGTCTCTTCGCCGAGGATCGAATGGTTCGGGTAGGCTTTGCGCAGGGCGTCGACGATTTTCTGTTCGGCCGCGCGATCCACTTCGGACACGTAGTCCTTGGCGTCTTTTTCATCGACCTTGATGGTATCCAGGCGCTCGATGGAGCGGAAAATCAATTCACTGGCGCTGCGGGCGGCGCGCAGCGCGATATTCAGCATGGGCTGCATGGATGTGTCACCTAAGGTTGTTAAAGAAAGCCGAGCATTCTAGCAGAAAGTTTCTACAGATGAACGACGACGTTTGCTTTCGTAGCTTAACTTTAGGATGAACTGTAAGATTTGCGACCAAATTCCCTGTCAGAGAGCGCCTCCCTTGCTGCAGAACATTCGTGTCGTCCTGGTCAATACCAGTCATCCGGGAAACATCGGTGGGGCTGCGCGTGCCATGAAGAATATGGGGTTGTCGCGCCTGGTGTTGGTGGAGCCGCGGCTGTTCCCCCATCACGAGGCCGATGCGCGGGCTTCCGGTGCCGGCGACATCCTGGAAAGCGCACAAGTGGTCGCCACCCTGGAAGAGGCGCTGGTGGGCTGCAATCTGGTACTTGGCACCAGCGCGCGCGACCGCCGCATTCCCTGGCCGCTGCTCGATCCGCGCGAGTGCGGGACTAAGGTGGTCGAGGAAGCGGCGGCCGGCGCCGAGATCGCCCTGGTGTTTGGTCGTGAAGATTCCGGCCTGACCAATGAAGAGCTGCAGCGATGTCATTATCACGTGCACATTCCTTCGGACCCTGAGTTCAGCTCGCTGAACCTGGGGGCCGCGGTGCAGGTGTTGAGCTATGAAGTGCGCATGTCCTGGCTGGCGGCACAAGGCCAGCCAAGCAAGGTCGAGAAGGAAGAAGTGGCGTCCACCAAGAGCGGTGAGCTGGCGACCATGGATGAGCTGGAGCGATTTTATGAGCACCTGGAGCAGACCTTGGTGGCCATCGAATTTCTCGACCCGGAAAAGCCGCGACACTTGATGGCGCGCCTGCGTCGGTTGTACGGACGAAGCTCGGTCAGTCGGGCTGAGATGAATATTTTGCGTGGCATCCTCACGGAAACCCAGAAAGCGGCCCGTGGTGAGCTCCTTAAGCGGAAGGATTAATGATGTTCGAGCGTTTGCGTGAAGATATCCAGAGCGTTTTCCATCGAGATCCGGCGGCGCGTAATGCATTCGAAGTGCTGACCTGCTACCCGGGCATGCACGCGATCTGGATTCATCGCCTGTCGGCGGCGCTGTGGGGGTGGGGGTGGAAATGGCTGGCGCGGCTGGTGTCGAACTTTGGTCGCTGGCTGACCGGGATCGAGATTCACCCGGGCGCCAAGGTCGGGCGTCGTTTCTTTATTGATCACGGCATGGGCATCGTCATTGGTGAAACCGCCGAGATCGGTGATGACGTGACCCTGTATCAGGGCGTGACACTGGGCGGCACCAGCTGGAATAAAGGCAAGCGCCATCCGACCCTGGAAGATGGTGTGGTGGTGGGTGCTGGCGCCAAGGTGCTGGGGCCGTTCACGGTAGGGGCGGGTGCCAAGGTCGGCTCCAATGCGGTGGTGACCAAGGCGGTGCCGACCGGTGCCACAGTGGTCGGGATTCCGGGGCGGATCATCGTCAAGTCCGATGATGAGCAGGAAGCCAAGCGCAAGGCCATGGCTGAGAAGATTGGTTTCGATGCCTACGGCGTTGGCGAAGATATGCCAGACCCGGTGGCGCGGGCCATTGGTCAGTTGCTCGATCATCTGCAGGCGGTGGATGGCCGTCTGGAAGGGATGTGCGGCGCGCTGAAAGACCTGGGGAGCCCTTACTGTGCCAAAGAGTTGCCTGAGCTGCGCGAAGAAGACTTCGCCTGCGTAAAAGGCAAGGATCAGACCCCGGCCAGCTAGACCGAGCCCCCCCCCATCGCGGGCAAGCCTGCTCCCACAAGGTCTTCGGTGATACACAGATTGCGTTAGCACCGAAAATCCCTGTGGGAGCGGGCTTGCCCGCGATGAAGGGTAGCGCGGTACTGCTGGCTGTAACCCGCACGCCTTTGCTATGATGCGCGCGCTCTTTTGCAGGTAAACCTGACTAAAGTACTAGGTCTTATAGTTGACTTAAATACTCGGGAATTGCATACTCCTCCCCATCCCGAAACTCCGCGGTAATTGTCCATGCGACTGACTACAAAAGGCCGATACGCTGTAACCGCCATGCTTGACCTGGCGTTGCACGCGCAGCATGGGCCTGTGTCCCTGGCTGACATTTCCGAGCGCCAAGGCATTTCCCTGTCCTACCTCGAACAGCTTTTCGCCAAGTTGCGCCGCAGCAACCTGGTCTCCAGCGTTCGTGGTCCTGGCGGCGGCTACCAGCTGTCGCGTGACATGCAGGGGATCCAGGTCGCTCAGGTAATCGACGCGGTAAATGAATCGGTTGACGCTACCAAGTGTCAGGGTCTGGGTGATTGCCACGGCGGCGATACCTGTCTGACCCACCACCTGTGGTGTGATCTGAGCCTGCAAATCCACGAATTTCTCAGCGGTATCAGCTTGGCTGATCTTGTCACTCGCCGTGAGGTACAAGAAGTAGCCCAGCGTCAGGACCAGCGTCGTTGCAACAGCAAGTCGCCGCGCCTGGACAAGATTGAAGCGTCCGCCGTCGAGTGACAGCCAAAGAGCTAGCGGCACGCCAGCCAGCCTGATTTAGGAGATAGTCCATGAAATTGCCGATTTACCTTGATTACTCTGCGACCACCCCGGTTGATCCGCGTGTCGCGCAAAAGATGAGTGAATGCCTGCTGGTCGACGGAAACTTCGGTAACCCGGCTTCCCGCTCCCACGTGTTCGGCTGGAAGGCCGAAGAATCGGTCGAGAACGCTCGCCGCCAGGTCGCCGACCTGGTCAACGCCGACCCGCGTGAAATCGTCTGGACCTCCGGTGCCACCGAGTCCGACAACCTGGCAATCAAGGGTGCGGCACATTTCTATGCCACCAAAGGCAAGCACCTGATCACCACCAAGATTGAGCACAAGGCTGTCCTCGACACCATGCGCCAACTGGAGCGTGAAGGGTTCGAAGTGACCTACCTCGAGCCACGCACCGATGGCCTGGTGACTCCGGAAATGATCGAAGCCGCGCTGCGTGACGACACCATCCTGGTCTCGGTCATGCACGTGAACAACGAAATCGGCACCATCAACGACATCGCCGCCATCGGCGAACTGCTCCGCTCCAAGGGCATCCTGTTCCACGTCGACGCCGCTCAGTCCACTGGCAAGGTCGAGATCGATCTGCAGAAGCTGAAAGTCGACATGATGTCGTTCTCCGCTCACAAGACCTACGGCCCTAAAGGCATCGGCGCACTGTACGTGAGCCGCAAGCCGCGTGTGCGCATCGAAGCGACCATGCACGGTGGCGGTCATGAGCGTGGCATGCGCTCCGGCACCCTGGCCACTCACCAGATCGTCGGCATGGGCGAAGCCTTCCGCGTAGCCAAGGAAGACATGGCTGCCGAGAACGTGCGCATCAAAGCCCTGAGCGATCGCTTCTACAAGCAGGTCGAACATCTGGAAGAGCTGTACGTCAACGGCAGCCTGACCGCCCGCGTTCCGCACAACCTGAACCTGAGCTTCAACTACGTTGAAGGCGAGTCGCTGATTATGGCGCTCAAGGACCTGGCGGTTTCGTCCGGTTCGGCCTGCACCTCGGCTTCCCTTGAGCCTTCGTACGTACTGCGCGCCCTGGGCCGCAACGACGAACTGGCACACAGCTCGATCCGCTTCACCTTCGGCCGCTTCACCACCGAAGAAGAAATCGATTACGCCGCGCAGAAAGTCTGCGAGGCCGTTACCAAGCTGCGCGCTCTGTCGCCGCTGTGGGACATGTACAAAGACGGCGTCGACATTTCGAAGATCGAGTGGGCGGCACACTGATATATAAGTCGCCGCACACGGGCCTTGTCTTGAAATTTCGATTTGCAGGGCCCAAAGAGCGACTCTCTGATGAGTGAGGATTGAATCATGGCTTACAGCGAAAAGGTCATCGACCACTACGAAAACCCGCGCAACGTCGGCAAGATGGACGCGCAAGATCCTGATGTCGGCACTGGCATGGTCGGCGCTCCGGCGTGCGGCGACGTAATGCGCCTGCAGATCAAGGTCAACGAGCAAGGCATCATCGAAGACGCCAAGTTCAAGACCTACGGCTGCGGCTCCGCCATTGCTTCCAGCTCCCTGGCCACCGAGTGGATGAAGGGCAAGACCCTGGATGAAGCCGAGACCATCAAGAACACTCAGCTGGCTGAAGAACTGGCCCTGCCGCCAGTGAAAATCCACTGCTCGGTACTCGCTGAAGACGCCATCAAGGCGGCTGTTCGCGACTACAAGCAGAAAAAAGGCTTGATCTGACTTTCAGGTTTTGGCGACGAGTAAGGAGTCAACGATGGCTATCAGCATGACAGAAGCGGCTGCTCGACACGTGCGACGCTCCCTTGATGGGCGCGGCAAAGGTGAGGGGATTCGCCTGGGTGTTCGCACCACGGGCTGTTCCGGCCTTGCCTACGTGCTGGAGTTTGTCGACGAAGTGGTGGCAGAGGATCAGGTGTTCGAAAGTCACGGCGAGAAAGTGATCATCGACCCGAAAAGCCTGGCCTACCTGGACGGTACCGAGCTCGATTTCGTCAAGGAAGGGTTGAACGAAGGCTTCAAGTTCAACAATCCCAACGTACGCGGCGAATGTGGCTGCGGCGAAAGCTTCAACATCTGAGGCTTGTCGTGGGAACTCCTTGTCATTTCGCATTATTTGAGCTGCAACCGAGCTTCAGCCTGGATCTCGATCAGTTGGCTACGCGCTACCGTGAGTTGGCGCGCGGCGTTCATCCGGATCGCTTTGCTGATGCTTCCGAGCGTGAGCAACGGCTGGCGCTAGAGCAATCCGCGAGCCTCAACGAGGCCTACCAGACGCTCAAGAGTCCCCCCAAGCGCGCGCGTTACCTGCTCGCCATGGGGGGCGGTGAGTTGCCGTTGGAGGTCACGGTGCATGATCCGGAGTTTCTTCTGCAGCAGATGCAATGGCGCGAAGAGCTCGAAGACCTGCAAGACAGTGCCGACCTGGCCGGGGTTGCGGTATTCAAGCGCCGCCTGAAGGTCGCCCAGGAAGAACTGAACCAAAGCTTCGCAGCTTGCTGGAACGATGCCGCGCAACGCGAACAGGCCGAACGCCTGATGCGGCGTATGCAGTTCCTCGACAAGCTCACCTACGAAGTGCGCCAGTTAGAAGAGCGCCTCGACGATTAACCCAGTGCCGCCTCGGTCGCACGCCTGATATACAGATAAGTCCTGATAACGATGGCCCTACTGCAGATCGCCGAACCCGGCCAAAGTCCTCAACCGCACCAGCGTCGTCTGGCTGTGGGGATTGACTTGGGCACTACCAATTCGCTGGTCGCTGCGTTGCGCAGTGGTCTTTCCGAGCCGCTGGCCGACGCTGACGGGCAGGTCATTCTGCCGTCTGCCGTGCGCTATCACGCTGATCGCATCGAAGTGGGCGAGTCAGCCAGGCTGGCTGCCGCTACCGACCCGTTGAACACCGTGCTGTCGGTCAAGCGCTTGATGGGTCGTGGTCTGTCCGACGTCAAGCAGTTGGGCGAGCAACTGCCGTACCGCTTTGTCGGTGGCGAGTCGCACATGCCGTTCATTGACACCGTTCAAGGGCCGAAAAGCCCGGTCGAAGTCTCCGCCGACATCCTCAAGGTGCTGCGCCAGCGCGCCGAAGCGGCGTTGGGTGGTGAACTCGTGGGGGCGGTGATCACGGTTCCGGCCTACTTCGACGATGCCCAGCGTCAAGCCACCAAGGATGCGGCCAAGCTGGCCGGTCTGAACGTGCTGCGCTTGCTCAATGAGCCAACGGCTGCGGCGGTCGCCTACGGGCTGGACCAGCATGCCGAAGGCCTGGTTGCCATCTATGACCTGGGTGGCGGCACTTTCGATATTTCGATTCTGCGCCTGACCGGCGGTGTGTTTGAGGTCCTGGCGACCGGTGGCGACAGCGCCCTGGGTGGCGATGATTTTGACCACGCGATTGCTGGCTGGATCATCGAGAGCGCCGGGCTGTCCGCCGACCTCGATCCGGGCGCGCAGCGTCAACTGCTGCAAACCGCCTGTACGGCCAAGGAAGCGCTGACCAATGCCCCATCGGTCGAAGTGGCCCATGGTGCCTGGAAAGCCGAGCTGACCCGCGAAGCTTTCGATGCGCTGATCGAGCCGATGGTTGCGCGCAGCCTCAAGGCCTGCCGTCGCGCCGTGCGTGACTCCGGCATCGAGCTGGAAGAAGTGCACGCGGTGGTCATGGTTGGTGGTTCCACCCGTGTGCCGCGGGTGCGCGAGGCCGTCGCTGAGGCCTTTGGGCGCCAGCCGCTGACTGAAATTGATCCGGATCAAGTGGTGGCCATTGGCGCTGCGATCCAGGCCGATACCCTCGCGGGCAACAAGCGTGACGGTGGCGAACTGCTGCTGCTTGACGTGATTCCGCTGTCCCTGGGGCTGGAAACCATGGGCGGCCTGATGGAGAAGGTGATTCCGCGCAATACCACGATCCCGGTGGCGCGCGCCCAGGACTTCACCACCTACAAAGATGGCCAGTCGGCCATGATGATTCATGTGCTGCAAGGCGAGCGCGAGCTGATCAGCGATTGCCGTTCCCTGGCGCGTTTTGAATTGCGTGGCATTCCGGCCATGGTTGCCGGCGCGGCGAAGATTCGTGTGACTTTCCAGGTCGACGCCGACGGCCTGCTCAGCGTTTCGGCGCGCGAGCTGGGTTCGGGTGTCGAGGCCAGCATCCAGGTCAAGCCGTCCTACGGCCTGACCGACGGTGAAATTGCCAAGATGCTCAAGGATTCGTTCCGGCACGCCAACGACGACAAGGTCGCCCGCGTGCTGCGCGAGCAGCAAGTGGATGCCCAGCGTCTGGTCGAGGCGGTGCAGGGGGCTCTGGAGGCGGATGGCGAGCGTTTGCTCGACGCCGAGGAGCGCATGGTCATCGACATGCAAGTGCAAGAACTGATCGAACTGATGAAAGGTACTGATGGTTACGCCATCGAGCAGCAGACCAAGCGTCTGTCGCAAGTGACCGATGCTTTTGCTGCCCGTCGCATGGATCAGACGGTGAAAGCCGCTCTGTCGGGGCGCAATCTGAATGAAATCGAGGATATTTGATGCCGCAGGTCATTTTTCTGCCACACGAGAAGTACTGCCCGGACGGCATGGTTGTCGATGCTGCACCCGGCACTTCGATCCTCGAACTGGCTCATGAACACCATATCGAGATGGAAAGCGCCTGCGGCGGCGTCTGCGCCTGCACGACTTGTCATTGCATCATCCGTGAGGGTTTTGACTCAATGGAAGAGGCTGACGAGCTGGAAGAAGACTTCCTCGATCGCGCCTGGGGGCTGGAAGCGCAATCGCGCCTGGCCTGTCAGGCTATCGTTGGTGAAGAAGATATCACCGTCGAAATCCCGAAATATTCGCTTAACCATGCGGCTGAAGCGCCGCACTGACTGGTAAGACTGTCATGAGCTACGGTTGGAATGATGTTCAACGAATTGCCGAAGAGCTGGCCGAATCCAAGCCGGATGTCGATCCGCTTTCTGTCAATTTCGTCGACTTGCAGCGATGGATCATGGAACTTCCGGACTTCGATAACACCTCTGGTCGTGTCGGCGAGAAGGTGTTGGAAGCGGTTCAGGCCCTCTGGATCGAAGAAGTAGACTGATCGTCCCCGCAGGTTAGGCAATACCCAAGAACCCGCGTATAATTCGCGGGTTTAATTTTTCGCAAATTACCGTTTCTGGAGTTACACCATGGCTGTTCAACGTACTTTCTCCATCATCAAGCCTGACGCTGTTGCAAAAAACGTTATCGGCGAGATCACCACTCGTTTCGAAAAAGCTGGTCTGCGCGTTGTAGCTTCGAAACTCAAGCAACTGTCCAAAGCTGAAGCCGAAGGCTTCTACGCTGAGCACAGTGCTCGTGGTTTCTTCGGCGACCTGGTTGCTTTCATGATCTCCGGCCCGGTTGTTGTTCAGGTTCTGGAAGGCGAAAACGCTATCGCTCTGAACCGTGAGCTGATGGGCGCTACCAACCCTAAAGAAGCTGCTGCCGGCACCATCCGTGCTGACTTCGCTGACTCCATCGACGCCAACGCTGTACACGGTTCGGACTCTGAAGCCGCTGCTGCTCGCGAAATTTCGTACTTCTTCGCAGCTACTGAAGTAACCACTCGCTAAGCATTGGCTTAAGAGTGAAGGTGAATCCATGACTACATCGACTGTTAAAACTAACCTGCTGGGTCTGACTCAGCTGGAAATGGAAAAATTCTTCGACTCAATCGGGGAGAAGCGTTTCCGTGCCGGTCAGGTAATGAAATGGATTCACCACTTTGGCGTCGATGATTTCGACGCCATGACGAACGTCAGCAAGGCCCTGCGCGACAAGCTCAAGGCCATTGCTGAAGTTCGCGGTCCCGAAGTGGTCAGCGAGGACATTTCCAGCGACGGCACCCGTAAGTGGGTGGTGCGCGTGGCGTCCGGCAGCTGTGTCGAGACCGTGTACATTCCCCAGGGCAAACGTGGCACCTTGTGCGTTTCGTCCCAGGCAGGCTGTGCCCTGGACTGCAGTTTCTGCTCCACCGGCAAGCAAGGCTTCAATAGCAACCTCACCGCCGCCGAAGTCATCGGCCAGGTGTGGATTGCCAACAAATCGTTTGGCAGCATCCCGGCGACCGCCGACCGTGCCATCACCAACGTGGTGATGATGGGCATGGGTGAGCCGCTGCTGAACTTCGACAACGTCATCGCGGCCATGCACCTGATGATGGATGACCTGGGCTACGGCATCTCCAAGCGCCGGGTGACCCTGTCGACCTCCGGCGTGGTGCCGATGATCGACGAGCTGTCCAAGCACATCGACGTATCCCTGGCGCTGTCGCTGCACGCACCCAATGACGCATTGCGTAACCAATTGGTGCCGATCAACAAGAAGTATCCGCTTAAGATGCTCCTCGAGTCGTGCCAGCGCTACATGTCGTCCCTGGGCGAAAAGCGTGTGCTGACCATCGAGTACACCTTGCTCAAGGACATCAATGACAAGGTCGAGCACGCGGTGGAAATGATCGAGTTGCTCAAGAATATCCCGTGCAAGATCAACCTGATCCCGTTCAACCCGTTCCCGCACTCCGGTTACGAGCGACCAAGCAACAACGCTATCCGGCGTTTCCAGGATCAACTGCACCACGCTGGCTTCAATGTCACTGTGCGCACCACCCGCGGCGAAGACATCGATGCCGCTTGTGGTCAATTGGTAGGGCAGGTGCTGGATCGTACCCGCCGTAGCGAACGTTACATTGCTGTGCGGGAATTGAACGCCGACAGCGATCTGGCGCAAGACGCTGCGAATCGTACCTAAGAGAGGATCTCTATGTCCCTGCGCGTTGCGCTGCTTCTGCTGTTGGCCAGCCTCTCGGCTGGCTGCGTCTCATCGGGTGATTTCGATCCGCTGAAGACCAGCAAGGGCCGTGACGAGGCGCGAGTGGCCTATGTGCAACTGGGCATGGGCTACCTGCGCCAGGGCATGACCGAACAGGCGAAAGTGCCGCTGCGCAAAGCCCTGGAGCTCGACAGCAGTGACGCCGATGCCAACGCAGCCCTGGGCCTGGTGTTCCAGTCGGAAATGGAGCCGGAGCTGGCCGAGCAGCACTTTCGCAAGGCCCTCGCGGCCCGCCCGGGCGATGCACGGATCCTCAACAACTACGGCAGTTTTCTCTTTGAAGAGAAGCGTTACAAAGAAGCCTACGAGCGCTTTCAACAGGCCGCTGCCGATAGCCTATATCCTGAACGTTCGCGGGTCTTCGAGAACCTCGGCATGACGGCCGCGAAGCTCGGCCAGCGTGACCTGGCCCGGCAACAGCTGGAAAAAGCCCTGCGCCTGAATCGCCAGCAACCCCGGGCGTTGCTGGAAATGGCTGAGTTGTCATTCGAAGACAGGCATTATGTGCCCTCGCGCGACTATTACGACCGTTTTAGCCTGCTCGCCGAGCAAAATGCACGTAGTCTATGGCTCGGCGTTCGGCTGGCCAGTGTGTTCGAAGATCGCGACAAGGCCGCAAGCCTGGGCCAGCAACTAAAACGACTCTATCCCGGTACGCCGGAATATCAGCAATACCTGTCGGAGCAATGATGAAAGCGGCGCATCCCGAAGTTGTAGCAGCGACTCGCGTAAACCCCGGAGAGACCTTGCGTCAGGGCCGCGAAAGCAATGGTTGGTCGTTGGCTGAAGTAGCGGTAAAGCTCAATCTCACCGTGATTTCCCTGGGTAACCTGGAAGCTGGCGCGTTCGACAAGCTGCCAGGGCATACCTTTGCCCGCGGCTACATCCGTGCCTATGCCAAATTGCTCGGCATGGACCAGGGCGTCCTGGTCCAGCAGTTCGACCAGCACACCGGCACCGACGGCCAGGGCAGCAACGTCCACAGCCTGGGGCGGATCGAAGAGCCCAGCCGTATTTCCCATACCATCCTGCGCATTGTCAGCCTGCTGTTGCTGATTGCGGTCGTGTGCGGTGGTTTTGTCTGGTGGCAGGATCAAACCTCGCTGCGCACCAAGGACCTGATCGGCCTGAACCCCGAGCACGTCGAAGTTGAAGGTGCCGACGGCACCACCCAGATCCATCCGCTGGACGAGCCGGAAGACCAGGCCGTCGTCGAAGCCCAGACCGAAAGCACGACCCCGCTGGCCTTGCCTGAAGGGGCCTCCGTGGCCCCGACCGCGGAAACCGCCCAGACCCCGGAGGCAGCACCTGCTGCGTCGGTGGTTGCGACACCAGTCACCCCTGCGGTACCTGTTGCCCCGGTTGCTCCCGTAGCACCGGCACCCGTGGTCAGCGCGCCGGTAGCGCCTGCCCCGGTGGCCGGTTCCGGTCAGGTCCGTATCCAGTACGTGTCGGACTGCTGGACGCAGGTCTCCGACGGCAATGGCAAAGTGCTGTTCAGCGGTCTGAAGCGTAAGGGCGATACCGTCGATGTCAGCGGCAAGCCACCCTTTGCCGTCCGCCTGGGTTTTGCCCGCGGTGCGCAAGTCAGCTACAACGGGCAAGCAGTCGATGTAGCTCCGTTCACCAGTGGCGAGACTGCTCGCCTGAAGTTGGGTCAATAAGTCATGCACGGCGAATCTCCAATCAAACGTCGCGAATCCCGCAAGATCTGGGTCGGTTCGGTACCGGTGGGCGGTGATGCGCCTATCGCTGTGCAGAGCATGACCAACAGCGACACCAATGACGTGGCCGCCACCGTGGCCCAGATCAACCGTCTGGAAGCCGCTGGCGTCGATATCGTGCGGGTGTCCGTTCCGGACATGGACGCCGCTGAAGCCTTCGGTCGGATCAAGCAGTTGGTGAAGGTGCCGCTGGTGGCCGACATTCACTTCGACTACAAGATCGCCCTGCGGGTCGCTGAACTGGGTGTCGATTGCCTGCGGATCAACCCCGGCAACATCGGTCGCGAAGACCGCGTGCGTGCGGTGGTCGATGCCGCCCGCGACCGCGGGATCCCGATCCGCATCGGGGTCAACGCCGGCTCCCTGGAAAAAGACCTGCAAAAGAAATACGGCGAGCCAACGCCGGCGGCGCTGGTGGAGTCGGCCTTGCGCCACGTCGAGCACCTTGAACGCCTGAACTTCCAGGACTTCAAGGTCAGCGTAAAGGCATCCGACGTGTTCATGGCCGTCGAAGCCTACCGCTTGCTGGCCAAGGAAATCGTCCAACCGTTGCACCTGGGCATCACCGAGGCCGGTGGATTGCGTTCAGGCACAGTGAAATCCGCGGTGGGCCTCGGTATGCTGCTCGCCGAAGGGATTGGCGATACTATCCGCATCTCGCTGGCGGCTGACCCGGTCGAGGAAGTGAAAGTCGGCTACGACATCCTCAAGTCCCTGCACCTGCGTTCCCGTGGCATCAACTTCATCGCCTGCCCGAGCTGCTCGCGGCAGAACTTCGATGTGGTCAAGACCATGAACGAGCTGGAAGGGCGCCTCGAAGATCTGCTGGTGCCGCTGGATGTTGCGGTCATCGGCTGTGTGGTCAACGGTCCTGGCGAAGCCAAGGAGGCCCATATCGGCCTCACCGGTGGTACGCCGAACCTGATCTACATCGACGGCAAGCCGGCGCAGAAACTGACGAATGACAATCTGGTGGATGAGCTGGAACGGCTGATCCGCCAGAAAGCGGCCGAAAAGGTCGAAGCCGATGCAGCGCTGATCGCTCGCGGCTGATCAAACGAATTAAGGAATTTTTGTGAGCAAGTCTCTGCAAGCCATCCGTGGCATGAACGACATCCTGCCCGAACAGACCCCACTGTGGCGTCATTTCGAAGGCACCGTTTCGCGTCTGCTGGATAACTACGGTTACAAGCAGATCCGCATGCCGATCGTCGAGTTCACCGAGCTGTTCAAGCGCTCCATCGGTGAAGTGACCGATATCGTCGAAAAAGAGATGTACACCTTCGAGGACCGCAACGGCGATTCGCTGACCCTGCGTCCCGAAGGCACCGCGGCCTGCGTACGGGCGGTGCTGGAACACGGCATCACCGGCGGTGGTCAGGTGCAGAAACTCTGGTACATCGGCCCGATGTTCCGCCACGAGCGCCCACAGAAAGGCCGCTATCGCCAGTTCCACCAGATCGGTGTCGAAGTGTTCAACCTCGACGGTCCGGACATCGACGCCGAGCTGATTGTGCTGACCTGGCGCCTGTGGGGCGAGCTGGGGATCCGCGATGCGGTCAAGCTCGAGCTCAACAGCCTGGGCACCAGCGAGTCCCGTGGGCGTTACCGCGAGGCGCTGGTCGAGTACCTCTCGGCGCGCCTGGACCAACTGGACGAAGACAGCCAGCGTCGCCTCAAGACCAACCCGCTGCGCGTGCTCGACACCAAGAACGCCGATACCCAGGCGGTCCTGGTCGACGCGCCGAAGATGGCCGACTACCTGGATGACGAGTCGCGCGCGCACTTCGAAGGCCTCAAGGCTCGCCTGGACGCCGCGGGCATTCCTTATGTGATCAACCCCAAGCTGGTGCGCGGGCTGGATTACTACAGCAAAACCGTATTCGAATGGGTCACCGACAAGCTCGGCGCCCAGGGCACCGTGTGCGCGGGCGGCCGTTACGACGGCCTGGTCGAGCAGATGGGCGGCAAGCCGACCACCGGCGTGGGTTTCGCCATGGGCATCGAGCGCCTGGTGTTGCTGCTGGAAACCCTGGAGCAGATCCCGCAAGAAATTTCCCGGCAGGTCGACGTCTACCTGTGCGCCTTCGGCGAGGCTGCCGAACTGGCTGCCCTGTCCCTGAGCGAGCGGGTGCGTGACCAGTTGCCCAACCTGCGCCTGCAAGTGAACGCCGGTGCCGGCAGCTTCAAAAGCCAGTTCAAGAAAGCCGACAAGAGCGGTGCGCTGTACGCACTGATCCTCGGTGACGACGAGATGGCCCAGCAAGTGGTAGGTTTCAAACCCCTGCGTGGCCAGGGCGAACAACAAAGCATTGCCTGGGACGCGCTCGCCGCTCACCTGGCCACCTGCGTCGTGCAGGGTTGAAGCTGTCAAACAGCCGATTTAGCGAATAAGGAGTATTGGGGTGTCGAGTACCGAAGATGAACAGCTGGCGGATTTGAAGGACTGGTGGACGCGCAACGGTAAACCCCTGGTCACTGGCGGCCTGTTGGCGCTGGTCATCGTGTTCGGCTGGCAGGCGTTCCAGAAGTATCAGAGCAACCAGTCGCAAGGTGCCTCGATGCTCTACCAGGAACTGCTGGAAACCACGTTGACCCCGGACGGCAAGCCTGACGCGGCCCGTGTTGCGGACCTGGCCAACAAGCTCAACAGCGAGTTCGGCGGCACCGCCTACGCGCAGTACGGTCGTCTGTTCGTGGCCAAGGTCGCGGTCGACAGCGGCAAGCTCGACGACGCTGCCAACGAACTCAAGGCCGTGGCCGACAAGCCGGTCAACCCAACCCTGGGCGAAGTGGCGCGTCAGCGTCTGGCCCAGGTGCTGGCGGCGCAGAACAAGACCGACGAAGCCCTGAAGTTGCTCGAAGGCGATGCGGACAAGGCATTCCTGGCCACTCGCGAGGAACTCAAGGGTGACCTGCTGGTCCAGTTGGGTCGTACCGACGAAGCCCATGCGGCCTACCAGAAAGCCAAGGCGGCGCTGTCGGATGAAGCAGCGGTCGGTGGCCTACAAATCAAGTTGGACGACCTGGCCAAAGGGGATGCGTGACGTGATCCGTTGGAAACATGCAGCATTGCTGGCTCTGGCCGTTCTGGCCGCGGGTTGCAGCAGCAACAGTAAAAAAGAACTGCCACCGGCCGAACTGGTCGACTTCAAGGAAGAAGTGGTCCTGCAAAAGCAATGGAGTCGTTCGATCGGTGACGGTCAGGGCGAAACCTACATCATGCTGGTGCCGGCCATCGACGGCGATACCATCTATGCCGGTGACGTGAATGGCACGGTCATGGCGATGGATCGCGGTAACGGTGACATCAAGTGGGAGACAGACCTCGAGCTGCCAGTTTCCGGCGCTGTGGGCGTGGGTTACGGCCTGGTCATGGTCGGTACCCTCAAGGGCGAAGTGATTGCCCTGGATGCCATCAACGGTGAAGAGAAATGGCGTGCCCGGGTCACCAGCGAAGTGCTGGCCCCGCCTGCCAACAACGGTGATGTGGTCGTGGTGCAAACCCAGGACGATCGCCTGATCGGCCTGGACGCCGCCACTGGCAACCAGCGCTGGTTGTACGACAGCACCCCGGCGGTCCTGACCTTGCGCGGTACCAGTGCGCCGATCGTGACCAACCGCCTGGCGCTGGCTGGCCTGTCGACCGGTAAAGTCGTGGCGCTGAACATCAACAACGGCGTGCCGATGTGGGAAACGCGCGTAGCGATCCCGCAAGGCCGTTCCGAGTTGGATCGGGTAGTCGACATCGACGGTGGCCTGCTGTTGTCCGGCGGCACCCTGTATGTCGCCAGCTACCAGGGTCGCGTTGCGGCACTGGACCTGGAGAGCGGTCGCCAGCTGTGGCAGCGTGATGCTTCCAGCTACGCCGGTGTCGCTCAAGGTTTCGGCAACGTTTATGTGAGTCTGTCTTCGGGCACCGTTGAAGGCGTCGATGAACGTTCCACCACAGCCTTGTGGAGCAACGATTCGCTGGCCCGTCGTCAACTGTCGGCCCCGGAAGTGTTCTCCAGCTACGTTGCAGTCGGTGACCTGGAAGGTTACCTGCACCTGTTGAGTCAGGTGGATGGCCGTTTCGTCGGCCGTGAACGCATCGACAGCGACGGCCTTCGTGCCCGTCCGCTGGTGGTGGGTGACACGATTTATGTGTATGGCAACAGCGGCAAACTGGAAGCGCTGACCATCAAGTAAGAACTATGCTGGACCTATAGGTAGGAGCGAGCTTGCTCGCGATGGGCGTCAACGATAACGCGTATAGTCTGGATAAACGCGTTGTCGTGAGCTTCTTCGCGAGCAAGCTCGCTCCTACACGAGCACCAGCCGCTGCCTCGCAGCGGCTTTTGTATTTTCTGAAATAACGAAGTGGAGAGCCGCATGGTTCCCGTAATCGCCCTGGTGGGCCGACCGAACGTCGGCAAATCCACCATGTTCAACCGCCTGACCAAAAGCCGCGACGCTATTGTCGGCGACCTTTCCGGTCTGACCCGTGATCGCCAATACGGTGAGGCAAAGTGGCAAGGGCGCTCCTATATCCTGGTCGACACGGGTGGTATTTCCGGTGACGAACACGGCATGGACGAAAAGATGGCCGAGCAGTCGCTGCTGGCCATCGAAGAAGCCGATGTCGTGCTGTTCCTGGTAGATGCCAAGGCGGGCTTCACCGCCGCCGACCAGATGATTGCCGAGCACTTGCGCAAGCGCAACAAACGCTCCCTGCTGGTGGCCAACAAGATCGACAACATCGATCCGGAAATGGCCCGCGCCGAATTTGCCCCCTTGGGCATGGGGCACGCCATCGGTGTTGCCGGTGCACAAGGTCGCGGTGTGAACACCCTGCTGGAAGCCGCCCTCGGCGAATTCCCGCGTGACACCGAAGAAGAGGATCTGAACGCCAACGTCGCCGAAGGCGAAGAAGCCGTACGGATTCCGGGTCCAAGCGAAAAAGATGGCATCAAGATCGCCATCATCGGCCGGCCGAACGTCGGCAAGTCGACCCTGGTCAACCGCATGCTTGGTGAAGACCGGGTCATCGTCTACGACCAACCCGGCACCACGCGTGACAGTATCTACATCCCGTTCGAGCGTAACGACGAGAAGTACACGCTGATCGACACCGCGGGTGTGCGCAAGCGCGGCAAGATCAACGAAGAAGTCGAAAAATTCTCGGTGGTCAAGACCCTGCAAGCGATCAAAGACGCCAACGTGGTGATCTTTGTGATGGACGCCCGCGAAGGCGTGGTTGACCACGACCTGAACCTCCTGGGCTTTGCCCTGGAAGCTGGTCGCGCCATCGTTATCGCGCTGAACAAGTGGGACGGCATGACGTCGTCGGAACGTGATTTCGTGAAGATCGAGCTGGAGCGTCGGTTGTTCTTCGTCGACTTTGCCGACATCCACTTCATCTCGGCCCTGCACGGCACTGGCGTGGGCAACCTGTACCAGTCGGTACAGAACTCGTTCAAGTCGGCGATCACGCGCTGGCCGACCAACCGCCTGACCCAGATCCTCGAAGACGCCGTGGGCGAGCACGCGCCGCCGATGGTCAACAACCGCCGGATCAAGCTGCGTTATGCCCACTTGGGGGGGGCCAACCCGCCGCTGATCGTGATCCACGGCAACCAGGTCGAGAAGGTTCCGAACTCGTACGTGCGTTACCTGGAAAACACCTACCGTCGTGTCCTGAAGCTGGTTGGTACGCCGATCCGCATCGAGTTCAAGGGTGGCGAGAACCCGTACGAAGCGAACAAGAACACGCTCACCGACCGTCAGGTCAACAAGAAGCGTCGTTTGATGTCGCACCACAAGAAAGCCGACAAGAAACGCCGCGACAAGCGTTGATTGCCGCTTCTGTGCAACATCGGAAAGGGCGCCAGCGGGCGCCCTTTTTCGTGTCTGGTGTTTGCGCTATCCTCGGGCTCTCCCGCGCCGTCGTCAGCGCGGGCGTCCAGTAGGGAACACTTGATGATCACCAGCAAGCTGCCGAATGTCGGCATCACTATCTTCACCCAAATGTCCCAGCTCGCGGCTTCCAGTGGCGCGCTCAACCTGTCCCAGGGGTTTCCCGATTTCGACGGCCCGCAAGCCCTGCGCGATGCGCTGGGATGGCATGTTGCCAATGGGCACAACCAGTATTGCCCGATGACCGGCCTGCCAGCGTTGCGCCAACAGGTGGCGGCGAAGATCGCCGGCAGCTATGGGGTCGGCGTCGATGCCGATGACGAAGTGACGATCACTCCGGGCGCCACCCAGGCGATCTTCTGCGCGATCCAGGCCGTGATCCACAGCGGTGACGAGGTCATCGTCTTTGACCCGGCCTATGACAGCTACGAGCCCTCGGTGGCCCTGGCGGGCGGGCGCTGCGTGCATGTGCAACTGGCGGCGAACGACTTTTCGATCGACTTCCAAGCGCTCAAGGATGCCCTCAGCCCGCGCACACGGATGATCATCCTCAACTCGCCACACAACCCCAGTGGTGCGCTGATTTCCCGCGCTGAGCTTGAGCAGCTGGCCGAGCTGATCCGCGGCCGCGACATCTACCTGGTCAGCGACGAAGTCTATGAACACCTGGTGTACGACGGCGTGCCCCATGTCAGCGTGCTGGCCCATGAGGAGCTGTATCAACGGGCCTTTGTGGTCAGCTCGTTCGGCAAGACCTACCACGTCACCGGCTGGAAGACCGGCTACGTGGTGGCGCCACCGGCCCTCACGGCAGAGTTGCGCAAGGTGCACCAGTACGTCAGCTTCTGCGGCGTCACCCCGCTGCAGTACGCGCTGGCCGACTATATGGCGGCCCACCCGGAGCACGTCGAAGAACTGCCGGCCTTCTATCAGGCCAAGCGTGACCTGTTCTGCGATCTGCTGCTGCCATCGCGATTCAGCTTTACCCGAGTCACCGGGACTTATTTCCAACTGGTCGATTACTCGCAGATTCGCCCGGACCTGAACGATGTCGACATGGCCGTCTGGATGACCCGTGAACACGGCGTGGCGGCTATTCCGGTGTCGGTGTTCTACCAGAACCCACCGCAGGAACAACGCCTGGTGCGCCTGTGTTTTGCCAAGCGAGAGGAGACGCTGCGTGCGGCGGCGGAAAAACTATGCGTGATCTGAGCAACCTGCCCAACCTCAACCTGGCATTGATCCAGACCACCCTGGCCTGGCACGACCGCCAGGCCAACCTCGAGCACTTCGAGCTGTTGCTGGAGCAGGCGCGTGGCGCGGACCTGATCATCCTGCCGGAAATGTTCACCACGGGTTTCTCCATGGAGTCGGCGACCCTCGCCGAAGCGGAGAACGGCCCGACCAGCAAATGGCTGCGGGCCCAGGCGGCGAAGCTGGATGCGGTGATCACCGGCAGCATCATCGTCCAGGCCGCCGATGGCAGCCATCGCAACCGCCTGTTGTGGGCGCGGCCCGATGGCGAAGTCTGGCACTACGACAAGCGTCACCTGTTCCGCATGGCGGGCGAACACAATCACTTCACGCCCGGCGAGCGCCAGGTGCAGTTCGAACTCAAGGGTTGGCGCATACGCCCGTTGATTTGCTACGACCTGCGCTTCCCGGTGTGGAGCCGCGATCCGCAGGACACAGACTTGCTGCTGTACACCGCCAACTGGCCAGGCGCGCGCCGCCAGCATTGGAATCGCCTGCTGCCGGCCCGGGCCATCGAGAACCTGTGCTACGTCGCGGCGGTGAACCGGGTGGGCACCGATGGCAAGGGCTTTGCCTATACCGGCGACAGCCAGGTGCTGGACTTCCAGGGCGAGACCCTGCTCAGCGCCGGCGAGGCGGACGGGGTGTTCCAGGTGGTGCTCGACGCGGCCGAACTGGCCGCCTACCGCACGCGGTTTCCAGCGAACCTGGATGCCGATACCTTCGAGTTCACCTGAGATTTTCACTGCCTGAACTGGCCCCATCGCGAGCAAGCTCGCTCCCACAGTCTCCGCGTTCACACCAATCAACGGTGGGAGCGAGCTTGCTATAAACATCAGGCAAACAAAAAGGCCCCCAGGTTTTCACCTAGGGGCCTTTTGTCTTGCGCTCAGCCTTGTTACGCCGCTTTGGCCTGTGGCTGGCTCAGGGAGCGGTTCAGCGCGCTGAACAGGGCCTTGAAGCTGGCGGTGGTGATGTTTTCATCGATGCCCACGCCATGTACCGCCCGTTCGCCGTTCACCCGCAGCTCAATGTAGGCCGCGGCCTTGGCGTTGGTCCCTGCGCCGATGGCGTGTTCGTTGTAGTCCATGATCTCCACTGGAATCGGCAAGCCGGCCACTAGGGCTTCCAGGGCGCCATTGCCCTTGCCGCGCCAGTGCAGGTTGGTTTCGCCCTGGCCTTTGCTCGAGACTTCCACTTCCACCGCGCTGTGGCCGTTTTCTTCCTGCAGGCGATGGCTGACCAGCGCGTACGGGGTGTTGGCCTGCAAGTACTCGCTGTGCAGCAAGGCGTGGATCTGTTGTGCGGTCATCTCCAGGCCCAGGCGATCGGTCTCGCGTTGCACCACCTGGCTGAACTCGATCTGCATGCGACGCGGCAAGTTGATGCCGTATTCCTGTTCCAGCAGGTAGGCGATCCCGCCTTTGCCGGACTGGCTGTTGACGCGGATCACCGCCTCGTAGCTGCGACCGATGTCGGCCGGGTCGATCGGCAAGTACGGCACTTCCCACAAGGCGTCCGCCTGCTGCTGGGCGAAGCCCTTGCGGATGGCATCCTGGTGGGAGCCGGAGAACGCGGTGTGCACCAGGTCGCCGACGTACGGGTGACGGGGGTGCACGGCAATCTGGTTGCACTCTTCGACGACTTTGCGCACGCCGTCGATGTCGGAGAAGTCCAGCTCGGGGTTCACGCCCTGGGTGTAGAGGTTCAAGGCCACGGTGACCAGGTCGACGTTGCCGGTGCGCTCGCCGTTGCCGAACAGGCAGCCTTCGACACGGTCGGCGCCGGCCATCAGCCCCAGTTCAGTGGCCGCAACGCCGGTGCCACGGTCGTTGTGGGTGTGCAGGCTGATGAGCACGCTGTCACGACGGTTGATGTGGCGGCCGAACCACTCGATCTGGTCGGCGTAGATGTTCGGCGTGGCGCACTCGACGGTGGCTGGCAGGTTGAGGATCATCTTGTGTTCCGGCGTCGGGTTCCAGACCTCGATCACCGCGTCACAGACTTCCTTGGCGAACTCCAGCTCAGTGGCGCTGAAGGTCTCTGGCGAGTATTCGAACGTCCACTCGGTCTCCGGCTGCTGGGCGGCGTACTTGACGAACAGTTTGGCCGCACTGACCGCGATTTCCTTGATGCCGTCCTTGTCCTGGTTGAAGACAATCCGGCGGAAGGACGGGGAGGTGGCGTTGTAGAGGTGAACGATGGCCTTTTTCGCCCCGCGCAGGGATTCGAAGGTGCGAGCGATCAAGTCTTCACGGCCCTGGGTCAACACCTGGATGGTGGTGTCGTCAGGGATGTGGCCGTCTTCAATCAAGGTCCGCACGAAGTCGAAATCGGTTTGCGAAGCGGCCGGGAAGGAGGCTTCGATTTCCTTCACACCCACCTGAACCAGGGTTTTCCAGAAGCGCAGCTTTTTCGCCGCATCCATCGGCTCGATCAACGACTGGTTACCATCGCGCAAGTCGGAGCTGCACCAGATCGGCGCGGATGTGATGGTCTTCGACGGCCAGGTGCGATCAGGAATGTCGATGGTCGGGAACGCGCGGTATTTCGAAGACGGGTCTTTGAGCATGCTCATCTGGGAATCCTTATTCTGTTGTTGGCCGAAAAGAGGCGGCCTGCCGGTGGATCACTGTTGTGTTGGATAAATATAGGGGCGAGGCGCTGCGATTCAGCCCGGCAGTCGTGCGCTGACGAGGCACAGGCTGCGGTGCTGGCGAAGCTGAATGAGGGTGTGAGAGGTTTTCATGCCCTCAACCCTAACCGCGACGGAAAAAGATGGCAAGCAGTCGGAAAACTTTGATAGGAATACTCGAAAAGTTACTTTTATCGATATTTTATTGCGGGTTGTTTTAATATTTATCTGGATGTTTGCGTGTGGTTGAAGCAATGCGCAATTGAAGGTGGCGCAGTGAGTGCTTCGTCGGTGTCTGCAGAATTGTCATCGCGGGCAAGCCTGCTCCCCCTGTGGGAGCGGGCTTGCCCGCGATGAGGCCGGTAGCCTCGCCAATGCCTCAGGGCTGAAATGCCCCAATGAAGATCGCCGGGTCAACCCGCGCATCATTCAGGCTGATGTTCCAGTGCATGTGCGGACCGGTCGCGCGGCCGGTGGCGCCGACCTTGCCGACCACTGCACCGCGTGCCAGCGACTGGCCGGGCTTCACGTCGATTTTCGACATGTGGCAGAACATGCTGATGAAGCCCTGGCCGTGGTCGACGAACACGGTATTGCCGTTGAAGAAGTAGTTGCCGATCAGGATCACCTTGCCCGCGGCCGGGGTCTTGATCGGGGTCCCGGCGGGCACGGCGAAGTCCAGACCGGCGTGGGGATTGCGCTCTTCACCGTTGAAGAAGCGGCGTACCCCGAACTTGCTCGACAGTGGGCCGTTGACCGGTTTGTCCAGCAGCAGGTTGCTCGGGATGTTGGGGCTGAAGGTGCGGTATGCCTGGATCTGCTCGGCCAGTTCGCCTTCGATGCGCTTGAGGTTGGCCGGGTTCGGATTGACCTGCTGGGTGTTTTTCAGGGTGATGCGCTGTTCCGGGTACTTCTTGTTGCCCACCGTGAAGCTCAGGTTGCGCCCCGCGCTACTGATTTGCTGGGTACCCGGCTTGACGCTCAGGGGCACGCCGACAATCGCCAGCCAGTTGTTCTGTTCCTTGACCACCAGCACCGGCTTGCCCTGGTAACTGGATTTGGGCGCCTGGGCCGCAGGGCCCAGGTCGACCACCGCCACACCGCCCGGCACCGGTTTGTTCAGCAGGCGGGTGATGTAACTGTCGGCGTGGGCGTTGAAGGTCAGGCAGAGCAACAGCAACGGAGCTAGAAAACGCGGCATCGATCAATCCAGTAGAGAAAGGGTGACAGGTGTCAGGTGGTTGTCTTCGACCCGGACCTGCAAGTGGCCTTCGCCCAGCTTGGCTGTCAGGCGCTGGCCGGTATGGGTTTGCCCAGCGCTGCGGATCGCATTGCCGCGCTCATCGAGCAAAATGCTATAGCCACGGGCCAGGGTCGCCAGCGGACTGACCACCTGCAGGGTCTGGACCTGGCTTTGCAGTTGCAGGCGCCGGGCCTTGAGACCTTCACGCATGGCCCGGGGCAGACGTTCGGCAAAACTGTCCAGGCGCTGGCGCAGCAATGCCAGTTGCCGCCCCGGATGTTGCCCGGCGAGGCGGGTTTCCAGGCGGATCAAGCGTTCACGGCGGGTGTTGAGGCTGCGCTCGAAGGCTCGGCGCAGGCGCATGTCCAGGTCGTCGAGGCGTTGCGCTTGTTGGCGCAGGCGCTCGCCCGGATGACGCAGGCGCCGGGACATGCCTTCCAGGCGCAGGCGATCGCGCATCAGGCGATCGCGGATGCGCATCACCAGGCGCCGATGCAGGCTTTCGACCCGGCGCAGCAGATCGCTGGAGTCCGGTGCCAGCAGTTCAGCGGCGGCCGACGGTGTGGGCGCGCGGACATCCGCCACGAAGTCGCTGATCGACACATCGGTCTCATGCCCGACCGCGCTGACAATCGGCGTGATGCAGGCATCCACGGCGCGGGCCACGGCTTCTTCGTTGAAGCACCAGAGGTCTTCCAGCGAGCCGCCGCCACGGGCCAGGATCAAGGCGTCGAAGCCCCGGGCGTCGGCCAACTGCAGGGCGCGGACAATCTGCGCGGTGGCCTCGCGCCCCTGCACGGCGGTGGGGATCAGGGTCAGCGCCACCTGGGGCGCACGCCGGCGGAACACACTGATGATGTCGCGGATCACGGCGCCAGTGGGCGAACTGATGATGCCAATGCGCTGCGGATGGGCCGGCAGCGGCACTTTGCGTTCGGCACTGAACAGGCCTTCGGCGCTGAGTTTCTCCTTCAACGCATCGAACGCCAGGCGCAGCGCACCGTCACCGGCAGGCTCCACGGTGTCGAGAATCAGTTGGTAGTCGCCACGCCCCTCAAACAGCGAGACCTTGCCCCGCACCTTGACCGCCAGGCCATCCTTGAGTGCCTGGCGTACCCGCGCGGCGTTCTGCCGGAACAGCGCGCAACGCACCTGGGCACCGCTGTCCTTGAGGGTGAAATACACATGGCCGGACGCCGGGCGGGCGAGGTTGGAGATTTCGCCTTCGACCCAGATGTTGCTGAACACATCTTCGAGCAACACCCGCGCGCGGCCGTTGAGTTGGCTGACGGTGAGGACTTCGCGGTCCAGGCCGAGTCTTGCAAAGGGATCTTTAATCATGGGGCGCATGATAAAGGCAATCTTCCGCGCAATGCACGATCCCCCTACGCCGATCGGGTGAAGTGTTCAACGAATTGCTCAACCAGCGCGGTGGGATCTTGCCGGCAGGCGAGGGCGACGCTGCTGTAGCAATCCGGGTCGGCCAGGGGCAGGAAGTGAATGTCTGGCGGCGCGATGTCTTGCATCGACTCCGGAAGCAGGGCCATGCCGAACCCGGCCTGGATCAGTTGCAACTGGGTGGTTTTGCGCGACACCACTCGCGCGGCCTTGGGAAAGAACCCCTGGCGCATGCACAGCTCGGCGGACAGGTAGCTCAAGCCACCGCGTTGCGGGTGGGGGATGGAAATGAAGGGCTGATCCTTCAGTTGCCCCAGCTCGATGCCCTGCCTGGGGGTGTTGCGCGCCAGTGCATGCCCAGGCGGCACCGCCAGCAACAAGCGCTCGCGGTACAGCTCGATGATCTGCACCCCTTCGCGCTGGCGCAGCACGGGCAAGCGCAGCAGGCCAACGTCCAGGCGGCCCTCGGCGAGTTCCTGCAACTGGGCTTCGGAGGACAGCTTGACGATGTCCATGGACACGTCCACATGCTGTTCCAGGTAAGTGCTGATGCCGCCCAGCACCTGACCGCTCATGGGAACGGTGCTGGAGTGACTCAGGCGCAAGGTGCCGAGTTGGCCGTTGCCGACCTGGGTCGCCATCTCACTGGCCTTGAGCAGTTCACTGAGCAGGTTTCGGGCCCGAGGCAAGAATGCTTCGCCGGCGGCGGTGAGCCGTGGCTGGCGTGCGGTACGTTCGAACAGCGGGGTCTGCAGGCGGCTCTCCATGTCCTTGATCTGCCGGCTCAGGGCAGATTGGGCGATGAACAGGCGTTCGGCGGCGGCGCTGAAACTGCCGCACTCGGCGATTTCCACGAAGTAACGCAATTGGCGGGTCGAAAGCACGAGTCATGCCTTTTTGAGATGAGTGGAGGGTCAGGAAGATATTAGTCGCAATGCTGCACGCTGGCTAAAGTGATCAGCGCTAAATCAAGGACAGCCCTGATGAATCTGATTGAAGTGTTGCAGCAATGGCCATTCGACGCCACGCAATGGCTGGTCATCGCCCTGGCGGTCAGCCTGGCCTATATCGTGTTTGGCATTGCCGGTTTTGGTACGGCCCTGGTGGCGGGGCCGATCCTGATCCTGTTCCTGCCGCTGTCGAAAATCATACCGTTGCTGGTGCTACTGGATTTTGTCGCCGCGTTCGGCAACCTGCTGCCCTCGCGCCGTGACGTGGCCAGGCCCGAGTTGTTGCGCCTGCTGCCGTGTATGGCGCTGGGCTGCACCCTGGGGGTGATCTTCCTGCTGAACCTCAAGTCCGACCTGTTGTTGCTGTTGATGGGCCTGTTCATCAGTGCCTACGCCGTCTACAGCCTGTGGGTGAAGGCGCGCCCAGTGCAGTTGTCCGCCGCCTGGGCGATTCCCATGGGCACGGTGGGTGGCGTGTTTGGTGCGTTGTTCGGCAGTGGCGGCTTTTTATACGCCATTTATCTCAACAGCCGCCTGCCCAAGGACGCCGCCCGCGCCACGCAAAGTGCCCTGATCAGTTGCAGCACCTTGGTGCGCCTGAGCCTGTTCCTGATCGCCGGGGTCTACGCCGAGCTACCCTTGCTACTGTTGGCCTTGTGCCTGTTGCCGGCCATGGCGCTGGGATTGTGGATCGGCCGGCGCCTGGCCCTGAAGTTGTCCCGCGAGGCCTTTGTGCGGTTGGTGACCTGGCTGGTGCTGGCCAGCGGGATTGCCTTGCTGACCCGCTACTTCAGCACTTGACCTGAGTCTGTCAGGGATTAAGCTGCCGGCCGCAAATCCTGTGGGAGCGAGCTTGCTCGCGATGAGGCCATACAGCCAGCATTGATGTTGCCTGAGCCACTGCCATCGCGAGCAAGCTCGCTCCCACAGGTCAATCTTTCAGCATTTGTACCAGGCCTGCCCCATGAACTCGCAAAGCATCCTCGTCCCGAAAATCTCCACCCTGCCGGTGCACGAATCCCGGGCGCGGGCGATTGTGCGGTGGTTGGTGCGCAAGAACATCATCGAAGAACAACTCACTACCTGCGGGCGTACCGGCAATCGCATGGCCCACGCCATCGCCCCCGGCGCGCGGACCGTGGTACTGCACCCGCAGGCGCTGCCATTCGGTGAACCGATCAATGGCCTGGAGATCATCACCAAGCGCTGCATCTATACCCCCGCCAAAGGCTTTCTCGAGGAGGCCGGCTGCGCCGAGTGTCGCAAGGAAGTGGGCGAGGCACTGTTCGAAAGCCTGGAAGACTGGATGCCCGGGCGCACCGACAACTTCATCTGCCCCGAGTGCGGGCATGAAGATGACATCAATGGTTTTCTGTTCTTGCAGGAGTGCGGGTTCTCCAACCTGGGCTTCATCTTCAACAACTGGGCCGAGGCCGGGTTCAAACAGAGTTTTATCGACGAATTTGCCGAGTGGCTGGATCAGCCTGTCAGTTGGGTGAAAGTCGAACTCTGATGACCTTGTAGGTGCGAGCCTGCTCGCGATGGACGTGAACGATTACGCGGGGAGTCTGGTTCCCCGCGGTGTTCTTGAGTCCATCGCGAGCAGGCTCGCTCCTACAGATTATTTGGCGCTAGATACCCCGTCGATCACTGCATCGATAATAGACAGAGTTTTACATTGAACCCGAGGGGGTGTCTGACTATAATGGCGCGCTTCCAATTTCCCGCTCGGGAGCCCCCGCGATGCTGCGTATCAGCCAAGAAGCTCTGACCTTCGACGACATTCTTTTAGTGCCCGGTTATTCCGAAGTACTGCCTAATGAAGTCAGTTTGAAGACCCGCCTTACCCGTGGCATCGAGCTGAATATCCCACTGGTTTCCGCCGCCATGGACACCGTCACTGAAGCCCGTCTGGCAATTGCCATGGCTCAGGAAGGTGGCATCGGCATTATCCACAAGAACATGACCATCGAGCAGCAAGCTGCCGAAGTGCGCAAGGTCAAGCGTTACGAAGCCGGTGTGGTCAAGGACCCGATCACCATCGAGGCCGACGCCACCGTTCGCGAACTGCTCGAACTGACCGGCCTGCATAACATCTCCGGTGTTCCTGTGCTGCACGATGGCGACCTGGTCGGCATCGTCACCTCCCGCGACGTCCGTTTCGAAAACCGTATGGAAGCCACTGTCCGTGAAGTGATGACGCCTAAAGAGCGCCTGGTCACGGTCAAGGAAGGCGCCGACAAGAACGACGTGCGCGAACTGCTGCACAAGCACCGCATCGAGCGCGTGCTGATCGTCGACGAAAAGTTTGCCCTCAAAGGCATGATGACCGTCAACGACATCGAAAAAGCCAAGGCTTACCCGCTGGCCAGCAAGGACGATCAAGGTCGTCTGCGTGTGGGCGCTGCCGTCGGTACCGGTAAAGACACCGGTGATCGCGTCGCAGCCCTGGTCACTGCCGGCGTTGACGTGGTGGTGGTCGACACCGCCCACGGTCACTCCAAAGGCGTGATCGACCGCGTGCGTTGGGTCAAGCAGAACTTCCCGCAAGTCCAGGTGATTGGCGGCAACATCGCCACCGGCGCCGCTGCCAAGGCCCTGGCCGAAGCAGGCGCGGATGCGGTCAAGGTCGGTATCGGCCCTGGCTCGATCTGCACCACCCGTATTGTCGCGGGTGTCGGCGTGCCGCAAATCAGCGCCATCGCCAATGTTGCCGCTGCCCTTGAAGGCACCGGCGTGCCGTTGATCGCCGATGGTGGCATCCGTTTCTCCGGTGACCTGTCCAAGGCCATCGTGGCCGGTGCTTCCTGCGTGATGATGGGCTCGATGTTCGCCGGTACTGAAGAAGCGCCAGGCGAGATCGAACTCTACCAGGGCCGTTCGTACAAGGCGTATCGCGGCATGGGTTCGCTGGGCGCCATGTCCCAGGCACAAGGCTCCTCCGACCGTTACTTCCAGGACTCCTCGGCAGGCGCCGAGAAGCTTGTACCTGAAGGGATCGAAGGCCGTGTTCCGTACAAGGGCACCCTGAGCGCGATCATTCACCAACTGATGGGCGGCCTGCGTTCCTCGATGGGCTACACCGGCAGCGCCGACATCGAAGAAATGCGCACCAAGCCTGAGTTCGTGCGGATCACCGGTGCCGGCATGGCCGAATCCCACGTTCACGACGTGCAGATCACCAAAGAAGCGCCAAACTACCGCGTAGGTTGAGGCTTCAGGCAAATCATCAAGCAACCGGGGCTGTTTTATTCAGCCCCGAGTTGTTTCTGAATCAAGACTGTTTCTGAATTACTAAGACGAGACTGAATCATGGCCCTCGACATTCACGCTCACCGCATCCTGATCCTCGACTTCGGTTCCCAGTACACCCAACTGATCGCCCGCCGCGTGCGTGAGATCGGCGTGTACTGCGAACTGCACCCGTTCGACATGGACGATGAAGCGATTCGCGAGTTCGCTCCCAAAGGCGTCATCCTCGCCGGCGGCCCCGAGTCCGTGCACGTCGCCGACAGCCCGCGCTGCCCGCAGGCGGTGTTTGACCTGGGCGTGCCGGTCTTCGGTATCTGCTACGGCATGCAGACCATGGCTGAACAGCTGGGTGGCAAAGTCGAAGGTTCCGAGCTGCGTGAGTTCGGTTACGCCCGCGTAGACGTGGTCGGCAAGAGCCGCCTGCTCGACGGCATCGAAGACCACATCGACGCCGACGGCCTGTTCGGTCTCGACGTGTGGATGAGCCACGGTGACAAGGTCACCAAGATGCCGGAAGACTTCCACATCCTGGCCAGCACCCCGAGCTGCCCGATCGCCGGCATGTTCAACGACGAGCGTGGCTACTACGGCGTGCAGTTCCACCCGGAAGTGACCCACACCAAGCAGGGCGGGCGCATCCTGTCGCGTTTCATCCTCGACATCTGCGGTTGCGAAGCCCTGTGGACGCCGTCGAAGATCGCCGAAGACGCCATCGCCAACATCCGTGCCCAGGTCGGCACCGACAACGTACTGCTGGGCCTGTCCGGCGGTGTCGACTCCTCGGTGGTTGCCGCGCTGTTGCACAAGGCTATCGGCGACCAACTGACCTGCGTCTTCGTCGACAACGGCCTGCTGCGTCTGCACGAAGGTGAGCAAGTGATGGCCATGTTCGCCGAGAACATGGGCGTCAAGGTGATCCGTGCCAACGCCGAAGAGCAGTTCCTCAACAACCTGGCTGGCGAAAGCGACCCAGAGAAGAAACGCAAGATCATCGGCCGTACCTTCATCGACGTGTTTGATGCCCAGTCCAACAAACTGGACAACATCAAGTACCTGGCCCAGGGCACCATCTACCCGGACGTGATCGAGTCGGCTGGCGCCAAGAGCGGCAAGGCCCACGTGATCAAGTCGCACCACAACGTAGGTGGCCTGCCGGAAGAAATGAACCTCAAGCTGGTGGAACCCCTGCGCGAGCTGTTCAAGGACGAAGTCCGTCGTCTGGGCCTGGAACTGGGCCTGCCGTACGACATGGTCTACCGTCACCCGTTCCCGGGCCCGGGCCTGGGCGTGCGGATCCTCGGTGAAGTGAAGAAGGAATACGCCGACCTGCTGCGTCGTGCCGACCACATCTTCATCGAAGAACTGCGCAAGGCCGACTGGTACCACAAGGTCAGCCAGGCCTTCGTGGTGTTCCAGCCGGTGAAATCGGTCGGTGTGGTCGGTGATGGCCGTCGCTACGCCTGGGTCGTGGCCCTGCGTGCCGTGGAAACCATCGACTTCATGACCGCGCGTTGGGCCCACCTGCCTTACGAACTGCTGGAAACTGTCAGCGGCCGCATCATCAATGAAATCGAAGGCATCTCCCGCGTCACCTACGACGTGTCGAGCAAGCCGCCAGCGACCATTGAGTGGGAATGATTGGGCATCCGGCACTGACCGGCACCCACTAGCAAGAAACACCCTGAAGCCCGCGTAATTGCGGGCTTTTGGCTTTTTGGGTGTGGCAAATTCTGGCAGCTTTGTGTATCGCCAAGCACTGTTCTACTGCCCTCCGGGATCGTCCCTCCAGTGCCGGGATACAAACCTGCGCTCGGTGTCAGGGCATCGGCAGACCGGTCAACTCCAGGAACTTTGGCTCTGCAAGTGGCTCTACTCAGGCCTACTTCTAGCGTGTTCAGGGATCGAATGAAAACCTCTTTGGCGTTTCCATTAGCAATCACTTTCGCTCTTGTCATGACCGGCTGCAGCAGCCGTCAGGCGGGTGATCTGACTTCAGAGCCGGTCGTTCCACTGGCCATGAATGACCATCAAGCCAGCGTGACTTTCCGAACCATAGGCGGCGAGGGTGATCGTCCTGTCAGTTATACGTACGGGTATGCCAATACTGGATTTGTGAGCGCGGGTGAACGGGTTTATGACGCTGCTTACTTCAAGCGCGTACCGGCTTATCTGAAGAGAATCGCCGGTGGTACTGACAGCATCAGTAAGCTGGTCGAGGCGGACAAAACGGTGTACGTGCAAGGGGAGGTTAAGGACAAACCGTTTACCTTTAACGGTATTCCCATGCCGACGCCGTTCGACAAGGAGCAGCCTGTTGCGCAGCAATTCACGCCGCAAGCCCAGAAGAACTACGTGGTTGAAACCGTGATCGCCGACACGTGGGTTATGAACGTGTACGAAGTCGGCGCAACGGGTGAACGCAAAACCATTGGCGTTCCCAAAAAAGATGCCGGCGCACACTGACCGCGCTGGGATCTTGGAGAGGCAAAGGCTGAGTCTGATAGGGTTCATCGACGCCCTCCGCGATTTTGCTCACATCACGGCTGACGAACACCGTCGAGACGCACATGCAAAAAGCCCCCGGTCTCACGACCGGGGGCTTTTTGCATGTGCGTCTCGGCGGTAAAGCAGGCCGGTGTTACAACGGCAAGCGGCCTTCGAGGTGCATTCCTATGCGGCTAAGTGCCCAGGACAGCTCCTCGATACTGGCGTAGCTCACCTGATGTACCTCGGTCCAGGTGGGGCGATTGATCAGGTAACCGCCCGCAGCCGTGCGCTCGACCAGGGTTCGAACGACTTGGCCGTCTCTGCTGCGATGAATCAGCGTCCAGTTACCGTTCGACGTCTCAAACGTGAACATGCCTTGCCTGAAGAGCATCCGGCTCAATTGCTCCGGCGTTCTTGCGAGCAGGGGCAGTGGCATCTGCAAGCTCAAGTCGGCGTGCAGGGTGTCGACGTTGCCGTCGGTGAATTCGGGTTGAGTGGCAAAACCACGGCCCACTTCAATGCCTCGATCCGTTTCAAACAGCAGGCTTTCTTGCGGCCGCACCTCTTCGATGCGCAAACCTATCCCGCCCTGCATTTCGCTGATGCCAGGCATGCCACGAAAGGTGTTGAGGTTTTCCTGATCCGTCAGCACCACCCATTTGCCCGCGCCGTTGAGTGTTCGGTCGGCCTGCATGATGGTGTGGGTAAGGTAGGTCTTGATGGCTTGTTCATGCATGTCGGGAAGCGGCGAGCCGGGGAAGCGGTAACTGGCCAGGCAGTCGGTTGCCTGAACGCGAATGCCGTTTTGTTGAGCCGCCTCGACGACTTCAAGCGGAGTGAAGTGACCGGCGGGATCACTGCTCAGCTTTTGCAAGTACACCTTGAGATCACTGGGCATTGATCCGGTTTCGAAGAAATGATCGAGATCCATTTGGGTGAAATCGTTGAGCAGGCGATGGAAGTAGATCGTCTTGATTTTTTGTTGCGCCAGCAGCGGCATGTTCTCAATCAGAAACCGCATGCTGGCAATGCGGTCCTGACTTTCACCGATCACCAACCCAGGTGCAGCTTCGAATACCTTGGGAATCAATTCTGCGGCAGTGGTCGATGGCGTCACGGCAGGAAGCGCGGGGCGCGGAGGCAATGAAGCGCTGAGTTCACTGCGGGAAAAGAACTGACGGGCGTCTTGTGACAGCTTGGTGCGCGTGGGCGCGATGTACTCGTCGAATTTGGATATTCCACGAAAACTTCCATCGGGCTGGATGATGGTTTTGATGTGGGTTTCTCTTTCGCCCAGCGCCAGGTTTCTGAAACGAAAGCGCTGGACCACATCGTATTCTGTGGACGGGCGCCGCAGGATGGCTTTTGGTTGCGCAGCAGCAGGCGTGGTGGCCGCAGTGGGAGCAGGAGCAGGAGCAGGAGCAGGCGTTCGCGACGATCCCGGATGCCGGTTGCCGCCGCCCTTGAGTCCGGCTCGGGGTGCCAACGCCCATTCACCCTCGGCGTTCAGTCGCACGGGGATTGATCCTGAAAACCCGTGGGGATTTTCGGGGTCAATAATGGACCAGGTTCCGCCTCCGTTGAGGTCAGCTTCGTAGCGCACGTAATAAACGATGTCATCGAGCATGATTGCGGTGGAGGGGTTGGAATCGAGGCGATAAATACCCTGGAATTGCCCGGAGTCACTCACCGGCGTTTGACCTTCCAGCAGTTCATTCGCTTGCCAGTGCTCGGGAATTTCGAAGGGTTGCGCTGCTTCAGGCACGGCTGATTCCAGCTCGCCGGGCAGTTCGGCGGGCCAGCCCTGGGGCCTTCCTCCCTTGTTGTTCAGCGTTTCCTCCACCTCAAAGAGGTTGTCCGGCCCGATTTCCTCCAAGGTTCCCGGCCCTTTGAGGAGCAGGAGATTGAACAGCAAATCGATGCCGCCTAGCACAGCGCCCAGCACCCCGGCCTTGCGCTCCTTGGCGGTTTTTCCATTGGCTGCCTGATCGATGTTCAAACCCATGCTGGCGATATCGGCGCCGATCACCGTCAGCGCAATGGGCCAACCCACCACCGCCATGGGCCCAAATACTTTTAAACCGGCACTGAGGTAACCGATCCACAGCTTCTTGCGCAGATCGCCATTGGACGTCAGCGAGAGTTCGGCTTCGGCGAACATGGCGTCCTTGCTCGAGTCGCGCAGCCAACTGAAGGCATCGCCACGGATGATCCGGCTGTGTGTGTTGATCAGATGATGATCGTACTTGCCCCAGGTGCTGACCAGCCTGTTCATGAGATCGGTGATGTTGTCGGCGATGGTCTGACGATCGGCCAGGCAGAAATGCGCCATGAACGCACGACGCATGGACTCCTCGTTCATCTGCTGCAAGACCCAATAGTGCATGTCCAGCTCGGTTTCCAGCACCGTGAAGGCGACGGCTGCACCCGGCAGGTAAACAATCTGGCGGCCCCTGGGCGCGATAAACCGCAGGATGTTGGTAGCGACGTAGCCGTCGACATCCAGGGTCCTGACGGTGTCGGTACAAGGCTGGGTTGCTTGCAGCATAGCCAGGTCTACAGGCCAGGTGAGCGGGCCTAGCACGGCGTTCGTGACGAACTGGAAGTCTTCATCGCTCAACTGGCGCGTGTCCCGAGCTTTCACGGCCTGGATCAGGAAATTGCATTTGGCCAGGGTTCGGAAGTCAGCGGCGGATGTGTTCCAGAAGGCCGTCAGGCGGTCGCGGTACATCGAACTGAAATCGATGCGCCAGAACGCCTTGAGCACTTCGTTGCCGTGCAGGCGCACTTCGTTGGTTTCATTGAAGGTACCGGCTTTGGGGCCGGCGGTGTAGAAGCCGGCATAGACGTCCAGCAGGTCGGCGTTGTCCTGATCGCTGGCGCGAAAACGTTGGATGACCAACTGCGTCAGGGTCATGGAAGAGGTTGGCGTGGCGTGGACGTGTTCCCAACCGGTAAAGGCTCTCGAACTGCTTTCGGCCGTATCGAAACGGTGGAAGTACACGTGGTCCGGATCCAGGCCCAGGACACCGGATGCTTTCAGCAGGTCGCTGGCGACTTCATGGGCCGTGTCCAGCAGGCTGGGGCAGTCACGAATGATCTGGGTAGCGATGGCCTTGAGGGCTGCTTTGTCGGCGGCATTGGGCAGTGGGTGTGTGTCGTCGGTGTTCATGCAGGCTCTTTTCTTGAGAAAACGGGACCGCGAGGATGGCCCGCACACAGTGGACAGGTGCGCTACATAGTTAGGTCCATAGTTGATGTGCGGCCACCGGTCACCCTTACTGTTTCGCAACCGCAGGTGTATCGTATTCGCCTTTTGCGGGCCCTGGGCCTGCGGCAGATACGTGAGGTAGTTGAGTCCATGTCCTTTACCCGTCGACAAATACTCGGTGGTCTGGCCGGTCTGGCAGTGGTTGGCGTCGGGGTCGGGGGTGCGTCGCGTTACTGGCTGGGGAAAGTGGCAGACGCCAACGCCGGTCATGACTACGAGCTGATCGCCGCGCCGCTGGACGTGGAACTGGTGCCAGGACACACAACCCAAGCCTGGGCCTTTGGTCCATCGGCGCCAGGGACTGAGTTGCGGGTCCGCCAGGGCGAGTGGCTGCGGGTGCGTTTCATCAACCACCTGCCGGTGGCGACCACCATTCACTGGCACGGCATCCGCCTGCCGCTGGAGATGGATGGCGTGCCCTACGTTTCCCAACTGCCGGTGCTGCCGGGCGAGTATTTCGACTACAAATTCCGCGTGCCGGATGCCGGTAGCTACTGGTACCACCCCCATGTCAGCAGCAGCGAAGAGCTGGGCCGCGGGCTGGTGGGGCCATTGATTGTCGAGGAGCGCGAGCCCACCGGGTTCAAGTACGAAAAAACCCTGAGCCTGAAAAACTGGCACATCGATGAGCAAGGCAACTTTGTCGAGTTCAGCATCCCCCGGGAAGCGGCCCGTGGCGGTACGGCAGGGCGCCTGTCGACCATCAACGGCGTGCCGTTGCCCGTCATCGATTTGCCTGCCGGGCAGATCACCCGCGTGCGCCTGCTCAACCTCGATAACACCCTGACCTATCGCATCAACATTCCCGGGGTCGAGGCGCAGATCTACGCGCTGGACGGCAACCCGGTGCAGCCACGGCCCCTGGGCAAGGAATATTGGCTGGGCCCGGGCATGCGCATCTGCCTGGCGATCAAGGCCCCGCCTGCGGGCACTGAGTTGTCCCTGCGCAACGGCCCGTTGCGCCTGGGCACCCTGCGTTCGGTGGCCAACACGGACGCGCCGGGTGAGTGGCCGCCAGCGCTCCCCGCCAACCCGGTTGCCGAGCCGGACATGGCCACGGCGCAGAAGCTCAACTTCAATTTCGAGTGGGTCGGTTCGGTCTCGGTCAACGTCGAGAACGGCAAGCCCCCCAGCCTGTGGCAGATCAACGGCCAGGCCTGGGACATCACCGATAAAACCTGCGCCGATCGACCGATTGCTACGCTCAAGCTAGGCCAGAGCTATATATTCGAATTGAAGAACATGACCCAGTACCAACACCCGATCCACCTGCACGGCATGAGCTTCAAGGTCATTGCCTCGAACCGGCACAAGGTGATCCCGTACTTCACCGACACCTACCTGCTGGGCAAGAACGAGCGCGCGCAAGTGGCGCTGGTGGCGGATAACCCTGGGGTATGGATGTTCCACTGCCATGTGATCGACCACATGGAAACCGGCCTGATGGCCGCGATCGAGGTCAAGTGATGCGCCAGATTCGCCCGACCGCCATTATCGACCGCAGCCGTGACCAACACTTCATGCGTGAAGCCCTGCTACTGGCGGCCCAGGGGGCGGCCCTCGGTGAGGTGCCGGTGGGGGCGGTGCTGGTGCAGGATGGGGAAATCATCGGGCGCGGTTTCAACTGCCCGATCAGCGGCAGCGACCCCAGCGCCCACGCCGAGATGGTCGCGATCCGCGCCGCCGCCCAGGCCCTGAACAACTACCGCCTGCCCGGCAGCACCCTCTACGTGACGCTGGAGCCGTGCAGCATGTGCGCCGGGCTGATCGTCCACTCACGCATCGCCCGGGTGGTGTACGGCGCGCTGGAGCCCAAGGCCGGGATCGTGCAGAGCCAGGGGCAGTTTTTCACCCAGGGCTTTCTCAACCACCGGGTGCTGTATGAAGGTGGTGTCCTGGCCGAGGAATGCGGGACGGTGCTGAGCGAGTTCTTCAAGGCCCGCAGAGCTAAATCTTCAGAATAACTACTAACCCTGTGGGAGCGGGCTTGCCCGCGATGAGGCCCTTTCAGTCAACGAAGATGTTGAATGTTAGTCCGCTATCGCGGGCAAGCCCGCTCCCACAGGTTTTTTTGTGTCAGGAAGATCGGGTTACTTCCTGGCCACAATCACCGCGCGCATCGGCGCCGGCAGGCCTTCAACGGTCTTGCTGTGATCCTTGGGATCGAGGAAATCACTGAGCGACTGATACTTCATCCACTCCGTCCCGCGCTGTTCCTCGACCGTGGTGGTGCTGACATCCACGCAGCGCACGTCGCTGAACCCGGCGCGGCGCAGCCACAGCATCAACGCCGGCACCGAGGGCAGGAACCAGACGTTGCGCATCTGCGCGTAACGGTCTTCCGGCACCAGTACCTGCTGCTCGTTGCCCTCGATCACCAGGGTTTCCAGCACCAGTTCTCCGCCCTTGACCAGGCAATCCTTGAGCGCCAGCAAATGCTCGATCGGTGAGCGGCGATGGTAGAACACGCCCATGGAGAACACCGTGTCAAAGCCTTCCAGGTTCGGCGGCAGGTCTTCGAAGGGGAAAGGCAGGTGCCAGGCATTGGGTTCGCACAGGTAGCGCTGCACCGCCTGGAACTGGCAGAAGAACAGCCAGTTGGGGTCGACGCCGATCACGCTGTCGGCGCCGGCGCCGAGCATGCGCCACATGTAGTAGCCGTTGCCGCAGCCGACATCGAGGATGCGTTTGCCCGCAAGGTCCAGGTGCGGGGCGACCCGCGACCATTTCCAGTCCGAGCGCCATTCGGTGTCGACGTGCACGCCAAACAGGTCGAACGGGCCCTTGCGCCAGGGCGACAGGCCCATCAGCGCGGTGCGCATCTGCACTCGGGTGGCGTCGTCGCACTCGGTGTCCAGGCACAGGCCGTCGAGCAGGTCGACCGTGCTCGGCTGGATCTTCGGCAAGGCGTCCAGCGCGCTTTGCCAGCGCTCCAGGTCACCATGGCCCTTGTGCATTTTGACGTCGAGTTGCGCTTGCAGGGTGTTGGCCCAGTCGGCCAGCGGCGTACCGGCCAGGCGGCGGGCGAGGGGAGACAGATCAATCATGGCAAGGCAATCAACGAGGCAAAGTTAAGACACTGGAACCACGGCACGACTTTCGAGAACCCGGCGGCCAGCAGGCGTTCGGTGTGTTCTTCGAGGCTGTCGGGCTTCATGACGTTTTCGATGGCGCTGCGCTTCTGGGCAATTTCCAGTTCGCTGTAGCCGTTGGCGCGCTTGAAGGCGATGTGCAGGTCGCCGAGCAACTGGTGCTCCTGGGCATCTTCAAAACGCAGTTTTTCCGAGAGGATCAGCGCCCCGCCCGGCAACAAGGACTGACGGATGCGGCCGAGCAGGGCCAGGCGCTGTTCGGGGGCGATGAACTGCAGGGTGAAGTTCAGCGCCACCACCGAGGCCGGCTTGAACTCGAGGGCCAGGATGTCACCCTCGATCACCTCAACCGGCAGCAACTCCTGGAACATCGAGTCCTGGCCGTTGAGGTATTCGCGGCAGCGTTCGACCATTGCCGCGGAGTTATCCACCGCGATCACCCGGCAACCGTCCGTACGCACATGCCGGCGCAAGGCCTGGGTCACCGCGCCGAGGGACGAACCCAGGTCGTACAGCACGCTGTCCGGCTGGGCAAACTGCGCCGCCAGCACGCCGAGGTTTTCGACAATGGTCGGGTAACCCGGCACCGAGCGCTTGATCATGTCCGGGAACACCCGCACCACATCCTCGTTAAAGGCGAAGTCGGGCACCTGGGCCAAAGGCTGGGCGAAAAGGCGATCGGGTTCTTTGCTCACGGCGATTCCAGCGGCGGATAGGGAAAAGGCCGGCATTTTAGCCAAGTTGGCGCACAGATGCGCGGCTTGTCTGATAAAGCGCCCTGGCAGAAGAAACAACGTCCTTGTAGTCGTTGCCGCAGGCTACGCGGGGTTGCGCAGCAACCCCGGCATTGTCAGCCGGAACGAACGTCCTGCGGCCGTTAACGCAGCCTCGTGGGCTCGACAGCGGCTACAGGTCGCGTTCCGGGCGGTGGCTTTGGTGAAACGCCGACGCGGCGATGCCCCATTGCCCCAACCAGTAGCTGAGGATGATCACGTAGGGCGCGGCCGCGAAGGGCATGGCGAACCGGTCGATGCCGATCACGCTGTCGGAGAACACGAAGGCCAGGGCGCCACCGGCGGCCAGCAGCGCCGAACGTTTCGGCACGTCGGTGCCCAGGCGGGCCAGGGCGCGCCAGAGCATGGCGCTGATGGCCGTGCCATAGACGATCACTGGAATCAGCAACGGGCCCAGGCCATGGGCGATCAGGATCCCCAGCAGCAGTGCCCCGACCAGCAGCGCCAGGAGCAAGGGCCCGGGGGCCAGGCGCCGGCAATCGCTCAGATAGGCTTTGAGGTAGGCCAGGTGGGCCACCAGGAACGCGCCGAGGCCGAACACGAACAAGTCGCCGGGCCAGGCCAGCAGCACATCGCCCAGCAGGGAAAAGATCAGGCCCAGGCTGACCCAGCGCCGGTAGTCGCTGGGCGGTGCATCGTGCAACCAGCCCAGCAGGGCCAGCACCGGCAGCGGCTTGACCAGCAGGCACAACAACTCGGCGTGCACACTCACGCCGTAGAGGAACGTGACCGCACCCATCAACGCCAGAATCAGCCAGCCCATGGTCAGTTCACCACAATGGCGCAGTCGAAGATGTCCACCGGTTCGACTTCCGGGGCCCACGGCTGCTGCGAGGTCAGGCGCAGGCGCCCGTTACCGCTGGTGAACGCCTGGAAGCGCCAGGTCGATTGTCCTGCGCTGCCCACCAGACCGCTGTTTTCCGGGTTGGTGTAGACCTCGGGGCTGATGGCCCGCAACACACCGCCGGCCGAATCCTGGATCGCCCAGCGATAACCCGTGGTCGGGTTGCTCGGCAGGGTCAGGATCAGGTTTTGCCCGTTGTGCAGTTGCACCGGGCATTGGCTCTGCTGCTCCACCGTCAGGTTCTGTTTCGGCTGCGAGGCGCAGGCCGCTAGCAGGGCAAGGCTCAAGGGCAATAGCAGGCGGGCGGGGGACATCAAGTCAGGCACTCCGGAATTCGCGACGAACGGCGAGCATAACCGAAGATGAGACAAATTGTGACCGTCAGGCCCAGATGGGTGTTGCCAGCACCGCCGCCATCGCGGGCAAGCCGCAAGCGGGCGCCCGCTTGCGGCTTGCCCGCGATGCGGTCAGTCCAGGCGCTACACAGACCTCAGAACAACACCTTGGCCACGTCGGCAAACCGCTTGGCAAAGTGCACGGTAATGCCTTCCTTCAGGTAGTCCGGCAATTCTTCGAAACTGCCACGGTTGGGTTCCGGCAGGATCAGTTCGTGGATCTTCTGCCGGCGGGCGGCAATCACCTTTTCCCGCACCCCGCCAATGGGCAGCACGTGCCCGGTCAGTGTCAGCTCCCCGGTCATGGCCACGCCTTTTTTCGGCGCCTGGTTACGCGCCAGCGAGAGCAGGGCACTGGCCATGGTCACGCCGGCACTCGGGCCGTCTTTCGGGGTGGCACCTTCCGGCACATGCAGGTGGATGAACGCTTCGTCAAAGAACTTGGCATCGCCGCCGAACTGCTTGAGGTGCGAGCTGATGTAGCTGTAGGCGATCTCGGCCGACTCCTTCATCACATCACCCAGTTGCCCGGTGAGCTTGAAGCCACGGTTGAGGGTGTGGATACGCGTGGCTTCGATCGGCAGGGTGGCACCGCCCATGCTGGTCCAGGCCAGACCAGTGATCACCCCGGTGCCCGACAGTACTTGCTCGTTGCGAAACACCGGCATGCCCAGGGACGCTTCAAGGTCTTTGGGGCCGATCTTGATCACCTGCTGCGGATCGTCCATCAGCTTGACCACCGCCTTGCGCACCAGTTTGCCCAGTTGTTTCTCCAGCTGGCGCACCCCGGCTTCGCGGGCATACCCATCGATCAAGGCCTTGAGCGCACTGTCGCTGATGGACAGGCTGGTTTTCGCCACGCCGGCCTTGTCCAGTTGCTTGGGCCACAGGTGACGTTTGGCGATGGCGACTTTTTCTTCGGTGATGTAGCCGGACAGGCGAATCACTTCCATGCGGTCGAGCAACGGCCCGGGGATCGAGTCCAGGGTGTTGGCGGTGCACACGAACAGCACTTTGGACAGGTCCAGGCGCAGGTCCAGGTAGTGGTCGAGGAATTCCACGTTCTGTTCCGGGTCGAGGGTTTCCAGCAACGCCGAGGCCGGATCGCCCTGGAAGCTCTGGCCCATCTTGTCGATCTCATCGAGCATGATCACCGGGTTCATCACTTCGACGTCTTTCAGCGCCTGCACCAGCTTGCCCGGCAGGGCGCCGATGTAAGTGCGACGGTGGCCCTTGATCTCGGCTTCGTCACGCATGCCGCCGACACTGAAGCGATAGAACGGCCGCCCCAGGGATTCGGCGATGGACTTGCCGACACTGGTCTTGCCCACGCCCGGGGGGCCCACCAGCAACACGATGGAGCCGGCGATCTCGCCCTTGTAGGCGCCGACCGCGAGGAATTCGAGGATCCGGTCCTTGATGTCATCCAGGCCGGCATGGTGTTTGTCGAGCACCTTGCGTGCGTGCTTGAGGTCGAGCTTGTCTTCCCCGTACACGCCCCAGGGCACGGCCGTCGCCCACTCCAGGTAGTTGCGGGTCACCGCGTATTCGGGGGAGCCAGTCTCAAGGATCGACAGCTTGTTCATTTCTTCTTCGATGCGTTTTTGCGCCTGGGGCGGCAGGACCTTGCCCGTCAGGCGTTGCTCGAACTGTTCGACGTCGGCGCTGCGATCATCCTTGGTCAGCCCCAGCTCTTGCTGGATGACCTTGAGTTGTTCCTTGAGGAAAAACTCGCGTTGGTGCTCGCCGATCTTGCGGTTCACTTCCGCGGAAATTTCTTTCTGCAGGCGCGCGACTTCGACTTCCTTGCGCAGCATCGGCAGGACTTTCTCCATGCGCTTGAGCATGGGCACGCAGTCGAGCACTTCCTGCAATTCGTTACCGGTGGCCGAGGTCAGCGCGGCGGCGAAGTCGGTCAGTGGCGACGGGTCGTTGGGGCTGAAGCGGTTGAGGTAATTCTTCAGTTCTTCGCTGTACAACGGGTTGAGCGGCAGCAACTCCTTGATCGCGTTGATCAGCGCCATGCCGTAGGCCTTGACCTCGTCGGTCGGCTCGCTGGGCTGGTGCGGGTATTCGACTTCCACCAGGTACGGTGGGCGATGGTGCTTGAGCCAGGTGCGGATGCGCACGCGGGTCAGGCCTTGGGCGACGAACTGCAGCTTGCCGTTTTCGCGGCTGGCGTGGTGGACCTTGACCAGGGTGCCATACAGCGGCAGGACGCTGGTGTCGAAGTGCCGAGGGTCTTCCTGGGGGGTGTCCATGTAGAACAGCGCCAGGGAGTGGTGCTCGGACTTGGCGACCAGGTCCAGGGTCTCGGCCCAGGGTTCCTCGTTGACGATTACCGGCAGGACTTGGGCCGGAAAGAATGGCCGGTTGTGGATCGGGATGATGTAGACCTTGTCCGGCAGGTTCTGCCCGGGCAGGGCCAGGCCTTTGCCGGCGGTGTGGTGTTCGGGGTGTTCGGGGTCGGCGTATTCGCTGGGGTCTTCGGGGAATGCTTGCTGGTCGCTCATGGGGCACCTGCGCAATGGGGTATGGGAGTTAGATGGGGCAGGCGGCGGGTGGTTTCAATGGTGGGGGGTGTTTGTTTGGTAAGCGGGTTGTTACTTGGGCGGGGGGTTCTTGGCGGTGTTCATATCCGTGGGTGCGGTAACGGCTGCTTAGGGTTCCGCCCTTACGGCGGGTCACTTTTTCCAGACGCCGAAAAAGTAACCAAAAAGGCTTGCCCCGAGCGTTCGGCCCCTCGCCAAGGCTCGGGGTTCCTTCACTACGGTATCCATCCGGGGGCATCGCCCTCCGGTTTGCTGCGCTGCATCGCCCTCCGGTTTGCTGCGCTGCACCTCCATGCGATGTGTTCGACTGCGTCGAACGGCGCTGTGCGCCAGTCCCCGGATGGATACCTTCGCTCAGCCTGCCGATGGGGCGGGTGGATCAAGATCAAGAGCCAGAGCACGGCGACCTGCCGGTCGGCCTGAGTGGTAAGGGCAGGCGAGGCGGCCTACCGACCGGCCTGTTTTGCTGCGTTGGAATACCTCTGTGGGAGCGGGCTTGCCCGCGATGGCGCCCTCCGCCACACCGTAGATCCTGGCAATCTCCCAATCCCCCGCAGCCTCGGCAGTTGCTACAAAGGCAGGGCCGACATCCGGCACAAAAAAAGGCGACTACCCTGCGGTAGTCGCCTTTTGGTCACGGCCGGTGCAGCTTATTTCGGCAGTTTGTAGGCGATGACGTAGTCGCCCATTTTGGTGCCCAGGGAGCCATGGCCGCCCACCACGAGCAGGACGTATTGCTGGCCGTCCTTGCCGGTGTAGGTCATTGGTGTGGCTTGGCCACCGGCCGGCAGGCGGGACTTCCACAGTTCCTTGCCGGTGTTGACGTCATAGGCGCGCAGGTACTGGTCCAGGGTGCCGCTGAGGAAGCCGACGCCGCCGGCGGTGACGATCGAGCCGCCCATGCTGGGTACGCCGATCGGCAGGCCGATGGGCAGTGGCGAGCTGTCGCGGGTGGTGCCGTTCTTGCGTTTCCACACCACTTTGCTGGTGGTCAGGTCGATGCCGGCCACGTAGCCCCAGGCCGGTGCCTGGCAAGGTACGCCGAACGGCGACATGAACGGGTGCATGATCACCGCGTAAGGCGCGCCGGTGTTCGGTTGCACCCCAGCGGTTTCGCTCTCGCGCTTGCTGCCGGCCGCCACTTGGGCGCGGGGCACCATTTTCGAGACGAACGCCATGTAGTTCGGGCTGGTGAACAGCATCTGGCGCACCGGGTCGACCGACACACCGCCCCAGTTGAACACACCGACGTTACCCGGGTAGATCAGGCTGCCCTGTTCCGACGGCGGGGTGTATTGGCCTTCGTAACGCAGTTCCTTGAACTGGATGCGGCACAGCATCTGGTCGAACGGGCTGGCGCCCCACATGGCTTTTTCGGTCAGTTCCGGAGCCAGCAGGTTGAGGTCCGAACGGGCCTGGGTCGGTGCGGTGCGATCGCCCGGTACCGCGCCTTGCGGGACTGGAATCTCACGAATCGGCACGATCGGCGTACCGTCGCGACGGTCCAGCACGTACAGGCTGCCCTGTTTGGTCGGGGCGATCAGCGCCGGCTTGATGCCGTCGGCGGTTTTCAGGTCCAGCAGGGTCGGCTGGCTGCCAACGTCCATGTCCCACAGGTCGTGGTGGGTGAACTGGTAGTTCCAGCGCACCTTGCCAGTGGCCAGGTCCAGGGCTACCAGGCCGGCGCTGTATTTTTCGGCGCCAGGGGTGCGGTCGGCGCCCCATTGGTCTGGGGTCTGGTTGCCCAGTGGCAGGTAGACCATGCCGATTTTTTCATCGACGCTGGCCAGCGACCACATGTTCGCCGAGTTGCGGCTGTAGTGTTCGCCCGCTGGCAATGGCTCGGTGGCGTCCGGGTTGTTGCTGTCCCAGTTCCATACCAGGTGACCGTCGTGGACGTCGAAGGCGCGAATAACGCCGGACGGCTCGTTGGTCGACTCGTTGTCGGTGACGTGGCCGCCCATGATCACCAGGTCACGGGTGATGGCTGCTGGCGAGGTGGCGTAGTAGCCGCCCGGGGTGAACGGGCCGATACCGGTGGTCAGGTCGACCACGCCCTGGTTGCCGAAGTCTTCGCAGACTTTGCCGGTGTCGGCGTTCAGGGCAATCAGGCGGGCGTCGGCGGTCGGCAGGTACAGGCGGCGCGGGCACGCCTGGGCCACGGCCTTGCCGGCGTCGGAGATCACGGCCGAGGAAGGGCCGGCTGCTGCGTAGGCGTTTTCGTCATAGTAGGAAACGCCACGGCAGGTCATGTGGGCGAAGCCCTTGAAGCCCACCGGGCTCTTGATCTGCGGGTCGAAGCGCCAGATTTCCTTGCCGGTGTCCGGGTCCAGCGCCAGCACCTTGCTGTGGGCGGTGCAGGCATAGAGCATGCCGTTGACCTTGAGCGGGGTGTTTTCGTTGGTCAGCTCGACCGGGTCGCCAGCGGTTGGCAGGTCGCCAGTGCGCATGCGCCAGGCTTCTTGCAACTGGCCGACGTTGTCCGGGGTGATCTGCTTGAGCGGCGAGTAGCGGTCACCGAACTCGGTGCGGCCATAGGCCTGCCAGTCGCCGTCGGGCATGGTCGGTGCGGTGTTGGTGGTGTCGGCACTGTCACGGCCCAGTTCACCGAGCACTTCGCCCGGGTGGGTGAACTGGCTGCCCAACGCCGCGGCACCGGCCAGGACCACGGCCACGCTCAAGGCGGCGGTGCCCAGCGGCGCAGGGCCCTGGCGCAGCAACGGACGGCGGAACCACGGCAGCAGCAAGACGATGCCGAGGGCGAACCACAGCGACAGGCGCGGCACCAGTTGCCACCAGTCCAGGCCAACTTCCCACAACGACCACGCAGTACTGGCCAGCAGCACCAGTGCATACAGGCCCAAGGCGGCACGACGACCGGCCAGCAGCAGAATGCCAGTCAGTACCAGGCCGATACCGGTCAGCAGGTAGTACAACGAGCCGCCAAGCATGCTCAGCTTGATCCCCCCGGCCAACAAGGCCAGGCCCATTAATAGCAGCAGGATGCCGAGCAGGCTCGGCATCAGGCGACTTGGACTTGAAGCACCTTCAGTGCTCATAGTGCGATTCTCCGTGACGTTTTAAGTAGCCCTGCGCAAGTTCACTGTAGATCACGATCGTGCGCGGGCGTGGTTCAGGTAAAAACGGTGATCCCTGTAGGAGCGAGCTTGCTCGCGATGGACCCGAAAGCTACGCGGGGTGTCAGGCACCCAACGTCATCGTTTACGTCCATCGCGAGCGAGCTCGCTCCTACAGGGTTTGTGGCGCGGGTCAGAACGACGACTGGATCTTGATCCCGCCGATCAGCGCGTCATCCACATCGTTCACGCCACCGGGGTGGCGGATGTACTGCAGGTTCGGACGCACGGTCAGCCAGTTGGTCAGGTGCACGCCGTAATAGACTTCGGCGCTGTATTCGGTGTCTTGTGGCGGCAGGTAGGCCGGGTTGTCGTAGTCGAACACGGCGCGGGCCTGGTTGCTGGCCTCGGCGTTCTTGCGATAGGCCGGGTTGACGTGGACGCGGGCCATGGCAACGCCGATGTCATCCTTGGCGCGGGCATCGAACAGGCCTTTGTAGACCAGGCCGGCCTGGACATAGTTGTCGATGGCGTTGGTCTTCTTGTCGTGCATCGTGCCGTTGGCAAACAGGCTCAGGCCGCGGGAGTGGTCGCTGGCCACGCTGGTGACTTGCTGCTGGATGCCCAGCCACATGCCATGTTTGCTCGACGAGCTGCGATAAGCCTCGCCGCTGAGGGCGGCAGGCTGGCCGTAGCTGTCCTTGTAGACGTCGCTGGCCTTGGCGCTGCTGTAGTAGTAGCCGGCGCGGTATTCACCTGCCAGGCCATTGAATTTCGGGGTCCACACCAGTTCCACCGGGACCACGGTGCCCTGGGTACCGCTGCCGCTGAGCTTGAAGCCATTGTCCTTGTCCAGGTTGGACGGGTTCTGCTCGTAGGCGCCGATCTGGGCGTAGACCTCCGGGCTCAGGTGGTACTTGACCCGCAGCGCCCATTGGCTGACCGGCCAGTTGTACCAAATGCCGCCGGCCCAGTTGCCGACCTGGGAGCCGCAGAACGCCAGGTTCTGGAAATCGCAGGGGAAGCTGTTGAAATCCTCGCCTTCGCCGAACCGGCCGGCCTTGATATCGAGTTTCTGGTCGAGGAATTTCTGCTGGTACCACATCTGCGTCAAGCGTGTGGTCTGGCCCCGGCCCCAGACTTCTTGGGCCGAAGTGAAGCCGCCGACCCGTGGATCGTTGATCCGGTCGTTGCTGATGTTGTTGCCGCTGCGCTTGGTGAGGGTCAGTTGAAACTCGGCATCGTCCCAGCCGAGGATCTTTTGCAGGTCCAGGTGGGTGCCCAGACCGAACTGGTCGCTGTAGCGCGCGGTGCGATCGTGGTCGTAGCCGCCGTGCAGGTTGCTGCCCATCTCACCGGTGTAGTCGAGCTTGAAGTCGTAGCCTTTTGCCGCCAGTTCGCTGCGCGTGCCGTTCCAGTCGCCAAGCATCCACGGCGATTGGCTATCGAACGCCGGGGCGGCCTGAGCGCAGTTGGCAAGACCCAGGGCGGTGAAGCCGCCAATCAGGTTCAGGGTTCTACGGCGGGCAGCCGGTATTGAGACAGCGCTGTCTCTGGAGATCTGCAAATAAGGCATAAAGAAGAAATTCAGGGTCTTTTTCTAAGGGAGTGAGCTGCACGGGCAGGAGTGGAGGCCGTCAGCGGAAGCGTTTCAGCTTTAGGGTGCAAGGATAATGATCTGTTACAAATAGAGAAAGGGCTTTTCTCGACATGCTTCCTTTCGGATTCGGTAACAGTCCTACACGGCCGGTCAGGTGGCCTACATTTACCTCGCAGCGCACAGAATCCTTCCACCGGCTGTTCCCCTCGGCTAAGGTGCGCGCCTTCCCTTCCTGATTAGGTTCAAAGGCCCGGCATGACCGAACACACCACCGACCCGCTGCATGGCGTGACGCTTGAACAGATCCTCACTGCGCTGGTTCAACACTACGAATGGTCAGGGCTGGCCGAGCGTATCGACATTCGCTGCTTCAAGAGCGACCCGAGCATCAAGTCGAGCCTGACCTTCCTGCGCAAGACCCCCTGGGCCCGCGAGAAAGTCGAAAAGCTCTACGTCAAGCTGATGCGCACCAAACGCCCGCTCTAAGGAATGTCCATGGCTGTGGAGCTGACGCGAGGTTCGCCCGTCGAACGCCCGTGCATTCGCCTGGCTGCCGTACTCGGCTGGCTGGGCCTGAGCATCCAGCTGTACCTGGTGTTTTATGGACGCTGGAGTGTCGAGGCCAGTTTGCTGGGCGGCCTGGTGAGCTACTTCAGTTATTTCACGGTACTGACCAATACCTTGGCAGCGGCGGTGCTGACCTGCGCGGCCACGAGCCGGCAGTCCCGGGGCCGGACGTTTCTGTTGCAACCGTGGGTCAGCAGCGGCATCGCGGTGAGCATAACCGTGGTCGGCCTGGCGTACAGCCTGTTGCTGCGCCACCTGTGGCACCCGCAGGGCTGGCAGTGGGTGGCTGACGAGTTGCTGCACGACGTGATGCCGCTGCTGTTCGTGTTCTATTGGTGGCGTTGTGTGCCCAAGGGCCGCTTGCGCCTGGGGCATATCGGCCTGTGGGCGATCTACCCGCTGCTGTACTTCGCCTATCTCCTGCTGCGGGGGCGCTCGCTGGGGATCTACCCCTATCCCTTCGTGGATGTGGAAAAACTCGGTTATCTCCAGGTGTTTCTCAACGCCTCGGGGATCCTGCTCGGGTTTGTCGTGGTAGCGCTGGTGGCGCTGGGGCTGGATCGCTGGCGCGGATCACGTTAGTAGCCCGCAAGCTCGACAGCTGCTACAAGCGGCTACGGGCGGCTCAGTGGGGATCGAGTTGCCAGTAACCCACGGCTTTGACGAACTGTTGATCCAGGCCCTTGTCATCCAGCAGCACCCGGCGGATCTGGCGTGAAGCCTTGGCTTCGGTGGCGATCCAGGCGTAGAGCTCACCCTCGGGCAGGGACAGTTGTTGCACGGTGGTCAGCAGGTGATCCTTGCCCCCTTCGCGCAGGACCCAGATCACCTTGACCTCGGCCGGGCTGGCGAGCACTTGCTGTTCGGCGCCATTCTCGATCTCTACCACCACCAGCGCCCGTCGATTGGCAGCCAACCCTTCCAGGCGGCGAGCAATGGCGGGCAGGGCGGTTTCGTCGCCGATCAGCAGGTAACTGTCGAAGATATCCGGCACCACCATCGAGCCCCGGGGGCCGCCAATGTGCAGGAACTGCCCGGGTTGCGCCTGCGCCGCCCAGGTCGAGGCCGGGCCGTCGCCGTGCAGGACGAAATCGATGTCCAGCTCCAGGCGGTCCAGGTCGTACCGGCGTGGGGTGTAGTCGCGCATCGCCGGCATCGCGCTCCTGTCCTTGTCGACACCCAGCACCAGGGTCTCCAGCGTCGCCTGTTCTTCGGCGTTCTGCGGGAAGAAGACTTTTACGTGGTCATCGGTGCCCAGGCTGATGAACCCGGCCAGTTCCGGGCCACCGACGGTGATCCGGCGCATGCGCGGCGTCAGGTCGATTACCCGCAGTACCTGCAGGCGGCGGCGTTTGATTTCGTGCATGACGCGGTGGATGGTCTGGGTGATGACTACAGTCATTACGCATTCTCCTGAACCGAGGGTGCCAGCGGGCCATCGACGATGGCTTTGGCGGTGTTGTTGAGCAGGTCGCGGACCCGCAGGATTTCTTCCGGGCTCCAGCGGCCGTGGTGCATCTGCAGGGCGTGGCGCAGGTTATGCACCGCCTCGTGGATCTCGGCCGGACGGTCGTGCCCGCGCAGCGAGCGCTTGCTGACGTCAATGCGCATGCGCACGCCGTCCAGGGCAATCGCCTGTTCGCTCAGCGACTGGCGGCCGGCGTCGGTGATGGCGTAGCGTTTTTTGCCGCCGTCGGCGTCACCCAGGATCAGTTCGCTTTCTTCCAGGAAGGTCAGGGTCGGGTAGATCACCCCGGGGCTGGGGCTGTAGGCGCCGTCGAACATGCTTTCGATCTGGCGGATCAAGTCATAGCCGTGGCAGGGCTGTTCGGCGATCAACGCCAGCAACAGCAGTTTCAGGTCGCCAGGGGCAAATACCCGGGGCCCGCGGCCACCGCGTTCGCGGCCGGGGCCTGGGCGTTTTTCGAAGCCGTCGCGGCCGTCTGCGTGTTCGCGGTGGGAATGATGGTCTCTCATTTTTGCTTTCTCTCGTCGTGTTTAGACATAACTTAAGATATATCTTTAGAAAAATGCAAGCCTCCCGGATCAACGGTGCAGGTCGCCTGCAACCCCCGTTACCCCTTCCACGATCCTGCGAGGCGCTCCCGATGCGTACGCTTGGGCGTGGCTGGCGCCTGGGCCCAGGACGATTTGTTTATTGCACTCAAGGGTGTTTTTAGTGCTAACTCTCTAATTAACTGCTTCGCACCTTTATTTATTAAGGTCGTGCTATTAGTCTTACAGTAGTTACAGTGCGGATTCTCTCTGTATGGGATTTTCAGAGAATCTGTTTGTAGTTAAAGTCTTACGGCTAATAATGTTAATGTTTGATTTTCATTGTTTTTTCTTTCCGCTTGAATGGCGCTCCAGCTACATCAAGGACGGAACTTGCCTGCTTACTTTTAAAAATAAATGGTCGATGATTTGCTGGCTTTGAAAGTTGAGACAAAACGCCATCTCGGCGTACGACTGGTTAGCAGTCAGTTGTCGCTTTTAATGCATCGACCCTTTTAAAAAGACAGGTATTGAATGATGTTGAAGAAACTCGCGATCGCTGCTCCCCTGGCTGTACTGGCCTTCAGTTCCTCCCTGGCATTTGCCGCCACCGAAGCCCGCCACTCCATCAGTCTGATTGCCCATGTCCCGGCCGATGATTTCTATGCCGTCCCGGTTGATCCGGATCTGGTCAACAAGGACCAGGACATGAGCTTCAACCCATCGACCGGTGCCATGCGTACCGTGGACGGGCACTTTGACGTGCTGCACACCGCTGGCAAGGTCAATGCCCGTCTGGAAGGTACGCCCATGCTGATCGGTGGCAGTAATACCATTGCCCTGAAAGTCGAGCTCAACGGCAAGCAACTCACGACCACTTCCCAGGAAGTCGTCGGCGCCGACGAGTCGAACGCTCGCTACCGCGCACCGTTCAAAATCTCCGCCATCGGTGCCAAGCCTGAAGCGGGCGACTACACCGGCATCGTCACGATGGTGGTCGAGCCTTCTGTGTAAGCGCAACCCAGGACCTTAATCGCTTACTGCTCTCAGTAACGAACCGGCCGGCAAACATTCCTGTTTGTCGGTCGGACATCGACTTCTTTGCAATCAGAGTATTCGTTCATGTTCCCGATGACGCCCATCGCGACGGCGCTTGCGCTGCTGCTTTGTAGCAGTGCATTTGCGGCGCCCGCGTCCGTTGACAATACGCCGCGAAGTTTGCTGGCCCAGGCCAAAGGCTTGCCGGCAGAGTTCGAGGAGCATTTTTTTGATGTTCCGCTGGCGGTGCGGGTTGAACTCGATCAACAACCGCTGGGCGAGGCGATGATTGTGTTGTCCCGCGATGACCGGGTGACCTTGCTCGACTTCACCGACACCAGTGACAGCCGCTTCGGCGCCGGTGAGCGTGAAACCTGGGCCGATATCCTGAAGTCCGGCGTGGCGCTGGGCGCCTGCACGGGCCAATGCCCGGAACAGATGCTGGCGGTGCACTACAACCTGGAAAATTCTTTGCTGTCGATCGTCACCGAAAATGCCGAGCGCGATAGCCAAGCCAAACATTTCTACGATCAGCCCGAAGGTGGCAGCAGCGGGTTGATGGTGCGTAACCAACTCAATCTCAACGGCGGCCAGGACCAAGACCTGGGCGGACGTTTTGGCCTCGAAGCCAGCGCCAGCCTGGGTAACTGGAGCCAGGCATTGAATATGCAATTGGCGCGTCTGGGTGGTCCGGACGACAAGACCTATCACGCCGTGCATGAGCTCTACACCCAGCGCGAACTGCAGGGCAGTTTTTTGCGCCTGGGCTATTTCACCCCCAGCTCCGAAGGCCTGACACGCGAACCGCGTTCCTTCGGTACCAGCCCCGACACGGCGGTGGGCGTGATGTATGGCAGCTCCGACAGCCTGGCGATCGACAGCCCCAAGCCCAGCGTGTACCCGGTGTATGTTACGGCCAACCGCCAGGCATCCGTGGAAATTTATCGCGAGGGCCTGCTGATCAACACGCAGTCGGTGCCGGCCGGCTTGCAGACCCTCGACACGCGCCCGCTGCCGGGTGGCATCTACGAGGTGGAGGTGCGCTTGATCGAAGACGGTCAAATCACCTCGACCACCCAGGAGCTGATCTACAAGCCCAACAACTGGCGCAACCACGAAGAGCGCTGGCGCTACAACCTGTTTGCCGGGCAGGAAAGCAAATTGCTGAGCAATTGGGATGAGCAGGACAGCGGCGATGTCACCGCGGGTGCATCGATCAACTACCTGCTGCACCCGCGGGTCATACTCGGGCTGTCGGCCCGCCAGGTGCAGGAAAAGCTGCAGTACGGCAGCTCCATCGACTGGAGCCTGGGCAACAGCCTCAGCCTGTACGCCAACCTCTACCAGACCCAAGATCACGGCACCGGCGCCGACCTGCAAGGCCTTTACAGCTACGGCGCCGGCAGCCTGGTGATCAGCCACAACCGCAGTTGGCTCGACACCACCAACACTTACGAAACCCTGCCCGACGGTACACGTGTGCGCCAACGCAATGTGTTTGCCGGCGAGACCAGCAACTCATCGCTGGCGCTGAATCATCGGATCAGTCGCAAAAACTCGCTCAATGCGCGGGTCTCCCACAGCGAGGGCAACGTCGAAGGCGTGGGGGTCGACCTGGGTTGGACGCAACGCACCGAGTTGTTTGGCAGCGATGCCAACTGGCGGTTGTCGCTGTTCGATCGCCCCGGTAGTTACAGCAGTGGCGATGCGCGTAATCGCGGGGTGGACCTGAGTGTCAACGTGGCGCTCGGTGGCCCTGGGCAGCAGATTTCCGGGAGCATCGGCAGCCGCACGGCCCGTGACGGCAGTCGCGACAACAATGCCTCGTTCGGCTACCGCAAAGACCTGCAGGACCACGTATTGCAGAGTGTCTCGGTGACGGCACTCACCGATACCTATGGCGTCGGCTTGTCGAGCCTGGCGAGCTTCAGCTCCGACGCCGTCAACGGCGACGGGTTTATCCAACGCTCATCGTTCAGCGAAAAATTCACCGGTGGCGTGAACCTCGACAGCACCCTGGTGGTGGGGGCGCAACGCATGGCGCTGACCAGTCAGCATCAAGGGCGGGGCGCCGGGATGATCGTCGACGTCGAGTCCGACATCGACGGGATCGCCCTGCGTGCTGACGACCTGAGCGGTGGCAGCGCGGCCTTGCGACCGGGGCGCAACTTCATACCGCTGACGGCTTATCGGAACAGCTCGGTGAGCTTCGACTTCGAAGGTAATCACGTGCCCGCGGCCAGCATCGAACCGGCGCGCACCCGCTATCACCTGAACAAGGGCGGCGTGGAGTACCGCAAGCTGCGGGTGATGAAAACCCTGACCGTGCTCGGACGTCTGCTCGACCCGCAGGGGCGGCCGCTCAAGGGCCACCACGTGATCAATCACGCCAGCCGTGGGGTCAGCGAGGTCGATGGCTTCTTCTCGATGGAAATGAACGCCGGCTCACCGACCCTGGAGGTGCGTTATGCCGACCAGTTGCTCTGTCAGTTCCGGCTCGATATCGACCAGCACCGCAATGAAAACAACGTGCTGATGATCGGTGATTTGCGCTGTTCTCCGGACACCCTGGCGGACGCCACCCACAACGCCGAGACGGCGGGCTGAGCCGCCTGGTGTTGAATATGGTTATCGGAGGTAAGGCCTACATGAACGTCTCGCGTTCTTTCATTTCACGTACGGGGCTTTGGTGGGCGGGAGCCTTGCTCGCGTCTGCGGTCGCCCTTCCGATCGAGGCCCATGAGGCAACGATCACGGCGTTGTTCAAGCCGGATTCGGCTCACCCGCATCTCAACAAGTTTACGAATACCACGCCGCCCAGCGGGTACTGCCAAAGTCATGCCCTGCAATGCGAGGGAGATGATTTATTCAGTTTGCAGGTGCCGATTCAATTCCATTCGCGCGCACCGATTCTGGCCGATCATGCCTCCCAGCGACAAGGTGCGATGTTAAAGGCACCGGCCAATTGGCGTGACCTGACGGTGATACACGAGTCGACCGGTGACCCTCAAAGGGTCCGCATACGCATCGCTGGCATTGGCACGCGCGCTGTCACCGATGATGTGAAGGAACTGGTGGGCGGGGCCGAGGATTACCGGATTGCGCACAACCGTTTGTGGGGCTCGAGTTGGGTGTACGCACCACCGCCGTGCGACTACACGGGCAGTGGTTTTTACAGCACCAATTTCTACGACTTTTTCTGGAAAACGCCCAGGGTGGGGGCCTGTGCAAAACAGGCGAAGTACAACGTCCCATGGTTGCGCTTCGATTACCTGGATTTCGCCTACGAGTTGGAAACCCCCGATCCCTTGAAGATGTCAGCAGGGCACTACACCGGCTCACTGACCTACACCATCGGCCCCAACGGCGATTTCGATTTCGGTGACGTGCTGCTGCCGAGCGATTCGGCGTTGACCCTGAACTTCAATCTCGATGTGCAGCACACCCTCAAGGTCGATATCCCGCCGGGTGGCGAGAAGGTCAATCTGGTGCCGGCGGGCGGCTGGCAGAGCTGGCTGCAAGCCGGGCGCCGGCCCGTTCGGTTGTTCCGTGACCAGACCTTCAATATCTCGGCCAGTTCTCGATTCAAAATGTTTTTGCAGTGCTCAATCAGCGACGGACGAGGCTGCTTTATGGCTGATCGGGATTTGATACTTACCGCTCCATTGAAAGTCAGCGTGAGCTTGCCAGGTGGCTTGACTGATACCAGGGGAAGACCGGTCCAGCGTCAGGAACTGCTGACTGAAGGCGGCGCCGTGACTTTTCAGCCGGGCCACTATGTGGATCGTAAGCCGGGTACGTTGCACTTCGAACTTGAGAAACCCGATCACTTTTTTTTGCCAGGGGCTCCAAAGCACTATTTTGGCAGCGTCACCGTGATCTGGGATTCGGAAATCTGATGGGCCGCCTATCGAGGGACCGCGCCTGTGTTGTGTTCACTGTCATGAGGTTCAAGGGTATGAAACGTCTGTGGTTGCTGTTGGGTATGAGCGGGTTTTCTCTGGTGGTTCAGGCCGGTCCGCAGATCAACGTCGGAACGGTCTACGACTACCTGGACGGCGGCAAAAGCACCTACCTCAAACGCGTGTTCAACAGCGGCGACAGCACGGCGTTCGTCAAGGTCAACATCCTGGAAATTATCTACGACGCCGATGGTAGTCACCGGGAAGTACCGGTGGAGCCACAAACCGATGGCAGCAGTCGCAATGGCTTGATGGCCAGCCCGGCGCGTCTGATCGTCCCTGCCAATGGCATGCAGGGCACACGCTTGCTGCTCATGGGCGACCGTGACACTGAGCGCTATTTCCGTGTGCGCTTCGTGCCGGTGGTGCCGGAAAAGGAAGATGAGTTCGCGGTTTCGAGTGAAGAGCGCGAGGCCTACAAGGAGAACCTCTCGGCGGGCGTCAACGTCATGACCGGGTTTGGCACGGTGTTTTTTGTCCGGCCGAAAAACAGCCGCTTCGACAGCGTGATCGATGACAGTGCCGGGGTTTACCGGCTGCGCAACAACGGCAACACCGTGGTGGTGATCGATGAGTTTCGCAACTGCTCGCTGAAAAACGAAACCGAGTGCGAGCCGACCACCAAGCACCACATCCTGGCGGGCAAGACCTTTGAGTTCGAGAAAAAAAGCGGGCGTGAGTACCGTTTTAACCTGGTGGAAGGCGCCTCAAAAAAGGCCCTGCGCATTGCCAATCAATAAAACCCTCGGCAGCGAGTCGGCATAACCGGCTCGCTGATTTTTTGATGCAACAGGTACCTGACATGATCAAGCAATCGACCATCGCGGTGTGGATGGGAGGGGTGGCGCTAACGCTGGTGAGTGCCCAGGTGTTCGCGGCGCGCGAAGAGCACCGGTTCGAAGTCTCGGTGGACATACCCACCCTGGGTTTCTATGTGATACCGGCCGAATCGAACTGGATACACCTGCAACAGACGTTGCCGTGGAACATCAACACCAAGGTGCTGGAGGGGCTGCGCAAGAACTTCGACGTCAAGCACGACAGCAGTGCAATCGAAGCGCGGCTGGAGGGGCAGCCGTACCTGTCCAACGGACGTGATGAGCAGAACATCTACTTGCGCGTCAGCTTCAATGGCCGGGAGTTGAGTCACGACCCGCAGCCACGGGAAGTGGTATCGGTGGCGCAAGCCATGACCGGTGGACGTTTCCCCCTGGAGATAAAACCGATTGTACCGCCCGGCGGCTATCAGCCCGGTCAGTATTACGGCAGCGTCCAGGTGATGTTCAACGCTGCGGCGCCAGCAGGAATTTGAGGGCTTGAGTGAGTGATCCGTACATCCGCAATACTCACCGCTACACAGGGCATGCTCATCATGGTGTTCATATTGGCCGCGTTTCTACCCTGTTCCGCCGCAGCGGTTTCCCAGGAGATTCGGGCCGTATTCAAGCCCGATCCGGCTAACCCGCAATTCAATGCGTTCGAGAACAGAACACCACTGAGCGGCTTCTGCCTGGATAATCCTGCGCAGTGCCGGGCCGACAAGCTGTTCAGTCTGCGCCTGCCCATCCAATCCTTTTCCAATGCCACCATTGAGGGACAGCATCTCAATGAGCGAATGGGGGCGATGTTCAATATCCCGTCGCAATGGCAATCCATTACCGTAACCCATCCCACGGCCCCGCCGCAGGAGGTCAAGTTCCGGGTGGCAGGCATGGGCGTGGCATACAAGTTGCCCAAGCCCGCACCGGAACTGACCGACGGGTTGGGTCACAACTACGTTTGGCAAGGGGGGATCTGGGCTTATGCGGGGCCGCCGTGCACAGGCCTGCTCGGTGCCGGGAATGACATCGGCTTCAACAGCTTCTGGCGACATCCGCTGGGTACGGGGAGCTGTGCCAAGCGGGCGATGTTCGATATTCCCCAGCCATTCAAGTATGAGACGTTCGACATCACCTACGAGTTGGTCACTCCCAATCCCCTGCAAATGGTGTCGGGTCAATACCGCGGGCAACATGTGTTTCGCGTGGGGCCTGGCCAGGATTTCGATCTGGGTGATGTGATGGTGGCCAATGCTGAGGTGATCGCTCTGGATTTCCTGCTCGACGTCGAGCATGAATTGAAAGTCGAGATACCTCCTGGCGGCAGCGTGGTGTCACTGGTGCCTGCAGGCGGCTGGCAGGGCTGGCTGCAAACCGGGCGTAAACCCGTTCGATTGTTCCGCGACCAGACCTTCAATATCTCCGCGTCATCGCGTTTCAAGATGCAGTTGGAGTGCGAGATTTCGGGCGCCTTTTACGACTGCATGATTCAAGACCCGGTCTCGAAAAAATCGGTCGAGTTGCAAGTCAGCGTCAGCCTGCCCAATGGCCTGACCGATCTTGCCGGACAACCCGTCAAGCGCCAGCGCTTGAGAGCGGGAGCGGCCAATGCTCCACAGTTTCAGCCCGGTTTCTATGTCGATAGAGCGCCCGGTATTCTGCACTTCGAAATTGCGCAAAGCCAGATGGAGTTCATGCTGGAACCCGGCGTGGCATCCAGCTACAGAGGCAGTGTCACCGTGATCTGGGATTCTGACATGTGAGGCATCACGCTCGGTCACCCTGACGGCTGTTTTCGCCGGCAGGGTGACCGCGCCTGCTTTTATTGTTCAGCCCTGCGCAAGGCGGTTCGGGTCAAGCGCCGCGACAGTTCTTTTTCTTCATAACCCAGGTCCACCTGTAGCCGTTCGTAGGCTCCAGTGCTCATAGGCTCATCGGTAAAGACCACGGTCGGCGGAACCGGTAAATCGTTCATCAGTTCATTGAGTCTGGCGCGCAGGCCCGCGCGTTGCAGCTCGGTCAACTGCGTCGAGTTGACCCATTCATGTTGGGTGGTGCGCAGGGTCTCCAGTTGTTCGGACTTGAGCTGATAGAGCTGCGTGTTGTTTTCCAATTGCACCGGATAAGTCTCGTGCAGGTAGGTTTGCCAAAAACCCTGTTCAAGCATTCGATTGACCAGACCGTCGCCCTCTCCCAAGGCTTGCACGGTCTCAAAGGCTTGATCGATCATCGCATCGGTGACGCCGGACACCGGCCGGTACAGCATGCCCCTCGACTGCCAGGGCAAATCAAGGCGTTCTGCCAATCCGGTCTGATAAGCCAGGTAAACCTCGACATCGTCAGGGTTGCCGCTCCGGGAATCGATATCGCTGCGGGCAATGTCATTGACCTGCTCCAGCCGCGCCGCGCCTTTGGCCAGGGTCACCAGTTTTTGCTCAAGCTGCGCCGGGTCGGTCGAGTACAGATGTGCTTCAGCAGCGAGTACCTGGATACCCATATGGTTGAACACTTGGGCGCCGGCATCGGCGCAGTCCACCGGAGCGCTGGCCATGGTGAACAACGTTTGCCGCAGGCGATTGTCGGTGTGCACCGCATCGAGCATGCGCCAGGCGCGCTGCATCAGTTGGGCCTGAGCATCGCCGCCTGCACGATAGTCGGCTGATTCGCGCGTCTGGGTGAGCAGGTCCATAAAGGCCTCGGCACCGGGTTCGCTCTCCACCTCAGACAACCGGGCTGAACGATCGATACCCCACCCCGGTACATCGCTCCATTGCAAGTCGCTATAACCTGAAACGATGACCAGGCTTGGCTGATTTTCAGCGGTGACAACGGGTTCCGGGGGCAGGGCGCAGGATCTTCGTACCTTCTGATACAGCACCTGGTTCAGTTCCGACAGACTGCCCACATCCACCCGTGTACGTGCCAGCACCCAGGCATTCTCTGAACCGGGCACTACGTCAGGCAACTGGCTGATCGGATTGCCCTGCAGATTGAGCAGGAAACCACGGGGTCGAGGCCTGGCAAACGTACCGTCGGGCCAGGTGCTAGCCCCGGTGTTTTTCAATGACACGACTTTCAACCGGGGCATGCGGGCAATGTTCGGCAACAACGCCAGCGGGTTGTCATCCATTCTGAGGATTTGCAGGTAGGTCAATTGCTTCAACTGCTCGACTGCGGGGGTGTCCAGCACCATCCGGTTGGCGCTGAGCCGCAGGCGTTCCAGCCGGTGCATCGCGCCAATGCCGTTGGGCAAGCGAGTCAGCTCACAACCTTTGGCGCTGAGTTCGCGAAGGTTGGGGAAGTCTTTCAGTAGCCCGCTCGATTCTGCGCTGAACCGGGTGTTGTCGAGCTTGAGCACTTTGACCCTGTCGAGGAACTTCCTCAACTCAGGCGGTATCTTGCTCCACCACAGTTGCAGGTCCAGTGGCAGCAGTTCTCTGGAAAGGTCGAGCGAGTAGGAGGAGGGGTCGGTACGGTTGCCAAGTTCCGTGTGTGTGCGCTCGAAACAATCAATCAGGCGTTCGGCAATGTGTTGACCGCCGCCGTTGCGAAAACCCTTGGAGTCGGGCCCCCACGCGTCAGGTTGCTGGTATTGCCAACGGTTGAGGATCACGCGCAACTCATCGAGATCGTTCTCCAGGGTGTCCATGGCCTTGAACGGTTCACCCCTGGCGATCAGGGCATTGGCAAAGGCATTGACTTCGCTTTCGCTGAAGTGCGGATGAAGGTCTTGAATGCGTTCGTGCAAGGTCACGCCCAGTCGACTGAGTGTCGGGCCGCGAAGCAGCAGCTGGGTCTCGTGCTCGGCGACGGGGCGGATCGGCGGTTTTGCCAACAGGGTTCTGCGCTCATGTGCCGGCGCTGTTTTGGCGATGACCCACTCTTTGAATGGTTCACCGTCACCCGGGCGGTAGCCCAGCGATGGGTATTTTTCGGCCGGTAGCGCGTGCAGGATCGACTCATAAAGGTTATCGCTGCTGTGGATGATCGAACCGTCGGCATCCTGCGCCTCGTACTGCCCGGCATCGTTGCGAATCAATACCCGCACGTGCGTGGCATCGTCGGGTCCGGCACTGCACCGCAGCGCTCCCGCGAGGGTGGCCTGGCGGATTTCGATCCGCAGGTCGCCGAACAGGTCGGTAGCGGTTCGCAATGACCCCAGCACCAGGCGTTCGGTGTCGAGGTTGACCAGTGAGTCTTTGTACAGTCCCTGTGCGGCACGCACCGCCTCCGTCTCGAATTGCATCTCGCGCGCCCTAGTCTTGAGGCGCAAGGGCAGGAGGGATTGTTCGCTGATCCGCTGTTGCTCCAAGGGCGTGATGTCAGCCAGGACTTTTTCCACGACGCTGGGCGGAAGGTCAGGGAAGTGTTGTTGAATCATCTTGGCGTTGGCGTCGAGCATTGGCGCGGTGCTGGCAGGCGCGTCGGGGGCGAGGCGTTGCAGGGTATCGACCAGCAGTGGCGGTGGCGCCGCACTGTCGAGGTGCATCCTGCGCAATACGGCTTCTTCGGTACCACTGATTTGGCGAATCCGCTCCAGTTGGCTGTCGCTGTAGGTGTCGATGCTGTGGCCCAGGCGACGCATCAGTTGAGTGCCTTCCCACTGGCGTGGGTTTTCCACCTCGCTGACCCAGGCGCCGTGCCCGTTGTGCTTGAGCGCAGGGGCATAGGCGTGCGGCCGTTGCGGATGCTTGAGGGTGTATTGCGACGTGTTCGGGTCTTTTTTTACTTCGAAGTACTGGTTGTCCAACGGCAGAATCTGCTTGCCCTGATACTGATGCACGCCGTGTGCATCGGGTTCTGAAGTCAATGGCAGTACCAGGTCCGACTGTAGGTAGGGCGAGAGATCCGGGTTCCACAGACGGCGCTGACCGTCAGGCAAGGTGATGGGCTTGAGGTTTTCGACAAACGGCGAGAGCTTCAGGCGAACGCTACCCGCGATGTTCGCTCCGGCCGCGAAGATACCCAATTGAACCATGTCCTCCAGCACGCCGAGGGCTTGTCCCCCGGCCTCGATCCCATGTCCCTCGGCCCAATCGACAATGCCCTCGAATACGCCATCGGTCAGTTGATAGGCGGTGTAGGCCAACATCAACTCGCCGAGAAACGGCACAAAGGGTGTGACCACCAGCAACGCGACGTTGAGGATGTCCGACAGCATTTTTTCCAGGTTGTCCCACCAGGCCCAGCGCGCCATGCGGTCGACGTATGAGGTGGAAATGGCAATTTCCCGGGCATCGTTGAGGATTTTGTTGAGTGTCTGCTGGTAGCAGTAGCGCCACAGGTCGCCATCGAATGCGCCTCTGCGATCATCTTCAAGGCGGGTTACGCTGAACTGCAGGTCCGGCTTGTCCACCGCCGTTTCGCGCCAACTGGGGAGATCGGAGCCCGGGACGGCGGGGTGCCAGGTCACCTTGCTCAAGCGCTCATTGAGCCGGGAAAAAAAGTACCCCCGTTGTTCGTGCGCCACGAACTGGCTGAAAAATTGCTGGTAGCTCTGGGGCAACGGCAAGCCGGTCGAAGTGGGCGTTTTTGATGCCGGGCTATCACGCAGTTGGCGAGTCAGTTCGGTCATGAACTCGATCGATGATGCGTACTCCTTGAGTGGGTGTTCCGGGTCGTGGGGTATGTAGGCAATCAAGCGCTCGGGCTCAGCGCTGGTCGATGCCCCACAAACCATCAGGATAATTCCGGTCAGGGAGGTATCCATCATTGCCAGGTTGCAGTAACTGACGGGGTTGCCGTTCCATTTCAGGTTTTTGCGCTTGTCGAGGGTGCCTTGTACCACCTCATAAGCACTTTGACTGATGTCTTTTTTCATCAGGGCCAAGTGGGCGGCGGCCTTCAGCGCGCTCTTCTGGCTGAGGATGATTTTGTGCTGCAGGGTGCTGCTGGCCACGCTGTCCGAGGGCAGTAACACGGCCTTCAAGTGTTGTTGATACTGGGCACCAATATCCAGTTCACGGCACAGTGACTTGAACTGTTCAATGCTGATCTTGGGTTTAAGGGGCTTTATCAGGAAGTGCCCGCGAGCATCGGGTTGGGTGATGAACTCGGAGTCGTGGGTAAAACTTTCATGGGTCGCGAAGTTATGCAACGCCGCGTCCAACAGGGAAATCGTGCGGCTGGTGACTGCCGATGCGAAATCAGGGGTCCACCAGGACGTGGCGGCCGGGGCATAGAGTCGCAACCAGGTTTGCTTGACGTCGACCTCGATACCGTAGCGATCCTTGAGGGCTTTTTTCAGCAGTGGTTCGGCAAAGGCCTGGACGTCCTGCAGGCTGCTGAGTGCCTGGTCGACATCATTCTGGGTGGCCCAGTGGTCCTTGATTGCACCTTGCAAGCGCAGGTGCGCGGAAGCCGGGGCTGCCTTGTTCCATTGCGGGATACGCAGTGGCGCACTTTTTAGTTCGTTGACTCGGGAAGGGGACGTTTTTTTCAACCAGTCCGGAATGACCTTCTTAATAAAGTCATGGTGCTTGCTTTTGTTATTCAAGGCGAGCGCAGTCATGTCTGGCGCGAGTGGCCTCGACGGAATAATGTGCATGTTTTTCATCCGATTACTGAATGTTGAAACAACAGACTAAGTAAACGAATGGGTGAAAAAAAGTTCAAATACAGACTGGGTTTTAGCCAGTCTGTTAGTTAATACATTTAATATCAAAGAGCGAAAAACATATAGTTACCGACACTTGAGTAGCGTTTGAACTCCGGTTATCGCGCTGCACTGGCCACGGGTGCCTGGCACAAGGTGTTGGTCCCCGGTTGCAAGTACGGCGTGAGGATCGGTGCCATGCCCTTGAGCACTTGCACTGGCAAGGCCGAGGTGAATTTGAAACCCTGGGCCGAGGCACCCGGCACAAAGGCGGTCAAGGTGCCGAAGTGATGGTCGCCAATGTAGAACACAAAGGTCGCGGTGCGGTTGATCGCCTTCGAGCTGAGAATGCGCCCACCGGCACCGACGGCTTCGATGCGGTTGTCGCCGGTACCGGTCTTGCCGCCCATGGCCAGTGGCGTGCCATCGATCAGTTTGAAGCTGCCGGCCACGCGTTTTGCGGTACCGGCGTCGACCACCTGTGACAGTGCTTCACGCAGGGCCGTGGCCACTTCCACCGGCATGACCCGCTTGCCGGCATCGGGGTCGTTGGTCAGGCGGGTCTCGTAGGGGGTGTCGGCGGCGAAGTGCAGGCTGTCGACGCGCAGGGTCGGCATGCGCACACCGTCATTGAGGATGGTGCCCACCAGTTCCGCCAGGGCGGCGGGGCGATCACCGGAACTGCCGATGGCGGTGGCCAGCGACGGCACCAGGTGGTCGAACGGGTAACCGACTTTTTGCCAGCGCTGGTGAATGTCGAGGAAGGCTTCGATTTCCAGCATGGTGCGGATACGGCTGTCGCGGGCGCTCTTGTGCCGGCTCTTGAACAGCCAGCTGTAGACCTCTTGACGCTCGAACTGGCTGGCCTTGACGATCTGGCTGAACTTGGCGTCGGGGTTGTTGAGCAGGTAGCCGATCAGCCACAGGTCCAGCGGGTGGACCTTGGCGATGAAGCCCTGGTCGGGCAGGTCATAGGCGCCGGGGCCATAGCTGGCGTAGAGGCGCTCCAGGCGCTCGTCGGTGAGCTTTTCCTTGTTCTTGAGGGTTTTGAGGTGCGAGCGCACAAAGCTGTTGAAGCTCTCCTGGGAGGCTTCGGGCAGCAGGTAGCGGTGCACCGCGGCGAGGCGAATCGCGGTGGGGTGCATGCTGTCCAGGAAGGTCTCGAGACGGGCCTGGGTGTCCTTTTTCTGGTACTTCTTCCAGAACTTGAGCAGGAACGAGGTGCCTTCGCGATCGGCGAACTGGGCCAGGTATTCCTGGCGTCGTGGGTTGAGGTCATCCTTGAGCAACTGGCCGCTGTTGTCCGGCCCGGAATAGGTGGTGTAGCGCACCAGGTCGCGCATCAGGCGAATGAACGGCAGGTTGATCGACTCGCGCAGGGCATCGCGCAAGGTCGGCAGGCGGCCGTTGTCCTCTTTGCGGAAGTTGTTGAAGGTGTGCCGGCCGCCGCCAGTAAAAAAGGCTTCGCCGGGGCTCGCCGAGTATTTGCGGTCCAGGGCGGCGCCGAGCATTTTCGCCAGGCTGCGGTCGGTGTTCTGGATCAGGTAGTCGACGGCCCAGCGGGTCAACCGGTCCTGGTCGGCGACTACGACTTTTTTCAGTTCGGCCGGGGTCTGGTTGACGTAACGCTCGTGCAGTTCCGCGATGATTTGCAGGTAGGTGGTCAGCACCCGTAGCTTGGCGGTGGAGCCCAGCTCCAGTTTGCTGCCTTCGTTGATGTCGAACGGCTGGTCGGTGCTGTCGGTTTGCACCCGTACGCGTGAGCCGTCGGGGGTCAGCTCGAGCAAGGTGAAGCTGTAGCGCACTTGTGCGGTGCTGGTGGGCGTCAGCAGGCGCTCGCCGAACAGGCCGATTTCGGCGGCAAACGCCGGGTCGGCGAGGCGCTTGAGGTAGCCGCTGGCCTGGGTCTGCAGGTCGCCCTGCAAAGTGCTGGTGGCGGACAGGTCGAGACGGTCCAGGTCATACAGCGGGCGGTTGAGCATCGAGGCCAGGCGACTGCGCGCAACGCTGATGCCTTTATTGGTTTCAATCGGCTGGATGGTCGGTTGTTGCACCCAGTCACGGTAGGTGACTTTGCTGGCGAGTGCCGCGCTGGTCAGCGCGGGGTCGAGTACGGCGTTCTGCGCCAGCAGGCGGATATGGCTGTCGGTGAGACTGGCCAGGTCTGCCTGGCCCCGGGTCAGGTAATACGAGGGCCGGCGTTGGGCAATCATCAACGAGAGCACCTGACGCAGGGCCAGGCCGCGTTGGGCCATGCTTTGCGGGTCACTGGCCTCGCTGGCCAGGGCCTGGTTGACCTGGGTGAAGTCGGCGCCGTACCACACGCGCAACCCCTCGGCCATGCCATGCACTTCGCCATGGCCGGGGACTGCAGACAGCGGCACGCTGTTGAGGTAGTCACGCACGATGTTTTGCCGGGCCTCCAGGGTCTGCGGGCCGTCCTGGTAGGCCCGCACGCTGGCGGAAATCATCTGGCGAATCTTTTCGCCTCCGGAGAGGGTCAGGCCATCCGGCGAGTGGCGGTACTTCTCCAACTGGGTGGCCAGGGTACTGCCGCCAGCGGTCTGGCCGGGCAGGTGGAGCATCTTGGCCGCCTGGGACCAGGCCGCCTTGGCGAATCGCGGCCAGTCGACGGCGGGGTTGGCCTTGGGTTGCTTGGGGTCCAGCAGGTCACGGTTTTCGATGAACAGCAGGCTCTGGGTGACCAGGGGCGGGATCGTGGCGAAGCTCGAATACAACTGCTGCGGGTATTTGAACTGGTAGAGCGGCGCGGCGGTGCAATCGGTGATCGACAGGCCGGCCTGGATTTTTTCGGCGTAGGGCACAAAAAAGCCGTTCTTGCTGTATTCGAGCAGTTTGGGCGAGAAGCGGGTTTGCGCGGCGATCACATAATCGCGCTTGAGCAGGCGTGGCAAAAAGTCCCCCAGTGCGCTGTAGCCCAGGCGTTTATCGAAAGGTCCGGCGCCGGGGTAGAGAATCGAATCGCTGGGGCCTGGGTGCATCGAGTAGCTCAAGGACGCGGCGAGCCGGCTGAACTCCCGGGCCTGGAATCGCGAGGTGCGCACTTCTTTTTCAATGGCAAAGCCGAGCACGATCAGGATGATCACCAGCAATAGCCAGAACGAGCGCCAGGCATAGCGGCGACGGCTTTTTTTCGGTAAAGGCGCTTCTTCCACGCTGTCAGTTGGCACCACAGGTTTACTCGAATCGGTTTGCCACAAAGCACCCATAGTCGATTGATCCATTCACGCAGATTGATCGGACTTGTCTGAAGCTTAGACGCTGGTTGCGCGGGGTGAAAAATTTGTATGAGCACAATCGCAGCGCACGCAGCGCAGCACCAGTCGGTCGTCGGTAAACCTCCAGAAGTAGCGCTCTAGAGCCTTCTAGCCGGTAAATATGGCTAAGGTAGGGGCATGACGCTGCACCGTTGCTGTGCAATACTCCGCGCCGTTTCGCAACTCAGTTAATGCTCGAAATCCAGGTAATACACCTCTGCAGTTAGGGTTTTTGTCGAGAGTTCCACCTGAATATTGTCATTTATAGAGTGAAAATAACTGCGATAAGCTTTTTATACTGCGCGTCCCGCTGATCCTGCAGGTTTTGTCCTACAGGACGGATCCACCCACGAAGTGGATCCGGTTTCAGGAAGTGTTGGCCTATCGGTCTGTGCTTCGACACTCGGTGGTCATATCCAATAACAAGACGAGGTTGTACCCCTATGCCAGTCGGCAATCACCAGCACCACGGCGAGACCGCTCAAGGCGGCCCGCTTAAACGCGAACTCGGCGAACGGCATATTCGCTTGATGGCGCTCGGCGCCTGTATCGGTGTCGGTCTGTTCCTGGGTTCAGCCAAGGCCATCGAAATGGCCGGCCCGGCAATCATGCTGTCCTACATCATCGGCGGCCTGGCGATCCTGGTGATCATGCGCGCCCTCGGTGAGATGGCCGTGCACAACCCGGTGGCGGGCTCGTTCAGCCGTTACGCACAAGACTACCTGGGCCCGTTGGCAGGTTTTCTCACCGGCTGGAACTACTGGTTCCTGTGGCTGGTGACCTGCGTGGCGGAAATTACCGCGGTGGCGGTGTACATGGGCATCTGGTTCCCGGATGTGCCGCGCTGGATCTGGGCGCTGGCCGCACTGATCAGCATGGGCTCGATCAACCTGATCGCGGTCAAGGCGTTCGGTGAATTCGAGTTCTGGTTCGCCCTGATCAAGATCGTCACCATCATTGCCATGGTGATCGGCGGCATCGGCGTGATTGCCTTTGGCTTCGGCAACGACGGCGTGGCCCTGGGCATTTCCAACCTGTGGGCCCATGGCGGCTTCATGCCCAATGGCGTGCAAGGCGTGCTGATGTCCCTGCAGATGGTGATGTTCGCCTACCTGGGCGTAGAGATGATCGGCCTGACCGCCGGTGAAGCGAAGAACCCGCAGAAGACCATCCCCAACGCCATCGGCTCGGTGTTCTGGCGCATTCTGCTGTTCTACGTCGGTGCCTTGTTCGTGATCCTGTCGATCTACCCGTGGAACGAAATCGGCACCCAGGGCAGCCCGTTCGTGATGACCTTCGAGCGTCTGGGCATCAAGACCGCCGCCGGCATCATCAACTTCGTGGTGATCACTGCCGCGCTGTCGTCCTGCAACGGCGGTATCTTCAGCACCGGCCGCATGCTCTACAGCCTGGCGCAGAACGGCCAGGCCCCTGCCGGTTTCGCCACCACCTCGAGCAACGGCGTACCGCGTCGGGCCTTGTTGCTGTCGATCTTCGTGCTGTTGCTGGGCGTGTTGCTGAACTACATGGTTCCGGAAAAAGTCTTCGTCTGGGTGACCGCCATCGCCACCTTCGGTGCGATCTGGACCTGGGTGATGATCCTGCTGGCGCAACTCAAGTTCCGCCGCGGCCTGAGCGTTTCCGAGCGTGCGGCCCTGAAGTACCGCATGTGGCTGTACCCGGTCAGCTCCTACCTGGCGCTGGCGTTCCTGGTGCTGGTGGTCGGCCTGATGGCCTACTTCCCGGAAACCCGCATCGCCTTGTACGTCGGCCCGGCGTTCCTGGTGCTGCTGACCGTGCTGTTCTATGCGTTCAATCTGCAACCGACCAATGCCAGCCAAGGCGCGGTCAGCCAGGCGTCTTGATGGCCTGATGTGCTGTACCTAAAAGCCCCGGTCAATCGACCGGGGCTTTTTTTGTTCTGCTTGTATGCCGCCCGGCCCGCTTCTACCCGGGTTCAACCCATCCATCCTGTAGGAGCGAGCTTGCTCGCGATGGTCGCCAACGATGACGCGTCAAGCCTGGCTCAACGCGCCGTTCTTGCGTCCTTTGCGAGGGTGGGTTGATCTGGTTTATGCGAGCCGGTAGGGGTGTCAGAACGCGTCCATCAGCAGCACTTCGCACTCCCGGGCCTGGTACTGGTTGATCTGTGGCACCAGCCGACGGAAATGCTCGGATTGGCAATGGGCGTCCAATGCGGCCTGGTTCGGCCATTGTTCGATGAAGACAAAATGCCCCGGGTCGTGCTGGTCGACGAACAGGTCGTAGGCGATGCAGTCGGGTTCCAGGCGGGTTTTTTCCACCAGTTCGGCGTACCACGGGCGCACGGTGTCGATGTGTTCGGGCTGGATGAAGTCCTGGGCAATCACTTTGAGCATGGGTTCTTCCTTGGGGGGCGGGGCCGTCGTGTGTGCCGACGGGCAGGGGGCAACTTCAGGCCGCTACGTCATTGGCATCGAAGCTGTCGGCCCGAGCCATTTGCCACATCCGTGAATAGAACTCGCCGTTCACCTCTCCGGTCAACAGTTCGCCGGGCTTGAGGAACACGTGCAGTTGGGAGAACAGCTTGATCTCGGTGGCGGACATGCGCCGTACCAGGTGTTTGGCCGACAGCTGGGAAGGGTGTTCGAGGCCGGCGGCGGCGAGCATTTCCGCCAGGGCCTTGAGGGTGCTGCGGTGGAAGTTGAACACCCGCTGGGCCTTGTCCGGTACCACCAGGGCGCGCTGGCGCAAGGTGTCCTGGGTGGCGACGCCGGTCGGGCATTTGTTGGTGTGGCACGACTGCGACTGGATGCAGCCGATGGCGAACATGAAGCCGCGCGCCGAGTTGGCCCAGTCGGCACCGATGGCCAGCACGCTGGCGATGTCGAAGGCGCTGACGATCTTGCCGCTGGCCCCCAGCTTGATCTTGTCCCGCAGGTTCAGGCCCACCAGGGTGTTGTGCACGAACAGCAGGCCTTCGCGCATCGGTACGCCAATGTGGTCGGTGAACTCCACGGGCGCGGCGCCGGTGCCGCCTTCCTTGCCGTCGACCACGATGAAGTCGGGGAGGATTCCGGTTTCCAGCATGGCCTTGGCGATGCCCATGAATTCCCAGGGGTGGCCCAGGCAGAACTTGAAGCCCACCGGTTTGCCGCCGGACAGCTCACGCAATTGCTGGATGAAGTGCATCATTTCAATTGGCGTGGAAAACGCACTGTGGCGCGACGGCGAGACGCAGTCTTCGCCCATGGGCACACCGCGGGTGTCGGCGATTTCCTGGGTCACCTTGTGCTTGGGCAGAATCCCGCCATGGCCTGGTTTGGCCCCCTGGCTCATCTTGATTTCGATCATCCGCACTTGCGGGTTCCGGGCCTGGGTGGCGAAGCGCTCCGGGTCGAAGCGGCCATCGGTCGTGCGGCAGCCGAAGTAGCCGCTGCCCAGCTCCCAGGTCAGGTCGCCGCCGTGTTCACGGTGATAGGGGCTGATGCTGCCCTCGCCGGTGTCGTGGGCGAAGTTGCCCAGTTTCGCGCCCTGGTTCAGGGCGCGGATGGCGTTAGCGCTCAGGGAGCCAAAGCTCATGGCCGAGATGTTGAACACCGAGGCCGAGTACGGCTGGCTGCACTGCGGGCCGCCGACGATCACCCGGAAACTGCTGGGGTCGGTCACCGGAGCGGGGCGCATCGAGTGGCCGATGAATTCGAAGCCTGATTGGTAGACATCGATCAGGGTTCCGAAGGGTTTGTCGGCGCTTTCATTCTTGGCGCGCGAATAGACCAGTGAGCGTTGGGCCCGGGAAAAGGGCAGGGCATCGCTGTCGGATTCCAGCAGGTACTGGCGGATTTCCGGGCGGATACCTTCCACCAGGTAACGGATGTTGCCCAGGATCGGGTAGTTGCGGCGCACCGCGTGGGGGCTTTGCAGCAGGTCGAAGATGCCCAGCAGACTCAGCAGGCCGGTGACGATGGTCAGTGGCCAGACCCACTCATACTGTAGAAACGGCAGGCTGGCGAGGGTGAAGATGACACACAGGGCAAAGAAGGCGTAGCGGCTCAGGAGTGACAGGCTCATACGGGTTCCTTGGGTTCGGACTCATCAAATTCGGCAGCTGCTACAAGTCGGGATTTCCTTGTGCCTGCAAAAATATCGAAAACAGCTCGGACTGGGATTTGATCCCCAGCTTGCTGTAGATGTGTTTCTTATGGACTTTCACGGTTTCGGCAGAGATTTCCAGCTTACGGGCGATTTCCTTGCTGGAGCAACCGCTGAGCATCCAGCGCCCGACATCCAGCTCGCGGGCGGTCAACTGCGCCCCCTTGATCTGTTGCAGCGAAGCTTCCAGGCGGATGCGCCAGTCAGCATGGCGCGCCGGGGGCTCAGGGGTGGCGGTCACGTCGTTTTCATAGGGCAGGCGTTGGCGCAGCAGGCTCAGGACCCACGGCTGGATCAGCGACAGCAGGGCGATCTGTTCGCTGCTGAAACGTTGCTGGCTGCCCAGTGACAGGCACAGGGTGCGCTCGCCGTCGAGCTGGCAATTGAACTGGATTTCATCGGCCACCACGTTCAGGCGAAAGTAGCGCTGGTAGTACTCGGTCAGCTCGAAGTGCTCGGGTGCCACCTCGGACAGGCGATAGAGACCGGTGCGGGCCTGCTCGCGGCTGGCGATGTAGAACGGGTCCAGCAGGAACAGGCCCATCAGGTAGTCCTGGAACAGTGGGTCGGGGCTACCGTCCGCGCTGGGGCACTCGCCGAACACTTGGGGGCGCTGGTCCCCGTCGAAGAGCACCACCACCCAACTGTCGAAGCTCAGGTACTGGTCCAGCAGGCGCACCAGTTGGGTCCAGAAGTTGGGCTTGTCGAGGGCATCGATCAACTGCCCGATGGAGCGGTGCCAGGCGATATCTTGCAGCGAGTGGTTCATTCAGCGTTCCCGGTCGGCTCACGGCCTGAAGTTGCCGAGCATACTGGCCCAGACCGGCGGCAGGGGCAATCCATGGGGCGTGACGCCCCCCTGGCGCCCGTGGGATCCTTGGGTTCTTTGAGCCAAGGCCCCTGAGCGTCCATGACCGATTCCGTTTGTGTTGAACCCCGTATCATCCGCATTGCCGCCGCGCTGTTGATCGGTCCCGACGGCCGTACCCTGCTGGTCCGCAAGCGTGGCACTGCCGCCTTCATGCAGCCGGGCGGCAAGATCGAGGCCCACGAGCAACCGGTACAGGCCCTGGCCCGCGAGTTGGAAGAAGAATTGGGGCTGCGCATCGACACGGCTCAAGCCCGTTACCTGGGGCCGTTTAGCGCGCCGGCAGCGAACGAGCCCGGGTTTGTGGTGCAGGCCGAGATTTTCCTGCTGCACGTCACCCAGGCCGTCAGCCCGGCGGCCGAGATCGAGGAGGTGGTGTGGGTTGATCCGCAGGTGGAGCCGGATGTGCTGCTGGCGCCATTGACACGGGACCTGATCCTGCCGTTTTATCGTCATTCACGGAAGGCTCCGGCCTGACCGATCACTGACAAGGACTGCCTGATGATTACCCTCCACGACCTGCTGATTTTCGCTGCTGCGTCCCTGCTCCTGGTGCTGACACCCGGGCCGAACATGATCTACCTGATCTCCCGCTCCATCTGCCAGGGGCGCAAGGCTGGGGTGATCTCGCTGGTGGGTGTGGTGGCGGGTTTTTTTGTGCACCTGTTCGCCGCGGCGGCCGGCTTGACGGCGGTGTTCCTGGCGGTGCCGATGGCCTATGAAGCGCTGAAGTGGGCGGGGGCCCTGTACTTGGTGTGGATGGCCTGGCAGGCGGTCAAGCCCGGCGCACGCTCGCCGTTCGAGGCCCAGCAGTTGGCGCCGGATTCTTCGCGCAAACTGATGCTGATGGGCTTTCTCACCAGTGCGCTGAACCCGAAGATCGCGGTGTTCTACCTTTCGGTATTTCCGCAGTTCATCAACCCTGAGCACGGCTCGATTTTCTTCCAGAGTATCGCCCTGGGCCTGACCCAGATCAGCGTCAGCTTTACCGTCAACCTGCTGATCGCCCTGTTTGCCGCCGGCATCGCCAGCTGGTTCGTCAACAACCCGACCTGGCTGGCGGTGCAGCGCTATTTCATGGGGTTCGTCCTGGCGGCCCTGGCGGTACGCCTGCTGTCTGAACCCAAGCGGATGGTGTAACGCGCCCAGCGTTTAGCGCACCACACTGACCCCATCCAGGGTGGAAAACGAGGTGTCCTTGGCCGTCAGCAGGAAGTCGCGCATGTACGGCGCATCCAGCATGTCGGCGCGGATGCCGGCGTACAGCGTGGCGAACAGGCCCTTTTCCCCCAGCCGCTTGGCCTTCACGTAGCCCCGTGAGCTGTACTCATGCAGGGCCCAGTGGGGCATGCCGCACACGCCACGACCGCTGGCCACCAATTGCATCATCATCACCGTCAACTCCGAGGTCCGGACCTGGGCCGGTTCGATGTCGGCGGGCTCCAGGAAGCGGGTGAAGATGTCCAGCCGGTCCCGCTCCACCGGGTAGGTGATCAGGGTTTCGCTGAGCAGGTCCTCGGGCACGATGTAGGGCTTGCTCGCCAGGCGATGCTGATTGGCCACGGCGAGCATCGCTTCATAGGTAAACAGCGGCACGTAGGTGATCCCGGCCAATTCCAGCGGGTCGGAGGTCACCACCAGGTCGAGGTCGCCACGGGCCAGGGCCGGCAGCGGGGCGAAGGAGAAACCCGAGGCCAGGTCCAGTTCGACTTCCGGCCAGGCATCGCGGAACTGGTCGATGGTCGGCATCAGCCATTGGAAGCAACTGTGGCATTCGATCGCCATGTGCAGGCGTCCGGCGGTGCCGCCGGCCAGCCGGGCAATGTCGCGCTCGGCCCCGCGCAACAGCGGCAGGGTGGCGTCGGCCAGTTGCAGCAGGCGCAGGCCGGCGCTGGTGAAGCGCACCGGCTTGGTCTTGCGCACGAACAACGGCATGCCCATGCGCTCTTCCAGCTCCTTGAACTGGTGGGACAGGGCCGACTGGGTCAGGTGCAGGCGTTCGGCGGCTTCGACCAGGCTGTCGGCTTCGCGCAGGGCGTGCAGGGTCTTCAGGTGACGGATCTCGAGCACCGTGGTCTCCATGAATAAATTTTGTGATGAACACGAAAAGGTTGAGTTTGTCTCATGATGGCCTGGGTGTCGACAATAGGCCCATCATTTACTCAGGAGTTAAACGCCATGGCCTTGGCCCACACCCTCGGTTTTCCCCGCATCGGCGCTGATCGCGAATTGAAGAAAGCCCTCGAAGCCTATTGGAAGGGCGACCTCGATCAAGCCGCCCTGCAAGCGGTGGGCCGCGATCTGCGGGCCCGGCACTGGCAGTTGCAGAAAGACGCTGGCATCGACCTGCTGCCGGTGGGCGACTTCGCCTGGTACGACCAGGTCCTGAGCCATTCGCTGACCTTCGGGGTGATTCCCCAACGCTTCGACAGCACCCGGGATGACCAGGGCCAACCGACCCTCGACAGCCTGTTCGCCATGGCCCGTGGTGCCACCGCGACCTGCTGCGGCGGTGAACATGCCCCGGCGCAATACGCCCAGGAATTGACCAAGTGGTTCGACACCAACTACCACTACCTGGTCCCGGAGTTCAGCGTCGACCAGCCGTTCACGCTGAGCTGGGAACAACTGTTCGACGAAGTCGACGAGGCCCACGCCCTCGGTCATACCGTCAAGCCGGTGATCATCGGCCCGCTGACCTACCTGTGGCTGGGCAAGGCCAAAGGCCGCGACTTCAACAAACTCGAGCTGCTGGAACGCCTGCTGCCGGTCTACCACGAAATCCTCGGTCGCCTCGCTGCCCAAGGCGTGGAGTGGGTGCAGATCGATGAGCCGATCCTGACCCTCGACCTGCCACAGGAATGGAAGAGCGCCTTCGAGCGTGCCTATCACATCCTGCAGTATTCGCCGCTGAAAAAACTGGTGGCGACCTACTTCAGCGGCCTGCAAGACAACCTCGGGCTGGCGGTCGGCTTGCCGGTCCAGGGCCTGCACATTGACGCGGTGCGCGCGCCCGACCAATTGTTGCATGTGCTCGATCGACTGCCGACCTACAAGATTCTCTCGGTGGGCCTGGTCAACGGGCGCAACGTCTGGCGTTGTGAACTGGAGCCGGTCCTGGCGCAATTGCAAGTGGCCCAGGAACGCTTTGGCGACAACCTGTGGGTCAGCAGTTCGTGCTCGTTGCTGCACAGCCCGGTGGACCTGGAACGCGAGGACCAGCTCGATCCTGAACTGAAAAGCTGGCTGGCTTTTGCCGTGCAGAAGTGTGGCGAGATTGCCGTGCTGCGTGACGCCCTGAACGATCCGCAGGCGCCCAAGGTGCAAGCCGCACTGGCGCAAAGCCGGGCCATCCAGGCCAGCCGCGCGCAGTCGCCACGGATTCACAAGGCCCAGGTGCAGGCGCGAGTCGACGCCATCCGCGACCGTGACAGCCAGCGCCAGTCGGGGTTTGCCCAGCGCATCGAGCAGCAGCGGGCACGCTTGCAGTTACCGGTCTTCCCGACCACCACCATCGGTTCCTTCCCCCAGACCGGGGCAATCCGCCTGGCCCGCCAGGCGTTCAAGCAGGGCAAGTTGTCGGCCAACGACTACACCGATGCCATGCACAGTGAAATCCGCCACGCCGTGCAGATCCAGGAACGCCTGGGGCTGGATGTGCTGGTGCACGGTGAGGCCGAGCGCAACGACATGGTCGAGTACTTTGCCGAGCAGTTGGACGGCTATCTGTTCAGCCGGTTTGGCTGGGTCCAGAGCTACGGTTCGCGCTGTGTGAAACCGGCGATCATCTATGGCGACCTCAGTCGGCCGAAAGCCATGACCGTGGACTGGATCACCTACGCTCAGAGCCTGACCAACAAGGTCATGAAAGGCATGCTGACCGGTCCTGTGACCATGCTGATGTGGTCGTTCCCCCGGGAAGATGTGTCACGCAAAGTCCAGGCGCAGCAGTTGGCGCTGGCCCTGCGTGATGAAGTACTGGACCTCGAGCGGGCCGGGATCAAGATCATCCAGATCGATGAAGCCGCGTTCCGCGAAGGCCTGCCCTTGCGCCAGGCGCAGTGGCAGGAGTACCTGGATTGGGCAGTACAGGCATTTCGCTTGAGCGCTTCGGGGGTGCGGGATGAAACCCAGATTCACACTCACATGTGCTACAGCGAGTTCAATGATGTGATCAAGTCGATCGCCGCGATGGACGCCGACGTGATCACCATCGAAACCTCGCGTTCGGACATGCAGTTGCTGGAAGCCTTCAAGGCCTTCGACTACCCGAACGATATTGGCCCGGGCGTGTATGACATCCACTCGCCACGAGTGCCGGACACCCAGGAGATGGTCAAGCTGCTGACCAAGGCGGTGCAGCGCATCCCGGCCGAGCGCCTGTGGGTCAACCCGGACTGCGGCCTCAAGACCCGGGCCTGGCCGGAGACCGAAGCCGCGTTGGTCAACATGGTGGCGGCGGCTCGCCAGTTGCGCAGTCAGTTGGCTTGATGCATGGCAGGAAGAGCGCGGGCGAGCCCGCGCTCTTTTTGGGTCAAAGCTTCTCGAAATGACTCAGCGCCACCGACCGTTTAGCGATATCGGAGTAGGGAAGACCGGGCGTGTCGGCATGGGTTGTAAACCGGTGCTCGGGCAACTTCAGGTGGGCTTTCTCGAACGCCCCGAAATCAGGGGCAGCCTTGGCGTAGTGGAAGTGGGCATACCACAGCACCCTAGGAGGTGTCTGGGTCAGGTCGTGGATTTCGTACTCCTGCAGGTAGTCGACTCGACCATCCTTGCGTTTGCCCAGGTTTTTCATCGCACTGGTCTTGCGGATCTCCACAACGTTGTGGCGGGCCAGGTCATCGAGCATGCCATCGGTTGGATTTTTGCTGCGCAACGACTGCTGGGTACGCAACTGCCGGCCCTGGGCGATCAGCTCGGCCGCCTTGTCCCGCAGGCGCCCGATGATCGAGTTAGCCGGTGCAACGTCCTCGATATGCCGCGCACGCAGGATCAACTCGTTGGCTTCGCAGACCATCATGTGCTCCAGATCAACCGGCAGCATGTCTTGCGCTGCATAGGCGTGGACCTTGGCCTGGTAGGTCGCTTGCGACTCCAGTCGCTGACGGGCATCGATCACCAAGGCATCAAGATTGCGTTGATTGATGCGGGGCGTTTGGGGCGGCGGGTTGAGCAGGCGAAACCGGTCATGGCTGCCTTGTTCCCAGACTTCTAGGTAGCCTCCCTTGCCGGTGAGGATGTATTGCCGCGTCTGGGTGGTCGGCTCCCAGTGCTCAGTGCCGATCAGTAGTTGATTGTCTTCGGTGGTGAAGACCTTTTTCCTGCTCTTTCCCGGGATGGCGGCGGATGTCGGTTGGGCGATGGCTTTGCGGGCACGCTCGGACATTTTTTCCAGGCCCTCCATCAGCGGCGGCACGGACTCCAGGTGAAAGTGTTGTGGATAGCTGGCGATCCAGACCTTCATTTCACGTCGGAACTGGGTATAGGTATCGAGGCAGTCCTGCAGTATCTGATTGCGCTGCGCCTTGGTGGCGCTGGCTTCCGGCAGGCTGAACTGGGTGAACAGGGCGCGATCGACCTTGCTGCGCAGAGGGTGTGCCTGGATCTGCAGATAGGCCCATGAAACATCGCTCGCGGTGTCGAAGCGTTTGATCACTTCCAGCAGATGACCTGTTCTGAGGTAGAGCCGGTTGGTGGTACTCAAGCGCTCCGTGAGCATCGTGGCGGTTCTGGTCAACTGACTTTTCTGCGAGCTGATCGTCACGCGCTCAAGCCAGTGATTGAAGTCCAGCAGGTGGGCGTCGATCTCGTCCAGCTCGCGAACGAACTCCAGGCGTACCCTTCTGATGCTCTCCAGGGCGCGCAGGCGTTCGGTAAAAGCATCGGCCGCCAATGCGTCCATGTGGCGGATGAGATCGTCAGAGCGGTCCAGCAGGTTAACGGCTCTGTGATTGGAAAAGTACAGGCGCTGCTGGAGTCGATCCGCCAGGATCAGGGCGTCGTTACTCTGCATCTCCATGAGTGCGCGGCGCTTGTTGCCGTGGGTTAGGGGTAACAGCTCAGCCAGCGTCTGGTAATGCCTGGCGGCCATTTCAATGTCGACGTTGCAGGTGGCTTCGGCGGCCTGCCTGAGGGCCGGGCGCTCGTCTGCGGCGCTGGTGTTGTAGCGTTGCAGGGCGGCGTTGGTCCGGGTGACCTGGGCATCCAGTTGCGGGGCCAGATCATCAGCGGCTGTGGACAACGCGTGTTGGCGACGAAAAATCCGGTCGGTCCACCAGCGCGGCAAGCGTTCGCGAATCGCCCCCGGCCAGATCGGATCGAGCCCGTCGGCCAGGCGCCCCAGCACGGCACCACCGCCGAGCCCGCCACCTTCGAACGTCACGCCGTGGGCATGGTAGTAAGTATCCCAGTGGCCTGCTTCATTGAGCCCGATGGGTTGCTTGTAGGTTTTGCTTCGAGTCCCGCTCAGGCGCCAGTTTCGTGAGTCCTTGCTCCACTCGATCTGGTAGATGCGCCCCTGGCGGACGATGAAATCACCGTCCGCGTGGCGGTAGACGTTGCGGTAAATCCCTTCGATTCCCGGTTGCAGGTCGGCCAGGCTGATGGGGTGTTCGTACTCGTAGCCGACGAACCGTTTGACCGCCTGGCGGGCCGGACGCGGTGAAGGTGCATGCAACGCTGCGGGGCCTTTGATCAAGGCTTTGAGTTGACGATTTCGCGTCAACGCGCGAGCCCCGTTTTTTGCGCTGGAGCCGACAGACGCGGCGGGAAGGACATCCAGGGCGGCATCAATCAGTGATAGCAGCACCGACTCCACCTCGGCCAGGCCTTGGCCGACATCGCCGCGCAAGAACGCCGCGACCGCCAGGTTGGCGGCGTCCCAGGCATCGTACAGCGCCAAGGCGCTGCCGACGAAAGGCACCATCCCCACGGCCATTTTCAGGTAATTGAACATCGCCCCTGACTTCAGGGCGCTGAGCTCCAGGTACAAGGCATCGTTGCTGCGTGAAGTCGCTCGATGGACCGCGATCAACCGTCCCATATGGACATTGAGCAAGTGGGCGGCCATTGACGTGGTGGCCGGCCAGGCGAGGCCCGTGCCAATCAGCGTATCGAAGTTTTTCAGCTGTGCCTGCTGGATGCGGCTGACATGGTGGGCGAAGTTGCCCGTCAGGGCGCGCCCCGCCAGATAGTCGACCATGGACGCCTGCACAGATAAATCGAACAGGCTGCGACGGGCCTGTTCCAGGCTCGGGTATTGACGCAGGTACACGCCGTCAGGGCTGTCGGGCAAGTAGAGGAGGGTCAGGCCGCTGATCTGCTCTTCTATGAAGGTGACGCCGGACAAGGTGCTGGCGCCTTCAGCGGGGGTGTCCGTACCGCCCACGGTCAAGTGGGCCGGTATCAGCGCGATACGCTTGCCGCTGGGGGCAAAGGCTTGCGGGGTCGCGGCGTCGATGGCGATCTCAAGCACTTGCTGGCCGCTGGCGTCGATGTGTCGTTGCGCCAGCGCAAACTCCCCCTGCAGTTTGAGCATCAGGCGCCAGGGTTCGATCAGGCATTCACGGCGATGTTCTTTGCTGAAGGTCGAGGCGTTTGGTAAGCCAGTGAATGTATCGCGGATCAGTTGTTCGTATTTCGCGGCCAGGTCGAGCTCGGTCACGAGTTTGCGCAGGTAGTGTGGCTGGATGCCTGTGTCGAGTGCCTTGCGGTCGGTTTCGTCATCGGCGCTGATCACGCTGCGCATGAGCGACAGGCGCCACCACAGGGGCTGATCAATGTTGCGCTGCGCCAACTCGACGAGCGACAGCGGCTTGCGACCCTGGCTGGCGACCAGGACATTCTCCTGGGGGGCGCCGGGCGCGGCACCTTGCATGATGCGCTTCTGCCAGGTGGTCGAGTCGGGCAGATCGAGCGTCACCTCAAAATCCTGCTTGAGGGAGAAGTCCTTGCGTAGGCGCGCCTCGAGCTGTTTCTGGCTGAAGTCATCGCGCGGTATCAGGTCACGCTCGAGTATTTCATGGGCACGCTTCATTGCCGCGATGTAGGCCTTGATCAGACGCTTGAGTTGCGTGCGTTGCTCGTCAGCCAGTGTCTTGAGCCACTGCGGCAGCGCTTGCGCCAGGGTATCGCTGCGAGATTGTTCGAGGTATCGGGTGTAAGCCTGGTCCCGCGCCGCCGATACCGGCACGGTCAAGGTGGCAAGCGTCTGCTCGCGCAGTTTCTCCAACGCGAGTGTGCGTTGTGCTGCGTGGGAGGGCAGGGGGTTGTCTTTGATCAGTTGAATGACCTGCTGCTCACAGGCGTGGAGCTGATTGTCGAGCGCGTACTTGAAGGGGGTACGATTGAGTGCGCTCACGTGCAAGGCCTGCTGGGTGTCGTCAGCGCAGATCTTGAACAGTTCCTGCTCCAGTGCTTGCCTGGAGGCGAAGCGTTGCAAGCCGCCAAAGTGCCCGGGCCAATACAGCAACTGGCCAGGGGGTGAAAGGCCGTCCTCGGCAGCGGGGTGAGTGATCAGCAATACCTCCTCCAGTTCCTGGGTGTGCGGGGTACTGTCCGGGTCTGCCGGATCGAGGCTCGATAACGTCAAGCGGGCAACCGTGACCTCAGGATGGCGATCCAGCCGATCCGGGTCATCCACTGTCTTTTGGATCAGGGCGTGTTCCTGGGGGCTGATCTGCTCCAGGATCAATTGGATGTCGGCCTCGGCGCCCAGACCGCGCAGGCGCGCCTGGTAAAGGGCGGTGTAGTGCGCATTGGCCTCCCGGCGCAGTTCGAGCATTTTCTGCGCATCACGGCTGTCCAGTAATGCAGAGGCGGCATCCTGGCTGGCCTGCTGCGCCGCGCTCAGGGTGTCGAGTGCCTGTTTGAGCTTGAGCCGTTGCGGGTCATCGGGGTTGTGCTGGAAGCGTTGCTCAATGGCCGCGCACTGTTGGGCCAGCGAGTGCCTGCGCCTGCTCAAGGGAATATCAGGGGTGAGCAGGCCAAACGGGGGGATGTCCTGGGCGATGTCCCCTTCGGCAGTGATCGTCGTCGCCAGCGCTGGCGGCTCGGCGAACAGCGGATCTGCACGATGTTTTTGCTCCAGTTGCTCGACCTCGTCCAGGGCATGGGCCGCGTACTCGGCCATGTCCTGGTCGCGGCCTTTGAGGGCGCTGGCAATCTGGAGGTTGAGCCGTTGCGCCAGCCATTGGGTGAGACCCGTGTTCAGTGCTGTTTCTTGCGGGTGGTAGGTAATGCGGCTGCCGGCAGCGCTTTCGGCTACTTGGAACAGGTGCTGCTGATGTTCGAGCAGCCAGTCTTCCATTTCGGTGCGCTGGCTGAAGCGCTTCACTGCTGGCTGGTGCTCCGGCAAATACAGGATTTGACTGAGCGGTTGCTGGGTGTCGAGGCTGATCACAAAGGCAGCGGGTAGCTTGATGACGTTGTTGTCGCTGCGGGTGAGGCTCAGTTGCTCGGTGTAAATGCGCTGGCCGGCGATCTTGAGCTCTGCGTCCGGCAGATTGAGGACTGTCAGGAACACAGCCAACTGCTCAGTGCTCAGGGCGCCTTGAGCAAACGCCAACTGGCCCGCAGCCTCAAAGTGCGAGCGATACAGGTGGGTTGCCAGGGCGCGCCGCGACAATGCAGAGCCGGGCGCACGAGCATTCCAGTAGGCGTTCCAGTGGGTCGTGAGTTCTGCCTTGAGATCCAGTGTCTTGAATGGCTCCAGCAGGTGCGCGCTGGGTTTGGCAAAGAGTGGGTGTTCGCGGTTGAGGCCGGTCAGTTGGCTGCTGGGCAGGCGTGAGGTGTCCAGTTGCGGATGCTGCAGCATGAAGGCACAGGCTTCGCTCAGACTGGACCGGCGAGACGAACGCTCGGCTGTGGCGGGAAACAGCAGGCCGGCCTGCTCGCCGTCCAGGTTCCATTGGCGTTGGAGCCGTTGTTTGATGGCATCGCGCACGGTTGGCGTGGCACGCATGAGGCTGAGCAGGTGTTCGCGGCTGTCGCGCCAACGTGACGCAGCCGTCAGGAACAGGTTTTCATCCAGGGGCGCAGTTAAGACCTGCGACGTCGGCAGGAATGAAACGGTGGCAGGGGTTTCGTCAATCAGTGTGTCGGACATGGTGGCTTGGCTCTGTGGCGTTGAAGGGTTTTTCATCAATATCGCCACCATTGGAGGTGAGTTGCCTTCGCCACGGGTGTTGCATAGTTACTGCGCCGACCGCTCGGCGAGATTCATCAAACTGTCACGCAACTGTGGCAGCGCGCTTCAACAAAGTTCATCAGACTCGCGCTCTACTGGGGTTCTGCGTTTTGGTGTTTTTCATGCGTGTCTTGTGTTTATCCGCGGCCATCTTCCTGGCCGCGCTGTGTTTTGGCCCGGCGTCCTGGGCGGCGCCGCGCTGCGATGTCAATGTCGCCACCCAACGCGCCGACCTGGCGCACGTGAGCCTGGCCTATCAGAGCATCGGTCGTGCTTCCGATCCGGCGCTGCTGCTGGTGATGGGCCTGGGCGGGCAATTGATCCACTGGCCGGACGAAGTGGTGGTAGCCCTCTGTGAGCAAGGCTTTCGGGTGATTCGCTACGACAACCGCGACGTCGGCCTGTCGACCTGGCGCCGGGCTCCCGCCAGCGCCAACCTGACCTTCGAGGCCTTGCGCTACAAACTCGGCCTGCCGGTGTCGGCGCCCTATACCCTGAGCGACATGGCGGACGATGGCCTGGGCCTGATGGACGCCCTGCACGTGGAGCAATTCCATGTGCTGGGGGCGAGCATGGGCGGGATGATCGCCCAGCACATGGCGGCCATGGCGCCGCAGCGGGTCGAGAGCCTGACGCTGATCATGAGCAGTTCCGGCGCCGCAGGGCTGCCGGCGCCCAACGCGGCGCTGGTGCAATTGCTGGCTCGGCGCAGTGCGCCGAACCGAGAGGTGGCCCTGGAGCAACAGGCTGACCTGCTGGCCGCCCTGGGCAGTCCGCAGGTCACCGATGATCGCCAGGCGCTGCTGCAGCAGGCGGCGCAGTCCTATGACCGGGCGTTCAATCCCGAAGGGGTCAAGCGCCAGATCATGGCGATCCTCGCCGAGCCCAGCCGGGTGGCGTTGCTCAATCAATTGCGGGTGCCGACCCTGGTGGTGCATGGCACGGCCGATCCCTTGCTGCCGGTGATGCATGGCATTCACCTGGCGGCGCACATCCAGGGCAGTCAGCTGAAACTGATTCCTGGGCTGGCCCATCGATTTCAGGAGGCCTTCAAGGTCCCGTTGCTGGCGGCGGTATTGCCCTACCTGCAGCAGCACCGCGAAGACACCTCGCATTGGGCGCAGATCGAGCCCGTGCAGGGGATGAACCTGCTTTGAGCTTTGCGCCGACTCAGGCGTGCAGACGTACCCAGACGCTGACCAGCACGGTGGCGGCCATCAGCCAGGCCACGGCGGCCACGGCCAGTGAGGCTTCCAGGCGCAGCCGGTCGACCATCAGGTACAGGGTCGCCAGGTAGACGAAGTACGGAATGATCGACCACATGCCAAACACAATGGTGGTCTTCAGGTCGTCCAGCGAGCGGCCTTTGCCGACGATGTAGTGGGCGATCAGGGCGAAGGTCGGAAACAGCGGCACCAGGCCGGCGATGTAATAGTTTTTGGTCTTGGCCAGGGCGGCGAGTATCACCACCACCGCCGCGCCCAGGGCCGCTTTCAACAATAGATCCACGACTGCTCTCGCTGGGTTAGTGGCTGAGTCCGTACTTCTTGACCTTGTCGAACAGCGTGGTTTTGGCCATGCCCAATTCCAGGCTGGCCTGGGTCAGGTTGCCACCGCTGCGTTGCAAGGCATCGTTCAGCAGGTTGCGCTCGAAGGCTTCCACCGCCTCGGAAAACCCCAGGCCCTGGGCTGCGCCACTGGCGCCGGACTTCTTGAATGCGGGCAGGCCGAGGGCAAAGCGTTCGGCGACGTTGCGCAGTTCGCGCACGTTACCCGGCCAGTCGTGGCTCATCAGGTGCGACAGGGTCTGGTTGTCCAGGTCCGGGACGGCGCGGTCAAAGCGCAGTGAGGATTGCTGGAGGAAGTGTTCGAACAGTTGCAGGATGTCCTCGCGGCGTTCGCGCAGGGGCGGCAGTTCCAGGGTCACCACGTTGAGGCGGTAATACAGGTCGCTGCGGAACTGGCCGGCGCGGCCCAGTTCGTCGAGGTCGGACTTGGTGGCGGCAATCACCCGGCAGTCGACCGCCACGCTCTGGTTCGACCCCAGGCGCTCCAGGGTGCGTTCCTGCAATACCCGCAGCAGTTTGATCTGCAGGGGCTGCGGCATGCTTTCCACTTCGTCGAGGAACAGGGTGCCGCCGTTGGCATGTTCAATCTTGCCGATCCGCCGTTTGCCGGCACCGGTAAAGGCGTTCGCCTCATGCCCGAAGATTTCGCTCTCAAACAGGTTTTCCGGCAGGCCACCGCAGTTCAGCGCGACAAAGGGCTGTGCCTGGCGGCGACTGAAGTCGTGCAGGCAACGGGCAACCAGTTCCTTGCCGGTGCCGGTCTCGCCTTCGATCAGCACGTTGGCCGAGGTGTCGGCGACGTTGGCGATCAGTTCGCGCAGGTGCTGCATGGCGGGCGAGCGCCCGATGATCCGGCCTTCCAGGGAGTCGCGTTCGGCCAGTTGCCGGCGCAGGGAGCTGACTTCGCGGGCCAGGCTGCGTTGCTCCAGGGCACGTCGGGCAACGTCCACCAGGCGCTCGGGGGAGAAGGGTTTCTCCATGAAGTCGTAGGCGCCTTTTTGCATGGCGTCGACGGCCATCGAAATGTCGCCGTGCCCGGTGATCAGGACCACCGGCAAGCTGCGATCGCGAGCCTTGAGCCGGCCCAGCAGTTCCAGGCCATCGATGCCCGGCAGGCGGATGTCGCTGATGACGATTCCGGCAAAGTTGTCGCCCACCTGCGCCAGGGCTTCTTCAGCACTGCCAACGCCGGTGCAGGGGATGTCTTCCAGGGCCAGGGCCTGCTGGCAACCGAGCAGGACATGGGGATCGTCTTCGACGATCAGCACACTAAGATCGTTGTTCATATCGGCTCGACGGGCAGGGGGCTTACCAAGGGTAAACTGAGGATAAAGGCGGTACCACCGCAAGCCGGGTGTTCGACGCCCAGGCTGCCGCCAGTGGCGGCGGCCAGGCTTGCCGACAGGGTCAGGCCGAGGCCCAGGCCCTGTTCGCCAGGCTTGGTGGTAAAGAAGGGTTCGAACAAATGTTTGCGGGCCTCGGCGTCAATGCCGTGGCCGTTGTCGCGTACGTGCAGCCGGTACTTGCCGTCGACCACCTGACCCTCGAGCCACAGTTGGGGCGCTGCTTGCGCCTGCATGGCATCCAGGGCGTTGCCGATCAGGTTGACCAGGATCTGCTCCAGGCGCGTCTGGTCGATCGACACTTGCTCGTCAGTGAAGGCGCGGTGCATCTGCAGGCCGCTGTGTTCCAGGCGCGCGCCCAGCAGTTGCAGGGCGGCATCCACCGCTTTGCCCAGGCTGGCCTGGCCCTTGTCGTCGCCGCGCCGGGCGAAGGAGCGCAGGCTGGCCGTGATGCGGCCCATGCGATCGATCAGCTCATTGATGGTTTTCAGGTTGGCGCTGGCGGTGTCCAGTTGGCCACGCTCGAGAAACCGCACGGTGTTGCCGGACAGGGTGCGCAACGCCGCCAGGGGCTGGTTCAGCTCATGGGCAATGCTGGTGGACATCTGGCCGATGGCGGCCAGTTTTCCGGCCTGTACCAGCTCATCCTGGGCGCGGCGCAGGGTTTCCTCGGCCAGGCGCCGTTCACGGATCTGGCTCTTGAGGCGTTCGTTGCTGGCCCGCAGGTCAGTGGTGCGTTCGGTAATCCGTCGCTCCAGTTGATTGTTGGCTTCCTGCAGGGCTTCACGGGCCGCGAGGCGGGTGGCGATCACCTTGCGCCGCTCGTTCCAGGCGATCAGCAGGAACGCCACCAGGGCGAAGGCCACCGCCACCAGGATGCCCTGGTTGACGGCCTCGCGCCGCAGGTCCTGGAGTGGCGTCAGCAGGGTGAAATTCCACGGGGTGTCGCTCAGGGGGCGGGTCTGCGACAGGTAACTGATGGCCTCGTCGTCGGAGACCACTTCGGCGTTGGCGGGGAAGGTCAGTTTCTCCACGCCTTCGGCCAGGCGTTCACGGGCCAGGGGTTCCAGTTCGTTGAGCGGGAACCAGTAATATTGCAGGCTGCGGGCCAGGCGCTCCTTGGTGTCGTCGCTCAGCGGACGCACGGCCTTGAGCCGACGCGCCGGGTCGCTGGAGAGAATGATGATGCCGTTCTCATCGCTGACGAAGGCTTCCAGGCGGGCGCGCTGCCAGCGTTCTTCCAGGGCTTCCAGGCGCACCTTGACCACTGCGACGCCGATGATCTTGCCTTGTTCTTCGAGGCCGTGGGCCAGGTAGTAGCCAGGTTCGCCGCTGGTGCTGCCGATCCCGTAGAAGCGACCGGGCTGGCCGCGCACCGCGTTCTGGAAATAGGCACGAAAGGACAGGTCCTCGCCCAAGTAGCTGTCGACGTCGCGCCAGTTGCTGGTGGCCATGACCCGGCCGGTGGTGTCCATCACGTAGATGGCCCGACTGCGGCTGCGCCGGTTCAGGCCTTCAAGGTAATTATTGACCGTCTGCCGGTGTTCCGGCGTTGGGTCGGCCAGCAGCTTTGAAACACTCGATTCGAGTTCCAGCAGGCTGGGCAGGTAGGTGTATTTGCTGATTTCGCTTTCCACGGCACGGGCGTGCAGTTCCAGCTGGCGTTGACCGTTTTCACCAAGGCTGCGAATACCGTAGTGCTCACTGGTCCAGAAGCCGAGCAAGCCCAAGGCGAGCATCAGCAGGATAATCAGCGGCGGCAGGAACAGGTGGCGGATCAGACGAGGTTTCACGGCGAGTGATGGCGGTGCGGCGCGATAAAGAGTGGGGTCGCATTTCATCACAGATGCCTTGGGTCAACCACAACACAAATCTGCAAGCCACCGTCGGCCCCTGTGGGAGCGAGCTTGCTCGCGATGACTTCATCACAGTCAACATTGATGTTGAATGCCAGTCCGTTATCGCAAGCAAGCTCGCTCCCACAGGGGATTGGTGCGGCTTCGAACGTTTAGTGTTGCAGGATCTTGTTCAGGAAGTGCTGGGTCCGTTCGGCGCGAGCGCCGATGTCACCGAAGAACTCTTCTTTAGGACAGTCTTCGATGATCTTGCCGGCGTCCATGAAGATCACCCGGTCCGCCACTTTGCGGGCGAAGCCCATTTCGTGGGTCACGCACATCATGGTCATGCCTTCGTGGGCCAGTTGCACCATGACGTCCAGCACTTCGTTGACCATTTCCGGGTCCAGCGCCGAGGTCGGTTCGTCGAACAGCATGACGATCGGGTCCATGGCCAGTGCGCGGGCGATCGCCACACGCTGCTGCTGGCCACCGGAGAGCTGGCCCGGGTGCTTGTGGGCGTGGGCCGAGAGGCCGACACGCTCGAGCAGTTGCAGGCCTTTCTTGGTGGCTTCTTCCTTGCTGCGGCCCAACACCTTGATCTGCGCGATGGTCAGGTTTTCGGTGATGGTCAGGTGCGGGAACAGTTCGAAGTGCTGGAACACCATGCCAACGCGCGAGCGCAGTTTCGGCAAGTTGGTCTTGGGGTCGGCAATTGAAGTGCCGTCGACCACGATGTCGCCTTTCTGGAACGGTTCCAGGGCATTGACGCACTTGATCAGGGTCGACTTGCCGGAGCCGGACGGCCCGCACACCACGATCACCTCACCTTTCTTGACGTCGGTGCTGCAATCAGTCAGCACCTGGAAGTCCCCATACCACTTGTTGATATTCTTGATAGAGATCATACGGCGAACCTTTTTTGCAGACGCTTGACCAGCTGCGAGGCGGCAAAGCTGATGATGAAGTACACGAGACCGGCGAATACCAGGAACTCATTGGAACGGCCAATGATGTCGCCACTGGCCCGCGAAGCGTTGAGGAAGTCCACCAGGCCGACGGTGTAGACCAGCGAGGTGTCCTGGAACAGGATGATGCTCTGCTGCAGCAGCAGCGGGGTCATCTTGCGAAAAGCCTGGGGCAGGATGATCAGGCGCATCATCTGGCCATAGGTCATGCCCAGGGCCTTGGCGGCACCCATCTGGCCCTTGGGAATCGACTGCACACCGGCCCGTACGATTTCACAGAAGTACGCCGCCTCGAACATCATGAAGGCCACGATGCAGGAGGTGAACGCGCCGATCGGGGTGTCTTCGCCGGTGATCCAGCGCAGCACGAACGGCACCGCCAGGTAGAACCAGGTGATCACCAGCAGCAGCGGGATCGAGCGGAAGTAGTTGACGTAGGCGCCGGCGAAGTTCGACAGCAATTTATTGTGGGACAACCGCATCAATGCCAGGACGGTGCCGAGGATCAGGCCGCCGACGACGCCGAGCGCCATCAGTTTGAGGGTCATCACCATGCCATTCCACAAGCCGGGAATGGCCGGGATGATGCCACTGAAATCGAATTCCATTATTTACCCCCCACGGAGATCAGGCCGGGCACTGCGACTTTCTTCTCGACCACGCGCATCAGCAACATCAGGCTCATGTTCAGGGTGAAGTAGATCAGGGTCGCCAGGGTGAAGGCTTCGAACAGGTTGGCGGAGAACTCAGCGGTCTGCTTGGTCTGCGCGAGCAGTTCCATCAGGCCGATCAGCGAGGCCACGGACGAGTTCTTGAAGACGTTGAGAAATTCCGAGGTGAGCGGCGGAATGATGATGCGATAGGCCTGGGGCAGCAGCACATTCCAGTAGATCTGCGGCAGCTTGAAGCCCATGGCGCGAGCGGCCGATTCCTGGCCGCGGGGCAGCGCCTGGATACCGGTGCGCACTTGTTCGCAGACCCGTGCGGCGGTGAACAGGCCCAGGCACACGACTACGCTCAGGTAGGCCGAAGTGGTCGGGTTGAGGTCCTGCTTGTACCAGTCCTGCAGGTCTTGTGGCAGCAGGTCGGGCACCAGGAAGTACCAGATGAACAGCTGAACCAGCAGCGGTACGTTACGGAACAGTTCCACGTAGCAGGTCGCAATGCCTGACACGATGCGGTTCGGCACGGTGCGCATCACGCCCAGTACCGAGCCCAGCAGCAATGCAATGATCCAGGCCACGATAGCGATAGCGATGGTCCAGCCCAGCCCGGAAATGAACCAGTCGAGATAGGTCTCGCTGCCCACGCCGGTGGACTTGAAGAACACGCCCCAATCCCAGTTGTAATTCATTAGGGTCTCCCCTCGGATTCAATCGATGTTCAAGCACCTGCCTGGGGGAACTCCGTTCCCACCCGACGTTGACGGTCGGGCACACGCGGTCGGCTCGACAACCACCGGTTCGAGTGTTTCCAAAAATGCCAGCAGGTAGTGACAACCTCCGGAAAGGGCAGTGGCCCTCTCAGGAGGTAAGACTAGTCAGAAATCAGGATTTCTTGTCGTCAGCCGCTTTGTCGGTCGGATTGGCGATCAGGGCCTTGAGCTCGTCGCTCATCGGGAAGTTCAGGTTCAGGCCTTTAGGCGGGATCGGTGCCATGAACCACTTCTCATAGATCTTGTTGATCTGGCCCGAAGCGTAGGTGGCCTTGATGGCATCATCGACCGCTTTCTTGAACGGCTCGTCGCCTTTACGCACCATGCAGCCATAGATTTCATAGGACTGTGGCGTGCCAGTCACTTCCCAGTCGGTAGCTTTCTTGGCCTTGGCCGCTTCACCGGCCAGCAGGGCGTCGTCCATCATGAAGGCAACGGCGCGGCCCGATTCCAGCATCTGGAAGGATTCGCCGTGGTCCTTGGCGGAGATCACGTTCATGCCCATTTGCTTGTCGGCGTTCATCGACTTGAGGATGCGCTCGGACGTGGTGCCAGCGGTGGTCACGACGTTCTTGCCTTTAAGGTCGTCGAAATCCTTGTACTTGGAGTCCTTCTTGGACAGCAGGCGAGTACCGATTTCGAAGATGCCTACCGAGAAGTCAACCTGTTGCTGACGCTCGACGTTGTTGGTGGTGGAACCGCACTCGAGGTCAACGGTGCCGTTCTGTACCAGCGGAATACGGGTTTGCGAGGTGACCAGGTTGTATTTGACTTGCAGGTTCGGCAGGTCCAGGTCTTTTTTCAGGGCTTCGACGACTTGCATCTGGATGTCGTGGGAGTAGCCGACGGGTTTGCCGGAAGCGTCTGCAATGTAGGAAAACGGAATGGAAGCGTCGCGATGGCCCAGGGTGATGGTGCCGGACTCTTTGATCTTCTTCAGGGTGCCGGTGAGTTCGGCGGCGAAAACTGGCGTGCTGATCAGAGCGGCAGCGATGGCTGCGCCCAGGATATGGGGAACGATACGCATCAAATTTTCCTCGACATTGTTTTTTTTATGGAGCCAGTTCTTCGGCTCTCTGGTACTGCGGAACGCCTGGCGGGCTCCTGAAGTGTTGGCACCTCAGACGTTCGTCCAAGAGTGTAGAGCATGAGTCGTGCCAGGCCAGGGTTAAATGCCTAAAATATTGATTTATAAGGCTATTAAATATTTATGGCGAAACTAATCCCTGCACCTGGTCCGGGTAACCGAATTGACCGCCAGGTCATGTTCGGAAAACCGAATGCTATCTGGGCCAGCGCCTACGGGTTCGGAATGTAAAAGCCCCTGGGCCGCGAGGACCAGGGGCTTTTTATGCATCGAGTGCCGATCAGGCCGCTTCGATCTTGCTGCGGTTGACTTCGAGCGTGTGCAAATAGCGCTGCACGTTCGCCTGCTCGTCGGCCGTGGTGAACAGGCCCAGCTTGGTGCGCCGCCAGAGGATGTCGTGGGCGGTGGTCGCCCATTCTTCCTGGCACAGGTAATCGACTTCACGGTTGTAGAGCCCGCCACCCAGGTGCTCGCCCATGTCGTTCAAGCCCTGTACGCCTTCGAGCATGCGCCAGGTGCGGCTGCCGTAGGTGGTGGCCCAGCGGCGGGCGATTTCCATGGGGACCCAGTCGAATTTGTCGCGAATCAAGGCGCTCAGGGCTTGCGGGGTGCTCATGTCTTCGCCGCCGGGCAGGGTCGCCTGGGCGGTCCAGCTCGGTTTCATCTGCTTGAAGTAGGGCGCCAACTGGGCCATGGCCGACTCGGCCAGCTTGCGGTAGGTGGTCAGTTTGCCGCCGAACACCGACAGCAGGGGCGCTTCTTCACCGCTGCCGGACAGGGCCAGGGTGTAGTCGCGGGTCACGGCCGACGGGTTGTCGGATTCGTCGTTGCACAGCGGGCGAACACCGGAGTAGGTGTGCAGGATGTCGTCGCGGCTGATCTGTTTCTTGAAGTGGGCATTGACCACCTGGATCAGGTAATCGGTTTCGCCCTCGGTGATCGCCACTTTGGCCGGGTCACCGGTGTACTCGCGGTCGGTGGTGCCAATCAGGGTGAAGTGATTGAGGTACGGTATGGTGAATACGATGCGCTGATCTTCGTTTTGCAGGATGTGCGCGTGCTCGCCTTCGTACAGCTTGGGCACGATCAGGTGGCTGCCCTGGATCAGGCGAATACCGTAGGGCGATTCCATCTTCAGGTCATCGCGAATGAACTTGGCGACCCAGGGGCCGGCGGCGTTCACCAGTGCCTTGGCGCGGATCGAGAACAGGCTGCCATCGGCACGCTCCAGGTGCAGGTGCCACAGTCCCTTGCTGCGTCGGGCGCTGACACAACGGGTCTGGGTGTGCACATGGGCGCCTTTTTCACGGGCCGCCATGGCATTGAGTACCACCAGGCGAGCATCGTCGACCCAGCAGTCGGAGTACTCGAAGCCCTTGCTGATCTCGCTTTTCAAGGCGCTGTCTGCACCGAACTTCAGGCTTCTGGAGCCGGCGAGCTTTTCCCGTTTGCCCAGGTTGTCGTAGAGGAACAGGCCGGCGCGAATCATCCAGGCCGGGCGCAGGTGCGGGCGGTGGGGCAGGACAAAGCGCATCTGCTTGACGATGTGCGGGGCCTTGGCCAGCAGCACTTCGCGTTCAGCCAGGGCTTCGCGTACCAGGCGGAATTCGTAATGTTCCAGGTAACGCAGGCCGCCGTGGATCAGCTTGCTGCTGGCGGACGAGGTGTGGCTGGCCAGGTCGTCCTTTTCGCAAAGGAACACCGAAAGCCCGCGGCCGGCAGCATCCGCCGCAATCCCGACGCCATTGATCCCGCCGCCAATCACGGCGATGTCATAGATCTCGGCAAGTGGGGGTGTCGACAAGGTGGAAGTGGGCATCGGCAGGCCTCGGGCATTTTGGGCTTTATGTATTGGAATACGAACATTAATGTTCATTTGCGAAAATGGTAGCCCATAAAGTCGCCCGCAGCCAGTCCGTTTCGATTGAAAAAACTCATCGAAGGAGGCTTAAAGGAAAATTTTCGAACATTTAAGAGCGGCAGCCCCGTAGGAGCTGCCGAAGGCTGCGATCTTTTGATCTTCTTTTAAGGCAGAAAGCCTTAAACGACTTCCAGGCGAATCTTGTTCTGGCTCAACAGCTGTGCGAGGGCGGGCACAGGCTGCTGGTCGGTCACCAGGCAATCGATCAGGGTGATCGGCCCGAGGCGAATCATGGCGTTGCGCCCGAACTTGCTGGAGTCAGCCGCCAGGATCACTTGCCGGGCATTGGCGATAATCGCCTGGGATACCCGCACTTCCTGGTAATCGAAGTCCAGCAGGCTGCCGTCGTCGTCGATGCCACTGATGCCCACCAGGGCATAGTCGACCTTGAACTGGTTGATGAAGTCGACGCTCGCCTGGCCGACAACCCCGCCGTCGCGGCGCACATTGCCGCCGGTGAGCAGCACGTCGAAATCATCCTTGGCACTGAGCATGGAGGCCACGTGCAGGTTGTTGGTGATGATTTTCAGGTGGTTGTGATTGAGCAGCGCCCGAGCGATGGACTCGGTGGTGGTGCCAATATTGATGAACAGCGAGGCGTGGTCAGGAATTTGCCGGGCGATGGCTTCGCCGATGCGTTGTTTCTCGTCACGCATCTGGTCGGCCCGCATGGCGTACGCGGTGTTTTCCACGCTGGAGTCATAGGCTGCGCCGCCGTGGTAGCGGCGCAACAGGTTGTCTTCGGCCAGTTGATTGATATCGCGGCGAATGGTCTGCGGCGTAACAACGAACAACTGGGCCATTTCCTCGATGCTGACGTAGCCGCGTTCGCGGACCAGTTCGAGGATTTGCTGCTGACGGGGAGGCAGATTCATGGGGCGTCCTTTGGGCTGCCGTGCAAAATTTGCCCATGATGCCGCAGGAATCCCCTCCCGACCAGTTACATGCCGAACACCGTCCGGCCCTGGGCTTACTCCTCGCCTTCGTGCGGCTCCCAGTCACGGGTGCGGCTGACGGCTTTTTTCCAGCCGGCGTAGAGTTTTTCCTTGGCGCTTTCTTCCAGTTGCGGGTCGAACTCGCGTTCGATCACCGCCTTGCCGCGCAGCTCGTCCAGGCTGCCCCAGAAGCCGCAGGCCAGGCCCGCCAGGTATGCCGCGCCCAGGGCCGTGGTCTCGCGCATTTGCGGGCGCTCGACCTGGGTGCCGAGGATGTCGGCCTGGAACTGCATCAGGAAGTTGTTCGCCACCGCACCGCCGTCCACACGCAAGGCCTTGAGGCGTTCGCCGGAGTCCTGTTGCATGGCGTCGAGCACGTCGCGGGTCTGGTAGGCAATCGACTCCAGGGCCGCGCGAATGATGTGGTCCACGCGTACGCCGCGGGTCAGGCCGAACAGGGCGCCCCGGGCATAGGGGTCCCAGTACGGTGCGCCGAGGCCGGTAAAGGCGGGCACCAGGTACACACCGTTGCTGTCCTTGACCTTGTTGGCGAAGTACTCGGTGTCATGGGCGTCGTTGATGATTTTCAGTTCGTCGCGCAACCACTGCACGGTGGAACCGCCATTGAACACTGCGCCTTCCAGGGCGTAGGCCACTTCGCCGCGCGGGCCGCAAGCGATGGTGGTGAGCATGCCGTGGTTGGATTTTACCGCTTTGCTACCGGTGTTCATCAGCAGGAAGCAGCCGGTGCCGTAGGTGTTTTTCGCCTGGCCAGGCTCCACGCACATCTGGCCGAACAGGGCCGCTTGCTGGTCGCCGGCGATACCGCCGATGGCTATGCCGCTCTTGGTGTGGCCATAAATTTCCGACGAGGACTTCACCTGCGGCAACATCTCGCGGGGGATGTCCAACAGTTCGAGCATCTTCGCGTCCCACTCCAGGGTGTGGATGTTGAAGAGCAGGGTGCGCGAGGCGTTGGTGTAGTCGGTGACGTGGGTCTTGCCGCCGGTAAATTTCCAGATCAGCCAGCTGTCGACGGTGCCGAACAGCAATTCGCCATTACGCGCACGCTCCCGGCTGCCTTCGACGTTGTCGAGGATCCACTTGAGCTTGGTGCCGGAGAAGTACGGGTCGGTGACCAGGCCGGTGGTGTCGCTGATGTATTGCTCGTGGCCATCGCGCTTGAGTTGCTGGCAGATCTCGGTACTGCGGCGGCACTGCCAGACAATGGCGTTGTAGATTGGTCGGCCGCTGGTCTTGTCCCAGACCACAGTGGTTTCGCGTTGGTTGGTGATGCCGATGGCGGCCACCTGGTCGTGATGCAGGCCGGCTTGTGCCAGGGCCTCTACCATCACTGCGCTCTGGGTGGCGAAGATTTCCATCGGGTCGTGTTCGACCCAGCCGGCTTGCGGGTAATGCTGGGCGAATTCGCGTTGAGCGGTGCAGACCACGTTGGCGTCGCGGTCGAAAATGATCGCGCGCGAGCTGGTCGTACCCTGATCAAGGGCAATGATGTAGTTCTTATTCTGTGTGTCGGTCATGTCGATTGCCTTGGACGAAATAAGGGAGTGGATCGGGGCGCGTGATCAAGGGTGGGCAGGATCTCGCGCCGCCGCTATCAGGAAATTCGGGTTTTGCCATCCAGCGCCGGTGTTGCCTTTGTTGTAGCAGGTACGGCGCCGGGCAGGTGACGGGCAATCAACCCGCGATAGGCCGCAGCACCGAGGCAGGCACCGACAATCGGCGCAAAAATCGGAATCAGGAAATAGGGAATATCCCGGCCGCCAGTGAAGGAAATTTCACCCCAGCCAGCGAAGAAAGTCATCAGTTTAGGGCCGAAATCCCGTGCCGGGTTCATCGCGAAGCCGGTCAGCGGTCCCATCGAGCTGCCGATCACGGCGATCAGCAGGCCGATCAGCAGCGGTGCCAGCGGGCCCTTCGGCAGGCCGTTGTTGTCGTCGGTCAGGGACATGATCACGCCCATCAGGATCGCGGTGATGATCATCTCGACCAGGAATGCCTGGCCGGTGGACAGGGCCGGGTTGGGGAAGGTGGAGAACACCGACGCCAGCTCCAGGCTGGCCTGACTGCCGCGAACCATGTGCTGGGTTTGTTCGAAATCGAAGAACAGGTTGCTGTAAAGCGTGTAAACCAACAACGCCCCACAGAAGGCACCTGCCACTTGGGACAGAATGTAGAAGGGCAGTTTGCGCTTTTCAAAGTCGGTGAAAATGCTCAGGGCGATGCTGACGGCCGGGTTCAGGTGGGCACCGGAAACGCCGGCGGTCAGATAGATCGCCATGCTCACCCCGACGCCCCAAATGATGCTGATTTCCCACAGGCCAAAGCTGGCACCCGCGACTTTGAGGGCGGCGACGCAGCCTGTGCCAAAAAAGATCAGTAGCGCAGTCCCCAGGAACTCGGCCATGCATTGGCTCGAGAGCGGTGGTTGTTGTAAAGCAGTGGTCATGAAAACCTCGTTTTTTTGTTGTTGTTGGGCACTTGTTCCGAAAGGGAGCGAGCGCGATTTTCACCGAGGCAGGATCCCCATCCGGGTCTCGGCTTACTGCGGGGTGCTGCGTAGGAATTTATACACCGTATTCGTATTCGAAAAAATATAGACAAGAAACGCTGATGTCAAAGGTCGAAAGTGAACTGTCGGTCACAATTCAACTATTCGCTGGATGAATGATCGCGTGACGGGACTGTGGTAAAGGTCGTGATTGGGCTGGTCGGTCGCCCTCACGATGGGGTTGAAGGCTGGGCATAGAGCCTTTTGTTACGCGATGACCTAGAATCCGGCGCAGTTTTTTTGTTCTTTTGCAGACTTGGAGTTGCCATGACCCCCGCATTGGATCTGCTGAAAAAAGTTCGTGCAGAACATCGTGTGCACAGTTATGAACATGATCCGAAGGCCGCTTCATACGGGCTGGAGGCCGCGGAAAAGCTCGGGTTGGAGCCGGCCCAGGTGTTCAAGACCTTGCTGGCGGCCAGTGAGAAAGCCGAGTTGCTGGTGGCTGTGGTACCGGTCGTCGGAAGTCTGGACTTGAAGGCGCTGGCCCATGCCGCCGGGGTCAAGAAAGTCGAGATGGCCGACCCCGCTGCCGCGCAGAGGGCCACCGGGTATTTGCTGGGGGGGATCAGCCCGTTGGGGCAGAAGAAACGGCTGCGCACCTTCATTGACAGCAGCGCGCAAGCTTTTGCGACTATTTATGTCAGTGCCGGTCGACGCGGCCTGGAAGTCGAATTGGCCCCTGCGGTGCTGGCCGAGCATACCCAGGCCAGGTTCGCTGACATCGGCCGGGCTTGAGCCACGCGCTGTATGGTGAAAATCCACCGGCTCTGTCACTGGTTACCCGACACCCGTTACTGCATGCTCGCGCTCGCCTATGCAAAAGGAGAGCACTCATGGAGTTAGCGTTTCATCAGGTCGATGCCTTCAGCGACCGTCCGTTCAGCGGCAACCCGGCGATGGTCTACCGGCTTGATACCTGGCTCAGTGATGAGCTGATGCAGAGCATCGCCGCGGAGCACAACCTCGCCGAAACCGCGTTTGTGGTGCGGGAGGCCCTGGGTTGGCATATTCGCTGGTTCACCCCGACCACTGAAGTGCCGTTGTGCGGCCACGCAACCCTGGCCAGCGCCCATGTGTTGTTCGAACGGTATGAAGAGCCGGTGGAAAGGCTGGACTTCATCAGTCAATCCGGGCCATTGCGCGTGACCCGCGAAGGCGGTCGGCTGTGGCTGGACTTCCCGAGGATCACGCCGAATGTGGTGGCGGCCAATCCACTGATTGCCGCAGCGCTGGGGGTTCAGCCCGTTGAAGTGCTGGGCTCCAATGAGTTGTTCGTGGTGCTTGAGTCAGAGCAGGCTGTGCGCGATTGCCAGCCGGACATGGCGGCCTTGGCGAAGTTGCCTTGGCTGGGGGCGATTGTCACCGCACGCGGCACGCAGCACGATTTTGTTTCGCGCTACTTTGCCCCGGCCATTGGCATCAACGAAGACCCTGTGACCGGCTCGACCCATTGCCTGCTGATTCCTTACTGGGCGCAGCAACTGGATAAAACCAGTCTGACGGCCTACCAGTGTTCGGCGCGGGGCGGGGAGTTGTTCTGCCGTCTGGAGGGTGATCGGGTGAAGATTGGCGGGGCCGCGACGCTGGTGGCCAGCGGGACGTTGCTGCTGGGCTGAGACTGGCGTCGCTGCCTGTGTAGGCGCGGGATCAACTGGCGGTGCTGTACCGACGGACTCCGGATTCGGCGGCCGGTATCTGCGCCGCGGTGCTACCGGATGCCTGGAACAGCACCAGGTGCTCGGCGGCCACGCGAATGCCGACATCGGCACCCACCAGGTGGTCGGCGTGGCTGGGGAAGATCGATTCCAGCTGGCTGCCGGTGGGCAATTGCAGGCGGTACAGGGTCGAGGCTCCGAGGAAGGTCTTGCCGACGATCCGCGCTTTCATCGGGCTGTCCGGGGCGTACACGATATCGTCGGGCCGCAGCAGCACGTCCACGGCGCCACCGGTTGGCCAGGTGTAGGCGCGGTTGCCACGCAGTTCGCCGAGTTCGGTCTGCACCGATTCAGGGGTCTGCAACTGGCCACGAATGAAGTAACCCTGGCCGATAAAGCTCGCGACAAAGGGCGTCAGCGGCTCGTGGTACAGGTTGTAGGGCGTGTCCCACTGCTCCAGTCGACCTTCCTTGAACACCCCGACCTGATCGCTGACCGCGAAGGCTTCTTCCTGGTCGTGGGTCACCAGAATCGCACTGGTGCCGCGGCTCTTGAGGATGTCGCGGACTTCGTGGCTGAGCTTGCGGCGCAATTCGCCATCGAGGTTGGAGAAGGGTTCATCGAGCAGCAGCAGTTGCGGCTCCGGCGCCAGTGCGCGGGCCAGGGCCACCCGTTGCTGCTGGCCGCCCGAGAGCTCGTGGGGGAAGCGCTTGCCGAGGTTCTTCAGGTTCACCAGTTCGAGCATCTCGGCGGTGACCCGGTCTTTTTGCGGGTGCTTGCGAATGCCGAAAGCGATGTTGTCAGCCACGCTCAGGTGCGGGAACAGCGCGTAGTCCTGGAACACCATGCCGATCCGGCGTTTCTCCGGGGCGAGGGTGAAACCGGCGCTGGAGATGGTTTCACCCGCCAGCTGGATTTCCCCTTCGTGGACCGGCTCAAAACCGGCAATGGCCCGCAAGGTGGTGGTCTTGCCACAACCGGAGGAGCCGAGCAGGCAGCCGATGTCGCCGGCATTGAGGTGCAGGTTGAGGTTCTGTACAACGCGCTGGTCCTGGTAGCCGCAGGCCAGGTTGCGCAGGTTCAGCAGTAATGTATGACTCATGCGTGGTGGTACGCCGGGGGAACGAGGAATTCGAGCAAGGCCTTTTGCGCGTGCAGGCGGTTTTCTGCCTGGTCCCAGGCCACCGAGCGGCCGTCGTCGAGCAGGTCAAGGCTGATTTCTTCGCCACGGTGGGCAGGCAGGCAGTGCATGAACAGAACGTCTTCGGCCGCCAGGTCAAGCAGCGCACGGTTGACCTGGTAGGGCGCAAACAGTTTGAGGCGCTTGGCGGTTTCTTCTTCCTGGCCCATGGAGGTCCAGACGTCGGTGCTCACCAGGTGGGCGCCACGCACGGCATCCTTGGGGTCGCGGACGATGGTCACGCGATCGCCGGCTGCTGCCACGAATTGCGGGTTCGGCTCGTAGCCCTCGGGGCAGGCGATGCGCAACTGGAAGTCGAACTGGATGGCCGCTTCTATATAGCTGTTGCACATGTTGTTGCCGTCGCCGATCCAGGCCACGGTCTTGCCCTGGATCGAACCACGATGCTCAAGGAAGGTTTGCATGTCGGCCAGCAATTGGCATGGGTGCAGGTCATCGGACAGGCCGTTGATCACTGGCACGCGGGAGTTGGCGGCGAATTCGGTCAGGGTGCTGTGGGCAAAGGTGCGGATCATCACCGCGTCGAGCATGCGCGACATGACGATGGCGCAGTCGCCAATCGGCTCGCCACGGCCCAGTTGGGTGTCGCGCGGCGAGAGGAAGATGGCCTGGCCGCCGAGCTGGATCATGCCGGCTTCGAACGACAGGCGAGTACGGGTCGAGGACTTCTCGAAGATCATCCCCAGGACGCGGTTTTTCAACGGCTCGAACAGTACGCCGCGGTTACGCAGGTCTTTGAGCTCAATGCCTCGACGGATCACGCTGACCAGCTCTTCGGGCGTGCAATCCATCAGGGAGAGAAAGTGCCTTGCGCTCATCATTGACTACCTTTTGCAACGGACCGCAGATACTCAAAGCCTTGTTTAATTTAAAAAACGGGCGAGACCTGCGGCGTAAGCCGCACGGGGCGACGAAATAGGGGAAGGCGCAATATTGACATTAAATGTCGCGTCTTACCAATAGGCTACGGTGTTTAGGGGATTTCAGAGGGGCTACGGGGAGACCGCGGTAGCGCTTTTGAAGCCTGTTTCCTGACAGCAGCAAGCCCTTTGTACACTGCCCCCGCGCGCCTTGGCAATCGAGGGCAGCGCACCGGCGGGCGTGGCGGTCGTTTTTTGCCCTGCCGATCGCCAGGTAGCAGGGCGCTATCGGTAGGCCTGATGGCCGTCGATTCACAAGACGAACGTCGCTGGTGCAGTGGTCGGACTCGGCCCATAGTTTGACTCCCGCAACCGCGCCCTGGTTGCCTCGAATACAACAGAGACTGGCCATGACCAAGACTCTCACTCACCGTGCGTGCCACCTGTGTGAAGCCATCTGCGGCTTGACCATCGAAACCACCGCCAGCGACAGCGCCGGCCTGCAGATCACCTCGATCAAGGGTGACCCGTTGGACAGCTTCAGTCGCGGTCATATCTGCCCCAAGGCGGTGGCGTTGCAGGATATCCAGAACGATCCCGATCGCCTGCGCCAGCCCATGCAGCGCGTCGGTAACGAGTGGCAAGCGATTGGCTGGGACGAGGCGTTTGCCCTGGTCGCCGAGCGCCTGGCGACAATTCAGGAGCGTCATGGGCAGAACGCGGTGGCGGTGTATCAGGGCAACCCCAGCGTGCATAACTACGGGCTGATGACCCACAGCAACTATTTTCTCGGGTTGCTGAAGAGTCGCAATCGTTTCTCGGCGACGTCCGTCGATCAGTTGCCCCATCACCTGACCAGTCACTTGATGTACGGCCACGGGTTGCTGCTGCCGATTCCAGACATCGACCACACCGACTTCATGCTGATCCTGGGCGGTAATCCGCTGGCGTCCAACGGCAGCATCATGACTGTGCCGGATGTGGAAAAACGCTTGAAGGCGATCCAGGGGCGTGGCGGCAAAGTGGTGGTGGTCGACCCGCGACGCAGCGAGACGGCAGCGATGGCCAACCAGCATGTGTTTGTCCGGCCAGGGGGCGATGCGGCGTTGCTGTTCGGTGTGCTCAATACCCTGTTCAGCGAAGGCCTGGGCCGCGACAGTCATCTGCCAGTGGATGGGCTGGAGCAGGTGCGCCAGGCGATTGCTTCGTTCGATGCCGAGGCCATGAGCCCGTTGTGTGCGGTGCCGGCCGAGCAGATCCGTCAATTGGCGCGGGATTTTGCCGCTGCGCCGACGGCGGTCTGTTACGGGCGCATGGGGGTTTCGACCCAGGCCTTTGGCACCTTGTGTCATTGGCTGGTGCAGTTGATCAACCTGGTCACCGGCAACCTGGACCGGGTCGGCGGGGCGCTGTGCACCGAGCCGGCGGTTGATCTGGTGGCGTCGACCTCGGGTGGGCATTTTAATCTGTGGCAAAGCCGGGTCTCCGGGCGGCCGGAATACGGCGGTGAGTTGCCGGTGTCGGCCCTGGCCGAAGAAATGCTCACGGGCGGCGAAGGACAGATTCGCGCACTGATCACGGTGGCGGGCAATCCAGTGTTGTCGACACCCAATGGCCGGCAACTGGAGCAGGCGCTGGACGGGCTGGAGTTCATGGTCAGCATCGATCTGTACATCAATGAGACCACGCGCTACGCCGACCTGATCCTGCCTTCGACATCGGCATTGGAAAACGATCACTACGACACCACGTTCAATATGTTCGCGGTGCGTAATGTCAGCCGCTTCAACCGGGCGATCCTGCCCAAGCCGGAGGGCGCGCTGCATGATTGGGAAATTTTCGTCGGCCTGGCCAAGGCCTTTGCGGCCAGGACGGGCAAGGCGCTCAAGCCGACGATGCCGCCGGCACAGATGATCGACTTTGCCTTGCGTGCCGGTCGCTACGGTGATGCCTCTGAGCACAAGCTGTCGGTGGCCAGCCTGTATGATCATCCCCATGGCGTTGATCTGGGGGCGCTGAAGGCCAATCTGGGGCCGCGCCTGAAAACGGCCAACCAGCAGGTGCAAGCGGCGCCAGCAGCGATTCTCGCGGATCTGCAGCGCTTTGCCGCGTTGCAAGCGCCGGCGGCGGATGAGTTGTTGCTGATTGGCCGGCGCCATGTGCGCAGCAATAATTCGTGGATGCACAACTACCACCGCCTGGTGAAAGGCAAGCCGCGCCATCAGTTGTTGATGCACCCGGACGACCTCGTCCAGCGCGGGCTCAGCGATGGCCAGCGGGTGCGCGTCAGTTCGCGGGTCGGTCAGATCGAAGTCGAGGTGCTGGCCAGTCTCGAGATGATGAAGGGCGTGGTCAGCCTGCCTCACGGTTGGGGGCATGCCCGGCCGGGGGTGCAGATGGGTATCGCCACGGCGCAACCGGGGTCCAGCGCCAACGACCTGACGGATGAACGTCAGCTTGATGAGTTGTCGGGCAACGCGGCGCTCAACGGCGTGCCGGTGACGGTGGCAGCGGCCTAGGCATGTCTGTCGGGGAGACCGAGCATCGCGCCGGTCTTTCCGTTACAATGCGCCACCGTGCCGACAACTGAGTCGGAAAGTTCAGCCGAGGTGCTTCATGGATATCATCGAAACTATTAAAGAGCAGATTGCCAACAACACCATTCTGCTTTACATGAAAGGCTCGCCGAATGCCCCACAATGTGGCTTCTCCGCGAAAGCCGCGCAGGCCGTCATGGGCTGTGGTGAGAAGTTCGCTTACGTGGACATCCTGCAGAACCCGGAAATCCGCGCCAACCTGCCAAAATACGCCAACTGGCCAACCTTCCCGCAGCTGTGGGTTGGTGGTGAGCTGGTCGGCGGTAGCGACATCATGACCGAAATGGCTGCCGACGGTTCGCTGCAGGCGACCATCAAGGCGGCTGTGGAAAAAGCTGCTGCTGGCAAGACCGAAGCCTAAGTGGTGTAGGCGCTGGCTTGCCAGTGAACCCCCGCTGCGGATAAAAAAGCCCCGCCTCTCGATAAGAGGGCGGGGCTTTTTTAATAGGCGTTAACTTAGCGTTATTCACCCATCTGCGATTGCAGGTAGTTCTCGATACCCACTTTATCGATCAGGCCCAGTTGAGTTTCCAGCCAGTCGATATGTTCTTCCTCGGACTCGAGAATGTCTTCGAGTAGTTCACGGCTGCCGAAGTCGCCAACAGTCTCGCAGTGGGCGATGGCGGTTTTCAGGTCGGCGTGACCGGTACGCTCGATGCGCAGGTCACACTCGAGCATTTCCTTGGTGTGTTCGCCGATGTGCAGCTTGCCCAGGTCCTGGACGTTCGGCAGGCCTTCGAGAAACAGGATGCGCTTGATCAGCTTGTCCGCGTGTTTCATCTCGTCGATGGATTCTTTGTACTCGTGTTTGCCCAGCTTGTTCAGGCCCCAATCTTCATACATGCGGGCATGCAGGAAGTACTGATTGATTGCGACCAGCTCATTGGCAAGGATCTTGTTGAGATGCTGGATGACTGTGACGTCGCCTTTCATGATGGGGGTCCTGTCCTTAAGTGCGGTATATAAGGCAGAGTCTGAGCCTGCAACTTCTTAGTGTCAAACCTAAGTTATTGAATAATATATGAAAATTAATCGGAATAAGAGTGTTTGTATTCCGCATCCTGGCGCTAAGCGATTGAATTACAGGCATAAAAAAACCGGACACTAAGTCCGGTTCTTCAAATTGGGTTTTTCAGGCTACGGAAAATTCCACGGGAAAGGGAATCGCAGCCTGGCTCATCTGCAGGTCGGCGAGGGTTTCGCGGACCACCTGCTTGGCAAGGCAGGCGCATTTGCCGCATTGGCTGGCAACGCCGGTGGCTTCACGCACCTCACGGTAGCTGCAGCAACCTTCGTAGATTGCATCGCGGATCTTGCCGTCGGTGACGCCAGTGCAGAGGCAGACATACATAGAGTGAGAACCTATCGCGGGTTATGGCTCAATTGCGATGGATCTTAATGTTAACGAGAATGATTGTCAAAGTTGTTTCCGGGCGTCGTGCAACGGATCACCTCCGGTCTGACGAACGGCTGCATGGCAACAGGTCAAAAACGCAGTGTATGATGGTCGGTCTTTGCGAACGGTAGCCGGTTCACGAAGCTGTCGTTTACCGACGGCAGACTGGACCGATACCCTTCTTCACGCACTACACCAGGAGATATCCAATGAGCGTACTCGTAGGCAAACAAGCCCCTGACTTCACCGTACCGGCCGTACTCGGCAATGGCGAAATCGTTGACAGCTTCACCCTGTCCTCGGCCATCAAAGGCAAATACGGCCTGGTGTTCTTCTACCCGCTGGACTTCACCTTCGTTTGCCCGTCCGAGCTGATCGCTCTGGACCACCGCATGGCTGACTTCAAGGCGCGCAACGTGGAAGTGATCGCCGTGTCGATCGACTCGCACTTCACCCACAACGCCTGGCGTAACACCCCGATCAATGCCGGCGGCATCGGTCAGGTCCAGTACATCATGGCTGCTGACATGAAGCACGACATCGCCAAGGCCTACGACGTTGAATCCGAAGGCGGCGTGGCTTTCCGTGGCGCGTTCCTGATCGACGACAAAGGTGTTGTCCGCTCGCAGATCGTCAACGACCTGCCACTGGGCCGTAACATGGAAGAGCTGATCCGTCTGGTCGACGCGCTGCAGTTCCACGAAGAGCACGGCGAAGTTTGCCCGGCCAACTGGAAAAAAGGCGACAAGGGCATGACCGCTTCGCCAGAAGGCGTTGCCGCTTACCTGTCCGAGAACGCTGGCAAGCTGTAAGCCACGCGCCTCAGGCACAAAAAAACCGGCTCAAGTGGCCGGTTTTTTTATGGGTCAGGAAAAACCTGCGACCGATCAGTCGTTGAAGTCTTCCCAGCCCCCCATTTGTTTCCAGCGGTTGACGATGCCGCAGAACAGATCAGCGGTCTTCTCGGTGTCGTAGCGAGCCGAGTGGGCCTCGCGACCGTCGAAGTCGATGTCTGCTGCCTGGCACGCCTTGGCCAGCACGGTTTGACCGTAGGCCAGACCGGCCAGCGTCGCGGTGTCGAAGCTGGAGAACGGGTGGAACGGGTTGCGCTTCATGTCCAGGCGCGCCACGGCGGCATTGAGGAAGCCCAGGTCGAAACTGCTGTTGTGGCCGACCAGGATCGCCCGTTTGCAGCCATTGGCTTTCAACGCCTTGCGCACGCCGCGGAAAATGTCGGTCAGGGCCGTCTCTTCACTCACGGCCATGCGCAGTGGGTGATCGAGCTTGATGCCGGTGAATTCCAGCGCCGCGGCTTCGATGTTGGCGCCTTCGAACGGCTCTACACGGAAGAAGTAGGTGTGGTCCGGGAACACAAAACCCTTTTCGTCCATGGCGATGGTGGTCGCGGCGATTTCCAGCAGGGCGTCAGTGGCACAGTTGAAACCACCGGTTTCAACGTCAACGACGACTGGCAGATATCCTCGAAACCTGGCTGCCATCGGGTGGCGCGAACCGCCGCCACCTTGACCTTCCTGTTCGTCGTCGTAATGGACTTCACTCACGCGTGTTCCTCCAGCAGGCGCCAGCGCAGTTTTTCACCGGCGCGCAGCGGGATGACAGTCAGCTCGCCGAACGGCAGGCTGGTTGGGGCGGTCCATTCTTCGCGGACCAGGGTAATGCGATCGGTGTTTGCCGGCAGGCCGTAGAAACGCGGGCCGTTGAGGCTGGCGAAGGCTTCGAGCTTGTCCAGCGCGTTACGCTGTTCAAACGCCTCGGCATACAGCTCGATCGCGGCATAGGCGGTGTAGCAGCCGGCACAACCACAGGCGGCTTCCTTGGCGTGCTGGGCATGGGGAGCCGAGTCGGTGCCGAGGAAGAACTTGTCGCTGCCACTGGTGGCGGCATCCAGCAGGGCGACCTGGTGGGTGTTGCGCTTGAGGATCGGCAGGCAGTAGAAGTGCGGGCGAATCCCGCCAACCAGCATGTGATTGCGGTTGTACAGCAAGTGGTGCGCGGTGATGGTCGCGCCCACATTGGCCGAAGCCTCCTTGACGAACTGCACGGCATCGCCGGTGGTGATGTGTTCGAACACCACCTTGAGCGTTGGAAAACGCTCGACCAGCCGACGCATGTGCTCGTCGATGAAGATTTTCTCGCGATCGAAGACATCGACGTCGCCGCGGGTGATTTCACCGTGGATCAGCAAGGGCATCCCGACTTCGGCCATGGCCTCGATCGCTGGGAAGATCTTGTCGATGCTGGTGACACCCGAGTCCGAGTTGGTTGTCGCGCCGGCTGGGTACAACTTGGCGGCGTGCACGAAACCGCTGGCCTTGGCGGTGCGGATTTCGTCCGCGGTGGTGCGGTCGGTCAGGTAGAGCACCATCAGCGGTTCAAAGCGGCTGCCGGCCGGGCGCACAGCGAGAATGCGCTGGCGGTAGGCGTCGGCTTCAGCGGCATTGCGCACCGGTGGTACCAGGTTGGGCATGATGATCGCGCGACCAAAGGTGCGCGCGACATCCGCGACAGTATTGGGCAACGCAGCACCATCGCGAAGATGAATATGCCAGTCGTCGGGACGCAGCAGGGTCAGGCGGTCGGACATTGGGGATTCCAGGCGGGTCAAACTCATGGGAATGCTACCGGAAAAGACTCTTGCAGGCACTCGCTATCAAGTTTTGTCGGACGTAACCGATATCACTAAGGTATGCCGTAAACATGTGTATCGGTCTTTTTGTTGCAGAAGTCAGTGGAGCCTCCCGTGCGCCAGCGTTATCTAGCCTTGCTCAGTGTGTTCGCCAGCCTTCCTGCCATGGCACTCACTTTCCAGACGCGCCTGGAGAGCACTGAGTGGAAGGTCGAGGGCGACAAGTTCGAATGTCGTCTGGCGCAACCGATCACCGGTTTTGGTACGGGTGAGTTCGTGCGGCGCGCGGGTGAGCAGGCCACCTTTCGGCTCAAAGCCTATAACCCGATGCTGACCGGTGGCTCGGCGACCTTGCTGGCGGCGGCGGCACCCTGGCAGCCAGGGCGCGGGGACATCAACCTGGGTTCGGTCAGGCTGGGCAGTGGCGAGGTGCTGTTCAACAGTTCTCAGGTACAGGCTGGGCGCCTGATCGGTGGTTTGATGGAGGGCCGCAGTCCATTGATCCGGCATTCGGCATCCGACGGCCGGGTGTCGGAAGTACGCTTGCTGCCCATCAGTTTCGGTAAGGCCTACGCCGATTACCAAGGTTGCGTGGCCAAGCTGCTACCGATGAATTACGAGCAGGTGAAGCAGGCCGCGGTGGGTTTCCCTGGGGGTGGAATCGAACTCGATGCACAGGCGAAAAGCCGCTTGCAAGCCATGTTGAACTTCATGAAAGCCGATCCGACGGTCAATCACATTCAAATCGACGGCCATTCGGATAACAGCGGCAATCGCCTGACCAACCGAGACCTGTCGCGGCGCAGGGCGCTGGCCGTAATGGAATACCTCAAGGCCAACGGGGTCCAGGAGTCACAGGTGACCCTGCGCTTTCACGGCGAGCGTTATCCAGTGGCGCCCAATAGCAGTGCCGCCAACCGGGCGAAAAACCGTCGAGTCAGCGTGCAACTCGAGCGGCTCGAGCCACCGGCCAATCCTGCCCCTCAAGTCAGTTCCGCAAGCAGCGCGGCAGCGACCTCCTGACCCCGTCGAAATCGTCGCTCGCTCGACATAATCTGTCGCTTCGTCGTCATAAGCTGTCGCGCCTCTGTAATTTATCCGCTCGCAGCGTTAGACTTATCGGCTTTCCGTAGAACCCCGTGGAGTGATGGCATGGCGGACGTAAACAAGGTCGTTCTGGCGTATTCCGGCGGCCTGGACACTTCGGTGATCCTCAAGTGGCTGCAGGATACTTATAACTGTGAAGTGGTGACATTCACCGCTGACCTGGGTCAAGGCGAAGAGGTCGAGCCGGCTCGCGCCAAGGCACAAGCCATGGGCGTCAAAGAAATCTACATCGACGATCTGCGCGAAGAATTCGTGCGCGATTTCGTGTTCCCGATGTTCCGTGCCAACACCGTCTACGAAGGCGAGTACCTGCTGGGTACTTCCATCGCACGTCCGTTGATCGCCAAGCGCCTCATCGAAATCGCCAATGAAACCGGCGCTGACGCCATTTCCCACGGCGCCACCGGCAAAGGCAACGACCAGGTTCGTTTTGAACTGGGTGCCTATGCCCTCAAGCCAGGGGTAAAAGTCATTGCCCCGTGGCGTGAGTGGGACCTGCTGTCCCGCGAGAAGCTGATGGACTACGCCGAGAAGCACGCGATCCCGATCGAGCGCCACGGCAAGAAGAAATCCCCGTACTCGATGGATGCCAACTTGCTGCACATCTCCTATGAAGGCGGCGTGCTGGAAGATACCTGGACCGAGCACGAAGAAGATATGTGGAAATGGACCGTCTCCCCGGAGAATGCTCCTGACAAACCACAATACCTGGAGCTGACCTACCGTAACGGCGACATCGTGGCACTGGACGGCGTCGAAATGACCCCGGCCACCGTGCTGGCGACCCTCAACCGTATCGGTGGCGAACACGGTATCGGTCGTCTCGACATCGTCGAGAACCGTTATGTGGGCATGAAGTCCCGTGGCTGCTACGAAACCCCAGGCGGTACCATCATGCTGCGCGCTCACCGGGCGATCGAATCGATCACCCTGGACCGCGAAGTGGCTCACCTCAAAGACGAGTTGATGCCCAAGTACGCCAGCCTGATCTACACCGGCTACTGGTGGAGTCCTGAGCGTCTGATGCTGCAACAGATGATCGACGCTTCCCAGGTCCACGTGAATGGCGTGGTTCGCCTGAAGCTGTACAAGGGCAACGTGATCGTCACCGGTCGCAAGTCCGACGAGTCGTTGTTCGACGCCAACATCGCCACCTTCGAAGAAGATGGCGGCGCTTACAACCAGGCGGACGCTGCTGGCTTCATCAAGCTCAACGCCCTGCGTATGCGCATTGCAGCCAACAAGGGCCGCAAGCTGTTCTGATGCTGTTGCGCTGATCAACCGTTGTGCTCTCGCTTGAGGCGAGAGCATAACGGGCGCGACCTGATGTGTGGGCCTCGATGGTCACGTTGTAATCTGTCTTCCAGGCTGTATCGCCGTTCTGCGTTACACCGCCAGTTCTCCCTCCCTTCGTTCCTGCCTCGTTGAATAACCTCCTACCGGTCTGTCGCTGCATCAAAACGGGCATCGGTCTTACACAACAACCGTCATTGCCTGGGTGCTCACGTTATAGAACAGGCACACAGAGTCCTGGGCGTTTAGTGCTTTTACATCCGACTTCTTCAGCCGTTCATTGATCAGTGGCTCCGACTCCCGGCAAGTCAGCAGCATCGTCAGTCTGCGTTGGCTGAGTCGAGCTTGCTCGAGCTTCTCCAGCAACTGACAGGTGTCCTTTTTCTTGCGGATCCACCGTGCATCGACGATGCGGATGCAGTGCACCGAAGCGGACAGGGGCAACTGCTGCTGAGGGCAGAGGTGGTTGATGAGAGTGATGCAGGCGGGTGGGTCCTGGGTGCTGGGAAGTAGGTAGTCTGGCTTGGTCTTGACCGTCCCATGGCTGTTTCGTGGGGTGGCGCGCGCGGCGTTGACCTTCCTGGTCGAGGCCGTGGTCACATCGGTCTGCCCGGTTTGAGAGGTAGCAGGAGCGGATTTTTTTTCGCTGCGGGTGGTGTCATCGATCACCTTTAAAAACTGCTTGCTCTTCTGGAAGTCTGAAGGCGCATACAGGGATTTGTAGTTGAAGTTGAGGGTGATGAAAAATAGAAACAGCAGGTAGAAGGGGAAGCTGATTAAAAACCATATATATATTTCCCGGTCATCATTATCGAGAAACGGCAATGATACCGCTGCGGAAGTTTCGGACAGTGCTGCGAAAATCGCAATGATTGTCATGGGGTTGGCGATTTTCTTCTGAAAGATTTTCATGCTGGCTACTCGTTTGATATTGGGTTGCGTGTCGAGGGCAATGTTAAAGGGTAACCAGTCTGCGCGGCGCCAGATTCTCTATGGGGGAGTACTTGATACGCTAAGGCTTAATGGTTTTTTAGGTGTGTGTAGTTATTTTTTAGTGTGTTTGTAGATTTGTTTAGTTTCAGTGTTGGTTTGTTGTTCATGTCGTGGTGCCAGGGCCGCGCTCTGGAGTATGATTACTTCATGCGCTGCTCGCTAGGCGAGAGTCGTTGTTTTTAGAATAGGTCAGAGTGGAAAAAAACATGCACCTGCGTCCTGAATATTAGTTTGGTTTTCACGGCTTGTCTTTGGTGGGAACGAATTGTTGTTGCATGGAAAAGGGCAGGCTTAAACTTTAAGAGACATTATTTTTTGTGAATTCCTGTGGGGATAGTCCTTTATGTTTGTAGGGACTGTCTCTCGGTAGGGGTGCTTGGCCTGGGCAGCATCCCAAGGTCGAAACGACTAGGCTATTGTGCGGGCTCTAAAAATTCGAACAGCGAAAATTGGACTTGCCCATGAATAAAGTGCTGATCGTGGATGATCACCCCGTCATTCGACTTGCTGTACGCATGCTAATGGAGCGTCATGGCTACGAAGTTATTGCTGAAACGGACAATGGCGTGGACGCATTGCAACTTGCCCGTGAACATATGCCGGATATCGTCATACTGGATATAGGCATTCCCAAGCTGGATGGCCTGGAAGTCATTGCGCGTTTGAATTCGATGAACTTTTCCGTGAAAGTGCTGGTCCTGACTTCTCAGACACCCGGGCATTTTTCGATGCGTTGCATGCAGGCGGGCGCATTTGGTTATGTTTGCAAACAGCAGGAGCTCACCGAACTACTCAGCGCTATCAAGGCCGTATTGTCCGGCTACAGTTACTTTCCGAACCAGGCATTACACTCAGTTCGCTCGTCGCTGGGCAATACCAGTGAGTCGGACATGGTGGAGCGTTTGTCCGGACGAGAGATGATGGTGTTGCAGCAATTGGCCCGGGGCAAGACCAACAAGGAAATAGCCGATGGCATGTTCCTCAGTAATAAAACCGTCAGTACTTACAAGACTCGGCTTCTGCTCAAGCTCAACGCTCGCTCGCTTGTCGATCTGATTGAATTGGCCCAGCGCAATGGCCTGGTCTGACGTGCAAAAGTACAAAAACGTCTAGTCTGGCACTTCGCCATCCGGGTTCCTGGGGGGATCGCAAAATGACAAAAGCCTCCACGGTGGGAGGCTTTCAGAGGGCAGAGGGCAGAGGGCAGGTCAGAGGTCAAAGTCGTAATCGGCCAACTGCTTTTGCAGGCGTCGCTCCTCCAGGAGGTTATCGATGGTGCGGCGCTTGTTCAGGTTGGTCTTCGCGACCTCCACCATGGGCTCTGCATCATCGGCTTCAACAGGGGCGAAGTCGTCTTCTACGTCCAGTTGTTCTTTGCCATTACTCATAAGGTTAACTCCAGGCTAAGAGTGCCATTGGCGCCTCTTATATCGACAATCTCCTGGCGGGTAAAAAAGATTTTTTCAATCGATAAATCAATAAAAGCAATAGCGCCTCAATCGTCGGAGGTTTTTTGCTTGTATTCGCACAGGTCTTCGATCCTGCAGCTGCCACACCGGGGCTTGCGGGCCTGGCACACGTAACGGCCATGCAAGATCAGCCAGTGGTGGGAGTCGAGGAGAAATTGCCTGGGCACAAACTTCATCAGCTTGTGTTCCACTTCGACGACATTCTTCCCGGGGGCAATACCGGTACGGTTACTGACCCGGAAAATGTGGGTGTCGACGGCCATGGTCAACTGCCGGAACGCCGTGTTCAGCACCACATTTGCGGTCTTTCGGCCGACGCCTGGCAGCGCCTCAAGCGCTTCGCGGGTTTGTGGCACTTCACCGCCATGCAGTTCCACCAGCATGCGGCAGGTCTCGATGACATTCTTCGCCTTGCTGTTGTACAGGCCTATGGTCTTGATGTACTCGGACAAACCCTCGACGCCGAGCGCATGAATCGCCGCCGGCGTGTTGGCCACCGGGAACAGCTTGGCGGTGGCTTTATTGACACCGACATCGGTGGACTGCGCAGAGAGAATCACCGCGATCAACAGCTCGAAGGGCGATGAATAGGCCAGCTCGGTTTTCGGTTCTGGATTGTCTTCGTGGAACCTGCGAAAAATTTCCAGGCGTTTGGCGGCATTCATGGGCAGAACAGTTCCTTGCAGGCGTTCAGGGTGTCGGTGAGCGATTGAGCCAGGCTTGCCTGGCTGCCAGCAGCAGTCCCAACAGGATAAACCCGCCGGGGGCGATGATGGCCAGTCGTACGCTGCCGTCTGCAACCAGCCATGGCAAGTGCCAGTTGATCGAGCCATGCCCCAGCACTTCTCGCAGCAAGCCCAGGGCAATCATCAGGCTGACGAACAAGGCGCATAAACGCAATCGGTCAGGCAGACGGGTCTCGGTGAAAAAGCCGTTGTATTCCAGTACCACGCATTGCAGGGCGATCAACCCGATGTAGAGGCCCAGGTGCTGATACAGCTCAAGCGCCCAGGCCTGAGTCGCCAATGCCGCCAGGCTGGTCAAGGTCGCGGCGAGCAGCGTCGCGGCTGGCAGGCGCAGGGGCGCACTGAGCCAGGCTCGAAACAGGTGCATTTTCAGCCCATAGACAGCGATCACCAACAGGCACAGCAGCGCCAGGCTCAAGGCCGTCAGCAACGTATCGCTGGCGCCGATCAGTGGCGCCAGCATCAAGGAGTTCTGCAGGGTCGAGGTCTTGTTCATGGCGCGTTGCCGATCAGTTGTGGCCGGTGTTCATCGAAGTAGCGCAAGGCATCGTGGGTCGCACTGATCACCGCGCGGGAGGTGATCGTCGCGCCGGCCAATTGATCGAATTGGCCCTGGTCCTTTTTCAGGGCCCAGCCGCTGTCGCCCGGATCACCTCGCGACCTGCCGATAAAACCCGCCAGCCAGGGGTTGGGGTGGGTCGCGATCATGCCGCCCAGGCCCTGGGTTTCGCCTTGCTTGAGGGTTTTGATACCCAGCAGCCTACCCTGGCTATCGATGACTATCAGCAAGTCAATGGCGCCTTCATAGCCGATCACCCGACTCAGCAGGATGATCGCCGCGGGTTTACCGCCAAGGGTCGCCCGATAGCCGCCCAGCAGCGTGCTATTGGCCAGGGCCACGCCCTTGAGTGCCAGTGGCTGGTCCAGCGGCTGATTGTCATAGCTGCCCGCCGGTAGCATGTCCAACAGGTTGCGGCTCTCGATCAGCCGCTGTTCGGCGCCAACCCGTGGCGCCAAGGCCTGCTGCACAAGGTAAGTGGTGCCAGCGCACAGGACGGCGATGATCGCCAGGCTCAGGACGCTGAGGCTGCGTTTCATGATGCCGGCTCCGGTTGCGCCGCGCAGAAGCGCTCAAGGGCTGGCACACAGAGGTTCATCAGCAGCACTGCGAACGCCACGCCGTCGGGGTAGCCGCCCCAGGTTCGGATCAGGTAGGTCAACAGGCCCACGCCGGCACCGAATAGCAGGCGCGCCTTGGGACTCCTGGCCCCGGACACCGGCTCGGTGACGATAAAAAACGCACCAAGCATGGTGGCACCGCTCAACAGGTGAAACAGCGGCGAGCCATGGGAGTCGGAACCCGAGCCGTTCCAGCACAACAGGCTGATGACGAACAGGCTGCTGAGCATGCCCACCGGAGCGTGCCAACTGAACACCCGTTGCTGCAGGAGAAAGGCGCCGCCGGCGAGGAATGCCAGGTTCACCCACTCAATCCCTTTGCCACCCAACTGCCCAAATGCCGGATGGGTGGCGAACAGTTCGTCGATGGTCAGGCTTTTGTTGATCCGCAGGCTGTCCAAGGCGGTGGCCTGGGCCCAGGCGTCCGGTTGCGCGGAAACGCTCAAGCCGAAAATCTGCTGCAGGCCGCCCTGCAGGCTCAGGCCGTGGCTGGGCCAGTGGGTCATCTGTTGCGGGAAACACACCAACACCAGGGCAAAGCCGAGCATGGCCGGGTTGAACGGGTTTTTACCCACGCCGCCATACAGGTGTTTGCCGAACAGCATCGCCCCGACCGCCGCGCTCACCGTCAACCACCAGGGGCAGTAAGCGGGGAGTGCCAGTGCCAGCAGAGTGGCGCTGACCAGAGCACTGCCATCACTCAAGGCCGGCTTGAGCGGGTAACCGCGCAGGCGCAGCACCGCAGCTTCCACTGCCAGCGCGCTGGTACAGGCCAGCAGCAGATTGACCAGCACCCCCCAGCCGCTAAACCACAGCAACAGCAGCATGCCCGGCACGGTGGCCAGGAGCACGCGCTGCATCGCCTGTTGCAGGCGATCGTCGACGGGTTCAAGGGGCGACATAGTCGCTCACCTGGCGCTCGGCCTCTTCGAGCCTGGCGCGCGCCTGGCTCAAGAGCTCTGCCGGTGCCTGGGCCTGGCGCTGCAGTTTGCTCACTTCGGCGCGGGCATACGCCAGTTCAGTCTTGAGTTGTCGCAGCTGACTGTCGATCGGGCGTTTTTCCCGACGCAGCAAGTGCGGTGGCGGTTTGTCGCTGGCGTCCTCGGCGGCGTGCAGGGCTTGCTCGGCCTGCTCCAGCGCGGCGCTCAGGGCCGCCAGTTGCTCGGCAGGCGCCGCGTTACCCTGGGCTTTCTTCAGTTCGGCGCGGCGCATCGCCAGCTGGATTTTCGCCCGCTTGAGCTCAGCGTCATTGGCTGGGGTGGCCGGTTGCGGGGGATTGGCCAGGGCGCTGTTTTCGAGTTGCGCCAGGACTTGTTCGGCTGTTTCGAACTGCTGGTACAGCACGACCAGTTGAGCTTGTTGCTCGCAGGTCGGCGGATGGCCGAAGGCTTTCAGGGATTTGTGCAGTTGTGCGCGGCTCATCGCTACATCGATCTTGGCTTTTTTCAGGGCTGCATCGGCGGCCGCGGCTTTTTGCGCCTGCACGCGGGCGATGGCGTCCTGCACCGGGTTTGCACCCGTGGTGGCAGGTTGTGCCGCTTTTGCTGCCCGTGCCGCGCGCTCGGCCAGGCGCTGCTGTTCTTCGCGCTCCAGCCGGGCGTTGCGTTGTTCGAAGCGCTGGCGGGCATGCTCGCGTTTGGCGCTGCGCGCCTCAAATTGCTCAGGCGTGAACGCCAGGCCGCCAACGATCGGCAGCACCTGGGCCGAGGGCAGGGGGTGCATTTCAATGCAGTCGACCGGGCAGGGGGCGACGCACAAGTCACAGCCGGTGCATTCGTCGATGATCACCGTGTGCATCAGCTTGGCCGCGCCGACAATCGCATCGATCGGGCAGGCCTGGATGCACTTGGTGCAGCCGATGCACTCGGCTTCACGGATATAGGCAATCTGTGGCGGCGCCGAGCCCCGGCTGTGGTCGAGCGGCACGACCGGCAGGTTCAGCAGTTCGGCGAGTGCGGTGATGGTTTCGTCACCGCCCGGCGGGCACTTGTTGATCGCCTCGCCGCTGGCAATGCCTTGGGCATAGGGCTTGCACCCAGGATGGCCACACTTGCCACATTGGGTCTGGGGCAGGAGGGCGTCGATGCGTTGAATCAGACTCATGTTTTGATCAGTCCACTGAATCCGAGAAATGCCACGGCGATCAATCCGGCGCTGATCAGATCGATCGGTAAGCCACGAAAGGCCATCGGCACATCATTGTTGAGGGTGCGCTGGCGCAGGTCGCTGAACAGGCTCAGGACCAGCCAGAACCCCAATCCGGCGCCCAGGCTCAGGGCCAGGTACCAAGCCAACCCCTGGTCGCTGTGCATGCCCATCAGGCTCAAGCCCAACACGCCGGCATTGCCCAGCAGCAACGGCCAGAGCCCGGTGAACGGCAATTGCGGCAAGGTCCGGGTGAGTCCCCGCAGCAGCGCTGCGATGGGCAGTACGCTCAAAGGCAGCAACAGAAACAGGTACAGGGCCGTCAGGCCCATTGGCACTAGCAGCCAATGATAGGCGGCATAACCCAGGACGCCGTTGAGCAGCATCAGGCAGGTGGTGCTTAGGCCCAGGGCGTGGACCTGGCGCCGTTCAGACTGCGGGTCGCGCGCGGCTTGCAGCAAGGGATCGACGCCCAGCGGCCACTGCAACAGGAAGTTGTTGATCAGGGCGGTACTGATAAGGGTAAGCAGAAGGTCGGTCATGGCGTGCCGGGTCGAGGGAAAGGCCTGTACATGAAGATTAGGCAGTATCCGGCGGGGCAGATATGAAAATCCCACCGTCGCGGCGTTGCGTGACGGTGGGATCGGTCCAGCCAGGCGGATTACTTGATGCGCTGACCCGGCTTGGCGCCGCTGTCCGGGCTCAACAGGTAGATCTCTTCACCGCCAGGACCGGCCGCCATGACCATGCCTTCGGAGATGCCGAAGCGCATTTTACGTGGCTTGAGGTTGGCGATCATCATGGTCAGGCGACCTTCAAGCTTGGCCGGGTCCGGGTACGCACTCTTGATGCCCGAGAACACATTGCGTTGCTCATCACCGATGTCCAGGGTCAGGCGTAGCAGCTTGTCCGCACCTTCCACGGCTTCGGCCTTAAGGATCAGGGCGACGCGCAGGTCGACGGCGGCAAAGGCGTCGAACTCGATCTCGGCCGACAGGGGGGCCTTGGCCAGTTCACCGTTACCTTGAGGGGCCGCACTGCCGGTGTCGGTCTGGCTGGCCGCGAGGTCTTCTTTCGAAGCATCGGTCATGGCCTGGACCTTGACCGGGTCGATCCGGGTCATCAGCGGCTTGAACTCGTTCAACTGATGGTTGGCGAGCAAGGTGGTGTGGTCGTTCCAGGTCAGCGGCGCGACGTTGAGGAACGCCTCGGCGTCGGCGGCCAGCAGCGGCAGCACCGGCTTGAGGAAGATCACCAGTTGGCGGAACAGGTTGACGCCGGTGGCGCAGATCGCCTGGACTTCTTCCTGCTTGCCTTCCTGTTTGTTCAGCGACCACGGTGCCTTGTCGGCGATCCAGGCATTGGCACGGTCGGCCAGGCCCATGATTTCGCGCATGGCGCGGGCGAAGTCGCGGGCTTCATAGGCGTCGGCGATGCTGGGGGCCGCGGCCAGGAAGGCTTCGGTCAGTTCCGGTGCGGCGTTGCTGTCCACCAGCACGCCGGCATTGCCTTTGTGGATGAACCCGGCGCAGCGGCTGGCGATGTTGACGACCTTGCCCACCAGGTCCGAGTTGACCTTCTGCACGAAGTCTTCCAGGTTCAGGTCCAGGTCGTCGACGCCACGGCCCAGCTTGGACGCGTAGTAGTAACGCAGGTATTCCGGCGACAGGTGGTCCAGGTAGGTGCGGGCCTTGATGAAGGTGCCGCGCGATTTCGACATTTTCTGGCCGTTGACCGTCAGGTAGCCGTGCACGTTGATCCCGGTCGGCTTGCGGTAGCCCGCACCTTCGAGCATGGCTGGCCAGAACAGGGCGTGGAAGTTGACGATGTCCTTGCCGATGAAATGGTACAGCTCGGCGGTGGAATCCTTGGCCCAGTACGCGTCGAAGTCCAGCTCGGGACGACGGGCACACAGGTTCTTGAAGCTCGCCATGTAGCCGATGGGGGCATCCAGCCAGACGTAGAAGTATTTGCCCGGCTCGTCAGGGATCTCAAAGCCGAAGTACGGCGCATCGCGGGAGATGTCCCACTGTTGCAGGCCGACATCCAGCCATTCGGCGATCTTGTTCGCTACGGCGTCCTGCAGGGTACCGCTGCGGGTCCAGGTCTGGAGCATCTGCTGGAAATCCGGCAGCTTGAAGAAGAAGTGCTGGGAATCCTTGAGCACCGGGGTGGCGCCAGAGATCGCCGACTTCGGATCCTTCAGGTCGGTGGGCGCATAGGTCGCGCCGCATTTTTCGCAGTTGTCGCCGTATTGGTCTTCGGTGCCGCATTTCGGGCAGGTGCCCTTGATGAAGCGGTCGGCCAGGAACATTTGTTTTTCCGGGTCGAAATACTGGGTGATCGAACGCGTGGCAATGTGCCCGGCGTCACGCAGCTTGAGGTAGATCTGGCTCGACAGCTCACGGTTTTCTTCGGCGTGAGTGGAGTGGAAATTGTCGAAGTCCACCAGGAACTCGGCAAAGTCGGCGCTGTGTTCGGCCTGGACGTTGGCGATCAGTTGTTCCGGGGTGATCCCCTCTTTTTCTGCCCGCAGCATGATGGCCGAACCGTGGGCGTCGTCCGCGCAGACGTAAGTGCATTGATGGCCGCGATGCTTCTGGAAGCGCACCCACATATCGGTCTGGATGTACTCAAGCATATGGCCAAGGTGAATTGAACCATTGGCATAGGGCAGGGCGCTGGTGACGAGGATCTTGCGTGGCTCGGACATGGGGCTCGGCTACTTGATGAAACGGAGGTCGGCCACTATAAAGCGCTGGCGCAGAATTTTCACCCCGTGCGGTTGTTTCCTCCGATGATTGAATAAGGGGGGCCGCCAAAAGGTCAGAACAGGTAGGATAGTCGCCTGTTTTTCCAGACTTGTTATCGGAGTTGCCCATGAGCGCCGTCAATCGCGCAGCGGTGGAAGCCGTCCTTCGCCAGTACACCGACCCTTACCTGAACCAGGATCCGATCAGCGCCGGTTGCCTGCGCGGCATCGATATCCAGGGCGACCGCGTCAGCGTCCAGCTGGAATTGGGCTACGCCGCCGGCCTGTTCAAGAACGGCTGGGCGCAGATGCTGCAGATGGCAATCGAAGGCCTGGACGGCGTGGCGTCGGCCAAGGTCGACATCACCACGCGGATTGCCGCGCACAAGGCCCAGGCGCAGATCCCGGGCTTGGCCAACGTCAAGAACGTGGTGGCGGTGGCGTCCGGCAAGGGCGGAGTGGGCAAGTCCACCACGGCCGCCAACCTGGCCCTGGCCCTGGCCCGTGAAGGCGCCCGGGTGGGCATTCTCGATGCCGATATCTACGGCCCGAGCCAGGGCATCATGTTCGGCATTGCCGAGGGCACACGGCCCAAGGTCAAGGACCAGAAGTGGTTCGTGCCGATCGAGTCCCATGGGGTCGAAGTGATGTCCATGGCGTTCCTTACCGATGACAACACGCCGATGGTCTGGCGCGGGCCGATGGTTTCCGGTGCCCTGTTGCAATTGGTCACCCAGACCGCCTGGGGTGACCTGGACTACCTGGTGATCGATATGCCGCCAGGCACCGGCGACATTCAACTGACCCTGGCACAGAAAGTCCCGGTGGCTGGCGCAGTGATTGTCACCACCCCCCAGGACCTGGCATTGCTGGATGCGCGTAAGGGCGTCGAGATGTTCCGCAAGGTCAACATCCCGGTGCTGGGCGTGGTGGAAAACATGGCCGTACACATTTGCTCCAACTGCGGTCACGCCGAGCATCTGTTCGGTGAAGGCGGCGGCGAGAAGCTTGCCAGCCAGTACGGCGTCGAACTGTTGGCCTCGTTGCCATTGTCGATGGTGATTCGCGAGCAGGCCGACGGTGGCAAACCCACCGTGATTGCCGAGCCGGACAGCCAGATCGCCATGGTCTACCAGGAGCTGGCCCGCCATGTAGGCGCGCGAATTGTCCTGCAGGAAGCGTTGTCGCCGGCGATGCCGAATATCAGCATCAGCGACGATTGATTTCGAATAGCTGACACTCCCCCTGTGGGAGCGAGCAAGCTCGCTCCCACAGGTTTTCTTGGTCGGCTTTAAATGCGTAACCCGCCATCCATCTCCAGAATCCGACCGGTGTAGTAGTCGTTTTCGAAGATGTAGGCCGCCGAATGGGCGATCTCTTCGGGCTTGCCCATGCGTTTGAGCGGGATCCCCGCGGTCATTTTTTCCAGGGCTTCAGGCTTCATGCCCAGGGTCATTTCGGTCTCGATGAAACCAGGGGCAATGCCCGCGACACGGATGCCGTAGCGCGCCAGCTCGCGCGCCCAGGTCACGGTGGCGGCGGCTACACCGGCCTTGGCGGCGGAGTAGTTGGTCTGACCAACATTGCCGGCGCGGGAAATCGACGAAATGTTGATGATCGCGCCGGATGACTTGAGCTCGATCATCTTCGCCGCCACCTCGCGGGTGCACAGGAACACGCCCGTCAGGTTGACGTCGATCACTGCCTGCCACTGGGCCAGGCTCATTTTGCTCATCTCGCCGTCCTTGACCTTGACCAGCAGGCCGTCACGCAGGATCCCGGCATTGTTGATCAGGCCATGGATCGCGCCGAAGTCTTCGGCCACCTGGCTCACCATGTGGCACACCTGCTCTTCATTGGCGACGTTGCACAGGTAGGCACGGGCCTCGACACCGGCCGCCTGGCACGCGGCGACTGCCTGGTCGAGCTTGTCCTGGTTGAGATCGACCAGCGCCAGTTTCGCGCCTTTGGCAGCGAAATACTCGGCCATGGAGCGGCCTAGGCCCTGGCAACCGCCCGTGATAATGATTACTTTGTCAGTGAGTTGCATTCGCATGCCCCAGTAGCAGGTCGATGTGGTTTCCTCGTAGAGAGCCTCTCGATCTGCACCTGACGTGGCCCGGCGACACATGAGAACTGCCCCCGATGGCATCGCTGGAACTTTCTCCAGGAGCCTGTCCGTTTTTTCGACGGATTCTATATAAGGAGTCATAAATTGAGCGTTGAAGCTGCCAAGCATGCCCGAGAATTGCTGCTCAAGGAATACCGCGGAGTGCTCTCGACCCTTTCCAAGGCGATGCCTGGTTTCCCGTTCGGCTCAGTGGTTCCTTACTGCCTCGACGAGCAGGGCCGGCCGCTGATCCTGATCAGCCGCATCGCCCAGCACACCCACAACCTGCAAAAAGACCCGAAGTGCTCGCTGCTGGTGGGGGAGCGCGAGGCCGAGGACGTCCAGGCCGTTGGTCGCCTGACCTACCTGGCCGAGGCGCAAAAGCTCGAGGACCCAGCAGCGATCGAAGCAGCCGCGGGGCGTTACTATCGTTATTTCCCGGACTCGGCCAACTACCACCAGGCCCATGACTTCGACTTCTGGGTGCTCACCCCGGTGCGTCATCGCTACATCGGTGGTTTTGGCGCGATTCACTGGGTCGACCAGTTGACCCTGGCCAACCCCTTTGCCGGCAAGGCCGAAGTGAGTATGGTCGAGCACATGAACGCCGATCACGCCAAGGCCATCGCCCACTACGTCGACCTGGCCGGCTTGCCCAAGACCGCACCGGCCGAGCTGGCGGGTATCGATACCGAAGGCATGCACCTGCGCATTGGCCAGGCGCTGTACTGGCTGCCGTTCCCGCAGGTTTGCAATACGCCGACACAAGTGCGCGAAGCCTTGGTTTTACTGGCTCACGCCGAGCATTGGCCAACAAATGCAGCCAGCGAGGCTTGAAATCACGAAACGGCGACGTCATCTAAGGCTTACTTGCAAGGCATTCTTGCGTTGAGGAACCATTTGATGCGCCCTTTCTTGTTGCTCTTTCTGCTGTTTCCGGTGCTGGAGCTGTTCGTATTCGTCAAGGTCAGCGCCGCGATCGGGTTTTTCCCGGCCCTGCTGCTGATCATTCTCGGCTCGATGCTCGGCGTGTTCGTGCTGCGTATCGCCGGCCTGGCTACCGCATTGCGGGCCCGTGAAAGCCTGAACCGGGGGGAGTTGCCCGCGCAGACCATGATCGAAGGCCTGATGCTGGCCCTGGGTGGCGGTCTGTTGATCGTGCCGGGTTTTGTCAGCAGCGTGCTGGGCCTGATCATGATGCTGCCGCTGACCCGTCGTCTGCTGGCCAATAAAATGCGCCAGCGCGCCGAAGAACAGGCGATTCGCCAGCGCGCCTTCGCCGACGACCTGCAACCGCGTGGCGGCCCGGCTCCGCGTCAGCCTTTGGGCCGCGAGCCGAATGTGATCGAAGGCGAGTTCGAACACCGCGACTCCAAGTAACAGCAATATCGACACGGCACCTGCGGGTGCCGTGTGCGTTTTGGCGGCCACTGAAGTAAAAAATTTCGCTGTGCTGCCCTTGAAATAAGCTTATGCGCCCTTATGTAACGGTCACCGCAAGGTTTCTGGTGATGCTCACCAGACAGACTTCCGCGACTTGCTCGACGAGTCGCACCCGGCACTGCCGGAAATTAACCCCGCCGGGACTACACCGGCCGCTGAAACTACAATTAGGAGAGATCGACAATGAAGCTTCGTCCTCTGCATGACCGCGTCGTCATCCGTCGCAGCGAAGAAGAAAAGAAAACCGCCGGCGGTATCGTTCTGCCAGGTTCGGCTGCTGAAAAAGCCAACAGCGGCGAGATCCTCGCTGTCGGTACCGGCCGCGTGCTGGACAACGGTGAAGTGCGTGCGCTGGCCGTGAAAGTGGGTGACAAGGTTGTGTTCGGCCCGTACTCGGGCAGCAACACCGTGAAAGTCGACGGCGAAGACCTGTTGGTAATGGCTGAGAACGAAATTCTCGCTGTTATCGAAGGCTAAGACCCCTCGCTCATTTTCCCGCGACTACTCAAGTATTTAAGGAATATCGATCATGGCTGCTAAAGAAGTTAAATTCGGCGATTCCGCCCGTAAGAAAATGCTCGCCGGTGTTAACGTCCTGGCTGACGCAGTAAAAGCGACCCTGGGCCCTAAAGGCCGTAACGTGATCATCGAGAAGAGCTTCGGCGCTCCGACCATCACCAAGGACGGCGTTTCCGTTGCCAAAGAAATCGAGCTGAAAGATCGCTTCGAAAACATGGGCGCGCAGTTGGTCAAAGACGTTGCCTCCCGTGCCAACGATGACGCAGGCGACGGCACCACCACCGCTACCGTTCTGGCTCAATCGATCGTCAACGAAGGCCTGAAAGCCGTCGCTGCCGGCATGAACCCGATGGACCTGAAGCGCGGTATCGACAAAGCGACCATCGCGATCGTCAAAGAGCTGAAGTCCCTGTCCAAGCCTTGCGCTGACACCAAGGCCATCGCTCAGGTCGGCACCATCTCGGCCAACTCCGACAGCTCCATCGGCGACATCATTGCCGAAGCCATGGAAAAAGTCGGCAAAGAAGGCGTGATCACCGTTGAAGAAGGCTCGGGCCTGGAAAACGAACTGTCGGTTGTTGAAGGCATGCAGTTCGACCGTGGCTACCTGTCCCCGTACTTCGTCAACAAGCCAGAGACCATGACTGCCGAGCTGGACGGTCCGCTGATCCTGCTGGTCGACAAAAAGATCTCGAACATCCGCGAAATGCTGCCAGTACTGGAAGCCGTTGCCAAAGCCGGCCGTCCACTGCTGATCGTGGCCGAAGACGTTGAAGGCGAAGCCCTGGCGACGCTGGTTGTGAACAACATGCGTGGCATCGTTAAAGTCGCAGCCGTCAAGGCTCCAGGCTTCGGCGACCGTCGCAAGGCCATGCTGCAGGACATCGCCGTCCTGACCGGCGGTACCGTTATCTCCGAAGAGATCGGTCTGAGCCTGGAAAGCACTACCCTGGAACACCTGGGTAATGCCAAGCGCGTGATCCTGTCCAAAGAAAACACCACCGTGATCGACGGCGCTGGCGTTGAGGCTGACATCCAGGCTCGCGTTCTGCAGATCCGCCAGCAAGTGGCTGACACTTCGTCCGACTACGACCGTGAAAAACTGCAAGAGCGCCTGGCCAAACTGTCCGGCGGCGTTGCAGTGATCAAGGTTGGCGCTGGCTCCGAAGTTGAAATGAAAGAGAAGAAAGCCCGCGTTGAAGACGCCCTGCACGCTACCCGTGCAGCCGTTGAAGAAGGCGTGGTACCTGGCGGCGGCGTGGCACTGGTTCGTGCCCTGCAAGCCATCAGCGAACTGAAAGGCGACAACGCCGATCAGGACGTCGGTATCGCTCTGCTGCGTCGTGCTGTTGAAGCACCACTGCGCCAGATCGTTGCCAACTCCGGCGACGAGCCAAGCGTGGTAGTCGACAAGGTCAAGCAAGGCTCGGGTAACTTCGGTTACAACGCAGCGACCGGCGAATACGGCGACATGATCGAAATGGGTATCCTGGACCCGGCCAAAGTGACTCGTTCGGCTCTGCAAGCGGCTTCGTCGATTGCCAGCCTGATGATCACCACCGAAGCCATGATCGCTGAGATCAAGGAAGACGCACCCGCTGGCGGCGGCATGCCAGACATGGGCGGTATGGGCGGCATGGGCGGCATGATGTAAGCCAGCCTTACCCCGTACCAGCTACACCTGTAAAAAACCCCGCCTGCGCTAAGCAGGCGGGGTTTTTTATTGCCCCCGAATCAGGCGTTGACCGCCCGTGCCTTGCCAGCCGACTGAACCTTGCTCGCCGGTTGATACAGCACGTAGTAATACGCGCCCAGGCAAATCAGCCAACAGAACACCGCCGTCCACACGTTGTGGGAGAAAAAGTGGGCGCCCTGCATCATGCGGCTGACGGAAAACACCGTACCCAGGCCAAACGCAAAGAGAAAAGCAGCGCGAGCCAGTTTCGGGCGCCGGTCGCGCAACACGAAAAACAGCGCAAACAAGGCAAACCCGGTGGCCGCATGACCGCCAGGCCAGCAACGTCCCGGTTTGTCGGTGGCCGGACGCGGGCTGAGCAGTTCGCTGTAGGTTTGTTTGCCACCGAACGCCTTCAGACTCCAGGGACACTGCACTGCGGTCACGGCCTTGACCGGCGTGACAAACGCCGTGGCCAGGCCTAGCGACAGCACCAGGCAGCCCAGTTCGCGCTTGAACGGCTTGAGCCGTGCGACGAAAAACGAAAAGGCCAAACCGATGACCGCCAGCACCGAGAAAGCAATGACCACCTGCTTGGCCCGGTCATGCAGGATGTTTTCCAGAAAGTAGCTGTGGCGACCGATAAACCCTCCAGCGTCGGGGTCGTAGAACAGTTGGGCCAGGCTCATGTCCAGGGACGTCAACTCAAGCAGCAGCAGAGTGACCGCCACGACAGCCGGAATCCCCAGGCAGAGCCAGGCATTCAAGGGGCGGGAGGCGGGGCGCGAAAGGGGCAGTGGCATCGGGCGATCCTGAGGGTGTGGAAAGGTTCAGCGGCAAGCAGCACACCAGTCTGGGCCCGCTCGCGTAGGCCGGGTGTGAACGGCGGGTGAAAAATTCGTGAGTGGTTTTCGCCCCGGTTTGCCTGGCACACAACCCTGGCCCTGAGCCCCGCTTGGCCTTAAGCTGCGCGAGCCAAGACGGCCGTCACTGTGTACGGAGCAAATGCCCATGCGAATTCTATTGGTTGAAGACAACCGCGATATCCTCGCCAACCTGGCGGATTACCTGGGGCTTAAAGGCTATACCGTGGATTGCGCGCAGGACGGCTTGTCGGGTCTGCACCTGGCGGCCACCGAGCATTACGACCTGATCGTGCTCGACATCATGCTGCCCGGCATCGACGGCTACACCTTGTGCAAGCGCCTGCGCGAAGATGCCCGGCGTGATACCCCGGTGATCATGCTGACCGCCCGTGACCAGTTGGATGACCGGCTGCAGGGCTTCAAGTCCGGCGCCGACGATTACCTGATCAAACCCTTTGCCCTGTCCGAACTGGCCGCGCGCATCGAAGCGGTGATGCGCCGCGCCCAGGGGGGAGGGCGGCGTGCCTTGCAGGTCGGCGACCTCAGCTATGACCTCGACACCCTGGAAGTGACGCGCGAAGGGCGTCTGCTGAAACTCAACCCGGTCGGCCTCAAGCTGCTGGCGGTGTTGATGCAGAAGAGCCCCCATGTGTTGCGGCGCGAGATTCTCGAAGAAGCCCTGTGGGGCGATGATTGCCCGGACAGCGACAGCCTGCGCAGCCATGTACACCAGTTGCGCCAGGTGATCGACAAACCCTTTGCCAAGCCGTTGCTGCAGACCGTACACGGTGTCGGTTATCGCCTGGCCGAGGGGCGTGATGGAGTTTAAGCAGAGTCTTGCCCAGCGGATCATCATCGCCTTTGCCCTGATGAGTGCGCTGGTGGCGGGGGCGTTTGCCATGGGCATCGTGGCCACCGTGCACCTGGTCGAAGAAAAACTGATTTCCGCCGGACTGGGGGGCGACCTGCAACGTTTGCTGCTGATGGACAACATGTCTGAATGGAGCCATCGGCCGGAGCCGGACCAGTTGTTCTATTTCAGCGGCGGTCCGGGTGACTTCGAGTTGCCCAAGGACCTGCGGCACCTGGATGCCGGGTTCCACGAGGTATTTCGCGAACAGCTGTCGTACCACGCGATGGTGGAAATCGTCGACGGCCGGCATTACGTGCTGCTGCAGGACCAAAGCGATTTCGAAGAGCGCGAGCGAGTGCTGTTTGCCGTGGTCCTGGTGGGCTTCGTGTTGAGCCTGGCGTTGGCGGTGTTCCTCGGCTGGGTCCTGGCGCGCAAGGTGATGGCGCCGGTGGTGCGCCTGGCCCGCCAGGTCCGGCACCGCGATCAACTGCTTGGCCTGGCCCCTCCGCTGGCCCCGGACTACGCCGCCGATGAAGTCGGCGAGCTGGCAGTGGCCTTCGATGCCACCCTGGGCCGGCTGCGCCAGGCGCTGAACCGCGAACGGCTGTTTACCAGTGACGTCAGTCACGAGTTGCGCACACCGCTGATGGTCCTCGCCAGTTCCTGCGAACTGCTGCTGGAAAACCCCGGTATCGACCAGCGCGGTCGTGCCCAGGTCGAACGTATTGCACGGGCCTGCGAGGAGATGCGCGAGCTGGTCCAGACCTTCCTGATGCTTGCCCGAGCCCAGCATGAAGCGGCTGGCATGTCGCCGCAGATGACCTTGCAGCAAGTCGCCGAGGAACTGCTCGGCCTGTGGCGCGAGCCCATTGAAGCCAAGGGCCTGCAACTGATCCATGAGCCCGGCCAGCCGCTGCCGATGCGCTACAACGCGACCTTGCTACACGCGGTCATGGGCAACCTGTTGCGCAATGCCGTGCACTACACCGACAACGGCTTCATTCGCCTGACCCTGCTGCCCAACGGGTTTCTGGTGGAGGACAGTGGCGTGGGCATTCCCGAGGAAAAGCGCGAGGCGATGTTCGAGCCCTTTGTCCGTGGCACGGAAAATCGGGGTGAAGGCCTGGGGCTGGGCCTGTCACTGGTGCAGCGAATTTGTGAAAACCAGGGCTGGAGCGTCAGCCTCACCACACGGGAACCTAGCGGTTGCCGATTCCACGTCGAACTGTGTCGGACAGGCGTCTGAAGCCCGGCTGTGGTGGGGGCTTGTACGTTTTTTCCTACGTCCGCACGGGTGCATGCTGACGCTTGAGGTGTAAAATTCTGTAATACATAAGGGCTTTTCCTAACAATTTTTTCACAATTGGATGACCTGAAACTCACACCCGGCTCCCTAAGGTGGCTGTCATCAGTTCTGGAGACATGATGATGGACGACCCGATCAAGCTCGAATTTTCCGAGAAGTACGACGACGAACACGCCAAGCGTTACTTGCGCAAGCACAAGGACGGTCTCGGCCGCCAACTGTCGCACAAGCGTGATTTGCAGTTGGCTCGCACCGCACTCAAGCGTGTCGGGGAACCGGGCCTGGTACTGGACCTACCCTGCGGTGCCGGACGTTTCTGGCCGATGCTGGCGGAAAAGTCCAACCGGGTGATCATTGGTGCAGACAACTCGGCCTCGATGGTCAAGATCGCCACCCAGGCCCAACCGGCTGATGTGGTGGAACGGGTACGACCCTTGCAGACGTCTGCCTTCGACATCGCGTTGCCCGACAACTCCGTAGACAGCATTTTCTGCATGCGTTTGCTTCACCACATCGGCGAGGCCGAGCATCGGCTGGCTATCTTGCGGGAATTCCAGCGGGTTACCCGCGACAGCGTGATCCTGTCGTTGTGGGTTGATGGCAATTTCAAGGCCTGGAAACGCAAGCGTGCTGAGAAAGAACGTGCGCAAGAGGGTTACCAGAACCGCTTCGTGTTACCGGCCGCTACGGTAGAGGCCGAATTCGAGCAAGCCGGTTTCCGCGTTCAGGAACATTTGGACTTCATTCCGCTCTACGCCATGTGGCGCGTTTATATTTTGCGAAAGAGGTAAGAGCATGGCAGTTCAACAGGTTTCGGATGCGCAGGACGCGCCTGAAGATCGCTTTGATTACTTCTGGAGCCAACGTGGCGAATGGGTGGAAGAACCCAACGTCCGGCGTGGCGGGGAAAGTGGCGTCCAACGTATCCATGCACCTAATGGACAACTGTTGTATGCCAAGCGCCAGACCGGGCATATCTACCGTAGTTGGTTGCACCCATTCGGGCGCCCCACCGTGTTGCGCGAGCTGGATGCGCTGACGGGGCTGCACAAGCTCAACGTGCGGGTGCCGCAAATCGTCTTCTGTGGTGCACAGCGGGATCCGGTGCATCAGTGGCGAGCGTTGCTGGTGACTCAGTCCCTGGACGGCTTTGTCGAGATCGAGGACTGGTACGCCAGCGGCGGTCGCGAGCGTCACGGCGAGGCCTTCCATGAGCAGGTCCTGCAAGACCTGGCACAGAACCTGGCCCGCATGCACAAGGGCCGTTGGCAACACAGCTGCCTGTACATCAAGCATATTTTTCTACGGGTCACCGGAGAGGGGCCAACAGCCAAGGCCGAGATCGCCCTGCTGGACCTGGAGAAGTGCCGCCAGCGTCTATTGAGCACCCAGGCAGCGGCCCACGACATGAAGCAATTGCGTCGCCACTCGTCGTGGAGCGCGGCGGACTGGGACAAACTCGTCTATTTTTATAAGACGGCGTTTGGCAGCGCTATCAAAGGCTTATAGCGATGAAACTAGAAATTGCTCGAGGTTTATTTCTAATAGGAGCCTTGGCAGTTGCTTCATTGGCGGTGGCGGCTTGGGAGCAGCCCCGCACGCAGGTCCTCAGCGCGGCGCATGGCGACGCGCATTGCCCATTGCCACGGGTGGCGAAAGCCTCCGTGGCAGTCCATCCCGACAATGATCTGCTGTTGTTCATGTTCGGTATGGCCCAGGGAATGAGACCGCAAAGTTGAAAACAATGAAGCCCAAATAAAAGGCCTCGCAGTTGCGAGGCCTTTTTGTTTTGGGTGGATCACCCTCCGATCACACCGGCTCGGGTGCCTTGTCGGGTTTGGCCAGCAGGGTGTAGACGCAGGGCAGCACGAACAGGGTGAACAGGGTGCCGATGGACATCCCAGTGGCAATCACCATACCAATATCAAACCGGCTGACGGCTCCCGCGCCCGTGGCAATGATCAACGGCAACATGCCGAACACCATGGCCGCGGTGGTCATCAACACCGGACGCAGGCGGATGGCGGCGGCTTCCTCCACCGCTTCGCGAGGAGTCAGGCCCTTGTCCTTGCGCAACTGGTTGGCAAACTCGACGATCAGGATCCCGTGCTTGCTGATCAGCCCGATCAGGGTCACCAGGCCGACCTGGGTATAGATGTTCATGCTCGACCAACCCAGGAACAGCGGGATCAGTGCGCCGCAGATCGACAGCGGCACGGTCACCAGGATCACCAGCGGATCGCGGAAACTCTCGAACTGCGCAGCCAGCACCAGGAAAATGATTGCCAGCGCCAAGGCAAAGGTCACCCACAGCGCGCTGCCTTCCTGCACGAACTGGCGGGAAGCGCCGGCGTGGTCAAAGGCATATCCCGGTGGCGCCTCCTCCAGGGCGATCTGCTGCACGGCTTCAATCGCCTCGCCCATGCTGACCACCGGGAAGCCCGAGAGGATCGCCGAGTTCAGTTGCTGGAACTGGTTCAGTTGGCGCGGCCGGGCCCGGTCCTTGACGGTGATCAGGGTCGACAGGGCAAGTAGTTCACCCTGGGTGTTCTTCACGTAGTAGTTGTTCAGCCAGTCCGGGTTGTCCCGATAGGCCCGTTCCACTTGGGCGATCACCTTGTAGCTGCGACCTTCGATGGTGAACCGGTTGATTTCCGCCTCGGCCAGCAAGGTCGCCAGGGTCGTGCCCAGGTCGAGCATGGACACGCCCATCTGAGCGGCCTTCGCGCGGTCGATATCGACCACCACTTCCGGCTTGTCGAAGGCCAGGTCGATATCGACGAAGGCGAACTTGCCGGACTCCATTGCGCGTTTTTTCACCCGCTCGACCACCGCCAGCAGCGACTCATAGTCATTGGCGGTGTTAATCACGAACTGGAAGGGCAGGCCCTCACCGGTGCCGGGCAGCGAAGGCAGGTTGAAACCAAAGATCTGCAACCCGGGGATGCGTGACAGCTTGCTCTGGACCAGCGGCAGGATCTCCATCTGGGTGCGGCTGCGCTCGTTCCAGGGCTTGAGCAGGAAGCCGCCAATCCCCGATTGCACGCCGTTGAAGCCGTTGATCTGGAAGGAGGAGTAGTACTCGGGAAACTCTTTGAAAATCGTGATGAATTCGTCGGTGTAGGAATTCAGGTACTCGAGGTTGGTCGGCTGCGGGGCATTGGCCATCATGAAAATGATGCCCTGGTCTTCATCCGGCGCCAGTTCCGATTTGCTGAACGTGAGCAACACCGGAATCAGGCACAGCACGATCGCCGCGAACACCAGCACCACCGGCCGGGTATTGAGGGTGCCGTGCAACATGCTCTGATAGCGTCGCTTGAGCCGTTCGAACAACTGGTCCAAGCGATGGGCCAGCCCGGATGGGTTCGGATCGTGGCGCAGGAGCAGGGCGCACATCATTGGCGACAGGGTCAGGGCGACGATGCCGGAGATCACCACGGCGCCCGCCAGGGTCAGGGCAAACTCCTTGAACAGCGCCCCGGTCAGCCCCGTCAGGAAGCCGATCGGCGCATACACGGCGGCCAGGGTAATGGTCATCGAGACCACCGGCATGGCGATCTCCCGCGCACCCTCGAGCGCAGCATCCAGCGGAGTCTTGCCTTCCTCGATGTGGCGATGGATGTTCTCTACCACGACGATGGCATCATCCACCACCAGGCCGATGGCCAGCACCATGGCCAGCAGGGTCAGCAGGTTGATCGAGTAGCCCATCAGTTGCATGAAGAACATCACGCCGATCATCGACAGCGGAATGGTCACCACCGGGATTACAACCGAACGCAGGGCGCCGAGGAACAGGAACACCACGACAATCACGATCAGCACGGCTTCGAACAGGGTTTTCACCACCTCATCGATCGAGGCCTGGATGAACAGCGTGGCATCGTAGGCAATTTCCGCCTTGAGGTTAGGCGGTAGCTGGGACTCCAGCTCCGGCATCAGCTTGCGCACTTCCTTGATCACGTCCAGCGGGTTGGCCCCGGGCGTTGGCTTGATCCCGATGTACACCGAGGGCGTGCCGCCGAACGAGCTGATGCTGTCGTAGTTTTCCGCGCCCATTTCCACGCGGGCCACATCGCTGAGCAGCACCCGGCTGTCGCCATCGACTTTCAGCGGGATCTGGCCGAAGGCTTCGGCGGTTTTCAGTTCGGTGTTGGCGTTGACGCTGGTGACCACGTACTCGCCCTTGACCTCACCGGCGGCCGACAGGAAGTTGTACTGGCGCACCGCGCTGGTCACGTCACTAGCACTCAGGCCAAACCCGGCGAGCTTGACCGGGTCCAGCCACAGGCGCATGGCAAAGACCTGGTTGCCGAGGATCTCGGCTTCGGCCATGCCGGGCAGGGTCGCGAGCTTGGGCTGGATCACGCGCGACAGGTAGTCGGTGATCTGCGGGTTATTCAGCTCCTTGCTGAAGAAGCTGATGTACATCAGCACCGAGGCGTCCGCCGCCTCCTTGCTCAGCACCGGGTCCTCGGCGTCTTGCGGCAGCTTGTTCTTGACCTCGTTGGCCTTGGCCAGCAACTCGGTGAACAGCCGGTCGCTGTTGGAGCCGATGCGCGCGTAGATCGAGATCACCGAGAAGTTCTGGCGGCTGACCGAGGTCATGTAGTCGATGCCTTCGGCACTGGCCAGGCTCTGTTGCAGGGGCTGGGTGATATAGCCCTGGATGGTTTCGGCGTTGGCCCCGGGGTACGCGGTGGTCACCGTGATCAGGGCGTTTTCCATCTGTGGGTACTGGCGCAGCGGCAGCTTGCTCCAGGCCTGGAAGCCCAGCAGCACGATCAACAGGCTGACCACGGTAGCGAGCACCGGGCGACGGATGAACGGGTCGGTAAAAGCCATGGGGATTCCTTGATCAGTCAGCGCGTGGCTGGCTGTTCTGTTCGGCCGGCAGGTTTTTGTCCGGGCTGATGACGATGTGCATGCCGTTTTCGAGCTTGATCTGCCCGGCGCTGATGACCTGCTCGCCGTCTTTCACGCCTTTGTTGATCAGTACCAGGCCGTCCCGGCGTTCACCGGTTTCGATGAACCGCCGTTCGGCGACCAGGACCGGCTGGTCCTGGTCGTCTTTTTCGAGATTGCCCTCGGCATTTTTTTTCTGCGCGACCACGTACAGCGAGTTGCCATACAGGGTGTAGGTGACCGCACTTTCCGGGACCACGATTTTTGTTTCAGGGGCCGGCATCAGGACTTGCAGGCTGGCGAACATGCCTGGCAGCAGCTTGCCGTCAGGGTTGGCCAGGGTGGCGCGCACCAGCACGTTACGGGTGCTGTTCTCGACCTTGGGGTTGATGGCACTGATGGTGCCGGGGAAGTTCTGCCCGGCATAGGCGGAGACGCCGACGTTGACCGGTTGGCCCTTGGCGATTTTCGGCAGCACCTGTTCCGGTACGTAGAAGTCCACATACAGGCTGCTGAGGTCTTGCAGGGTGGCGATCACCGTGCCACTGGCGAGGTAGTCACCAACGTCGACCTGGCGAATGCCGATGGTGCCGCTGAAGGGCGCGATAATGTGTTTTTTCGCCAGCGAGGCCTTGAGTTGATTGACCGTGGCCTTGTTCTTGGCCAGTTGCGCGCTGAGGCGGTCGAACTCGCCCTTGGAAATGGCGCTGCTGCCCACCAGCTGGCTGCCGCGGCCGTAGTCCAGTTGTGCCAGGCCCAGGTCGGCCTTGGCGGTCTCCAGCAGGGCGCTTTCGACGGCGCTGTCGAGCTGGACGAGCGGCTGGCCGACCTTGACCTGCTGCCCGGACTGGAACTGCACGTCGGTGACGGTACCGGCGACCTCCAGGCTCAGGTCGACCCCCTGCAGCGCCTTGAGGGTACCGACGGTGGGCAGGCGAACCTGCCAGGGGCGTTCGGTGGCGGTGACCACGGCAACGCTCTCCGGCGGCTTGGGCGCAGCGAAGGTCTGGATCATCTGATAGATGGAAAAGGCCTTGTAGCCCCCCAGCATCAGCACGATCAACAGCACAACCCCCAACATGATCAGCATGCGGCGACGCAGCATATTCCACTTCCTTGGAAAAAATCAGGCGAGACAGGCGGCACATTACTCCCTGTGTGCCTGTGATTCCATATGTGTGGGGGCAGGCACGACCCCTGGGGCAATCAGACCAGATGCAAATGGTTGTCCCAGAGCCCTGCCGGCAGTTCCAGGGGCTGGGCCACCAGCGGTGCCTTGCGGCAATCATAGAAACGGCAGCGCCCCTGGCCCGAGGTCACGACAAAACCATCGTCCACCGCGCCGACCCCGGCGCAGTCGGGCAGCGGGGCATCGAGCTTCACTTCGCCGCTGTCCAGGTCCCAGATGAAAAACCGGTTGCCCCGCGGCGCGGTCAACGCCACCAGGCGCAGTTCACTGTGCACCGCGACGCTGGCGGTGTAGTGCCCCATGGCCTGCAACTGGTGCGCATCGACCGGGAAGGCAACGAAGGGCTGGCCAGGGCGCTTGATCGCCAACAGTTCGGACGACTCGTGGGCGGCGCCCATGAACTGCTGGCCGGTGACGATGGTGCCGTCGCTGGCGATGCCCATGTGCCGCACGCTGTTCATCTGCTGGGCCAGGGTTTCCTTGCTCAGCAGGGTGCCGTCGCGCTGCATCAGCACCAGGCTGGGCGCCATGGCATCGAGGTTCATCTCGACCCGGCTTTCGGCCTCGGTGCGAATCCCGCCGTTGGCCACCACCAGGGTTTCGCCGTCCGGCATCCAGGAGACCTGGTGCGGGCCGATACCGTGGGTGGAAATCTCGCCGCTGTGCACCAGGCGCTCGCCCTCGAAGCGGTACACCCCGAGCAGGCCGCGGCCCGGGTCGGTGGTGTCGTTTTCGGTGGCGTATAGCCACTCGCCATCCTTGTGGATCACTGCGTGGCCGTAGAAGTGCCGGTTCACCTGCGAAACCACGGTTTGCAGCAACGTGCCGTCGCGCAGGTCCACCAGGTAGCTTTCGGTCCCCGGCCGCCGGGCGACGAACAGGGCGATCGGCCGCTCGGGGTGATTGATGATGTCGTGGCAGCGCTGGCCGACTTCGGTGGCGAACACCCGGGTGCCGTCCAGCCGATAGCCGACGGCGTAGTGCTTGCCGTCGCTGTCATCGCGGGCTGAAAGCAGCAAAGGGCCGTGGTCCTTTTGCTTGAACAGCTTCCAGCCGCCCAGCGTCACCGCGCCCAGCAACACACTGCCGAAAGTCAGAGCCTGGCGTCGCAGCATGGAGCTAACCCTCATCAGTCACCGTCGTTGGCGTTGAAGCCCAGTTGGATGCCCAGCGCCTTGGCCAGTTCGCCTTCGTGCAGGCGATGGACGACGTTGAGGCTGTCGTAGAGATCGTTGAGTTGCTGGCGACCGGCATCGTCACCGAGCATGTCGGTCAGCGAGCGCTGGTTACTGTCGAACAGCTTCAACGACGCGGCATAGGCGGCGTCGATCTTGTCCGCCAACGGCTTCTGCTCGGCCGGCAGCAGGCCACGCAGGCCTTTGTTGTCGACACCGACCCAGACGGTCTGTGCGGCGCTGAGGCTGGCCTGCAGGCTTGGCAGCGACGACTGGCTACGCCAGGCATCAGCCTGGAACGGTTGGGCAATGCCCTTGGTCTGGCGGCCCATCGGCGTGCCGAGTTTTTTCTTCAGGGTATCGAGCGCCGTCACCTGGGCGCGCAGCAGGTCGGCGATGGCTTCGTGGGAGTCCGCGTAACGCTGGTTGGGGAACTTGGTCATCTGCGCCAGCATGCCGTCGGTGCTGTTCCAACTGGCGAGGATTTCCTCGGCCAGCCGTTTCTGCCGCTCGCCAATGGCGGTCAGCAGCGGGCAGTAGCGGGCTTTCTGCGCAGCGTCGGCAACGTTGCTCTTGGCGTCGAACAGAATGTACTCATAGGCCGACAGGCCCTGGACCACCACGCTGGATTTGGCCAGTGCCGCGGCATCGATCTGGGGCTGGGCGCTGAGCAATTGCTCGACCTGGCGACCCACCAGGTTCTTCTTGTCCGGCCAGAACTGGATCTGCCAGGAGCGGTTGCCCTCGGCCAGCGGACCGACCAGCAACGGCTGCAGTTCGGCCCAGGCTTTTTGCGCGTGGAGGAAGTCGGCGCGGGCGGTCGCCAGGTCAGACTTGCCTTCGCAGTAGGCCAGGGCACTGACCGCCAGTTGGCGATCGGCGTCGACCCAACGGCTGTAGGTCGGCAGGATCACTTGCTTGGCAATGGCCGCCGAGGTCACCGCTTGTGGGTCCTGGGGGGCGCAGGCGCCGAGGGCGAGGGCGGCTAGGCTGGTGAACAACAACTTGGGACGAAACATATCGGGCTCCCTATGTGTATGGGGCAAAGCAAATGGGAAAGGCGTTCAAAGCGAATTCAAAAAGGCCAGCAGCGCCGCGCGCTGCTCGGCACTGAAAGCTAAAACCTGTTGCTGCGCCGCTGAAGCTTCCCCCCCGTGCCAGAGCACGGCTTCGAGCAGGTTGCGAGCGCGGCCGTCATGCAGGAACTGGGTGTGGCCGCTGACCGTCTGCGTCAGGCCAATGCCCCACAGCGGTGGGGTGCGCCAGTCGCGGCCGGAGGCCTGGAACTCGGTGCGGTTATCCGCCAGGCCTTCACCCATGTCATGCAGCAGCAGATCGCTGTAAGGGCGAATCACTTGATTGGCCAGTTCGGGTTCGGCGGCAGTGGCGGCGGTGGTGAATTTTGGCGTGTGGCACGACTGGCAACCGGCCTGGAAAAACAGGTTCTTGCCGGCCAGCACCTGGGCGTCGTTGACGCCGCGTCGGGCCGGTACACCCAGGTTGCGACTGTAGAACAGCACCAGGCGCAGGATGTTGTCGCTGACTTCCGGCTCGCCATCGGGACCATTGCCGTTGGGCGCTTTTAAGCAATCGGCCTGGGTTGGGGTGCAGTCATCAAAAGGCCTGAGGCGGGTGGTCAGGCCCATATCACCCGAAAACGCGTGGACATTTTGTTGATTGAGGTTCGGTTGTCCGGCTTTCCAGCCAAAGCGCCCCAGCACGGTTTTTTGCTGCGCATCGTCCCAGACCAGGTTCGGCCGGCCCTTGATGCCGTTGCGGTCTTTGTCCTGCGGGTCGGCGTTGGCCAGGATCGCCGCATCGGGGATGGCTTCCAGCAGGCCGAGGCCGATCATCGGCGGGGCCACCCGCGCGGAAAAACGCGTGTCCGGGTGCATCGGGCCGTAGCCCAGTTGGCTGATCTTAAGGCTGGGCTTGCGCAGTTCGACTTCGCTGCCGTCCTTGAATCGCACCATAACCGGTGTGTACTCGACCCGGACCTTGCCCTCCGGCGTGACCCCGGGGACCGCCATGTCCTGGAACTGCCCACCGTAGACCGGCTCGGGGACCACGCCGACCTGTTCGATCAGCGTGGCGTAGGCCGGGGCATTGGGGATCGACAGGCGCACCAGCATCGAGACCGAGTTCTTGGCATCGGGCGCCGGTGGGTGGCCGCGACCGTCCTTGATGTGGCAATTCTGGCAGCCGTTGGTGTTGAACAACGGGCCGAGGCCATCACGGGCAGTGGTGGTCGAGGGGGCGGTGACCCAGGGGCTGCGGAAAAAGCTGTTGCCGACACTGAAATCCAGCCGCCTTGTCGGCGAGAGATTGGCCGATGGCAGGGAAAACGCGTTCTGGTCGCTCTTGCGCACGGTCGCCGCGCCCCCGGAGCGGGCCTCACCGGGCTCGGCCTCGGTAAACCGCGGGGCGTCATCGCAGGCACTCAGGCCCAGGGCCAGTAGCAGTGCAGACAAGCGAAGCGGCAGCGAGGGCATCGGGTATCCAGAAAGACGAGCAAAACAGGGCGCAAAGTCTAACAGGGCAGGGGAGTTTGAATAAGAGGAATTATCGTTTGCTTGACTGGGGGCAGTGCCCGGCCTCGTCGGACAACGCCGTACATATGCACCCCCCAAGGGATTTATCGAGGGGGCAGGATGCAGGACACTCCGTCACCTTAGAGTTTCCCCATGCTGAATGAATACGTACCGCCTTCCCCCCTCAACGAGCAGTTGAACTCCCGAGACAGCGCTGGGCAGGCCAGTTTGCGCCAGCAACTATCGGAACTGGACGTCCAGGTCACTGAGGGTTTTCAGACCCAGCCGGATTTTCATGGGTTCGTGCAGCACCACTTCGATCAGGACTTTGCCGAACTGACGTCCCCTCTGGATCTACGGCACAGCTATATCCAGTCCCGTGAAAAAACGCCCACGACATCCTCGGGTACGGATGACGCGCAGTCGCTGTCACTGATGCCCAGTCTGATGGATGCTGCCGTGCAGCGCATCGTCAGCGGTGAGGCGGCGAGTTATGCCCGTCGGCAGACCGACTTCTACCATGTGCCCAAGGCCGGTGGCGCCACTGAACGCTTTTCGGCGCTCAAGGCCCAGGCATTCGATGGGTTTCTCGATCGGTTGGCCGACGGATTGCTGGTGCAATACCCCTTGTATCTGCAGCGCTACTGGGACACGCCTTTGAGCCCCACAGACAACCGAACCCACAAACAGTGGCTGGAGGAGGTCAGGCTCAGCCATCTGAAAACCGAGTTTGAGCTGCTCAGGTGCGATGAGCTCCTCAGCCCCACCGCGCAAACGCTGTTCGACAAACTGCTGCGTTATCCGGATGCCGCGGCCCGCCAGGCGCTGCAGGGCTATCGTCCCTGTGTCTATGGTGTGGCACTCAAACAGGGCGAGGCACCTGCGATCCAGATGCAGGGCGCCTTTATCCTCACTTCGCGTGACCCGCAGGACTCGCAGGCGGGCTGGGAGATCGATGCCCGTGCGCCTGTGGTTCGCCCCATCGAACCGACTGCAAACGTCGGGCGGGTGCTGTTGTTTTCCCCGCTGCAGGGTTTTGAAGAGTTCGACTCGCTGGCCAGCCTTGATCGTGAGTTGCACCGTCGCCTGGGGCACGGCGTCGAGTTCGCCAGCTTGCTGGAGATGATTGCCGACGACGATCACGAGCGTGTACTGGCCCTGCATCGTGTCGCGCCGGTGTGCGATCAGATGCTTTATCTGGAGCGCCTGGATTCGCCTTTCACATTCGGCATCGAGTCGCAGTGCCGGTTGATCCAGCAAAATGTTGCCTCGACCATCGCCCGCTACCAGGCGATGGGTATCCACGCCGATATGGCCAACTTGCCTCGTGCGCTGGACCGAGTGACCGATCTGCGGCGCGCGTTCACGATCGATGCGGTACTGCAGGCCAGGAACAAAAAACGTACGCAGGCACGACTGCGGGCTTTTCTCGCGGGAGCCTCTGTCGTCGACAAAGAGGCCTGGGCATCGGCGTTCACCCTCTATGGCCAGACGCTGGCCAATTTGCCGGACAGCGAAGGGCTGCCTTCCTTCAGTCAGTTCAGCGACCGGCGCTCGCTGTTGGCGTACAGCAATCGACAACTGCGCGTGGCGCTTGAGTCCGAGCACGGATTGACGGTGAATCCGGATGACATCCTCGTCACCACTCGGGAACCCGATGTGCGGCCAGTGACGTATGCGCCGGGTGCGCCTGCGTCCACCATCAGCGAGCCTGGGGGGGCGCAACGCAGATACCGTTCGCGGACGTTGACCGAACTGGCCCTGGAGAACGTCGGGGGCCTGGACTTCAATTTCAGCAATGACTCCACACTGAACGTGAAAGCCGCGAGCAGCGCGGCATCCAACCGCAGCATGCAGTCAGCGAACATCAATCCCGCCGCAGGATTGCCCGCCTATGACGGTTTGACGATCGAGCAGGTCAAAGACATGGTGCGCAACCTGAATGTCGGCCAACACTATCAGGACTTTTTGAAGGAGAAGCTGATCACTTGCGCACAGGCCTTGCAGCACAAACACACGTTTGTCCGGCTCATGGCCCAGCAACTGCGCCTGGATGCCATCGAAGCCAAGATCAACGGTGATTTTCTACCGGACCGACTGGCGCGTGGGTTCAATTGGGTGAGCGTGGTGCTGGATCAGCCTGTCGATAACGATCAGCGTGCTCAGGTCGAAGATCACCGGATTATCGTGCAGCACTTGAAGCTGCGTGGTCAGCGGGTTCGCGGCGTATTACTGTTCTGCACCTCGACCGCCGGCAGCGGTACCGTTGTGGTGTACACACCCCAGGCACCCGACGGGCGGGTGTTCCGGGAGTACCCCCGAGAGCGCCTGATGAGTGACTTCATTCATAACAGCCAGTGGCGCGAGTACCTGGTCGGGCGGGTGGAGCTGGCGTTTCAACCCCATGTCCGGGCTTCAGTGCAAGGGCGGGGGGATGTCTCCATGGTCAGCCTTGTGCGAATCGCAGGTAACGTCTTCGAGGAGGGGTATGAAATCGAGGCCAGCTTCGCGATCAATGACGCGGCCGCCCAGATGACCACCACTGGGCAAACCGATATCGAGACCGGTCTGACGGTTGCGGGTATTGCGCTTGATGTGGTGACCATGGTGTTGCCGATCCGCGTAACACTGCCTATCGGCCTGGCCAGGAGTCTGTTTGCGCTTTTTAACGCCGTTGAGGCGGCGAAAATCGCAGATCGTGAAGGTGTCGCCCATCACGTTGTCCGGGCATTGGGAGAGTTCACCGGCGCTGTGGTGGATGGCGCAGTCGGGATGGGGCTTGCCGGTGCCACGCCCAAAGCGGTCTCCAGGCTGGCCTCAGGTGCGCGAAAATTGAACCCGCAAATGGCCCTGGGTAAAAAACCGCAGGCCCTCAGCCCCCTCCCCGGATGGGAGGGCAAAGGCATTTATTACAAGCTCTCGCCCGTCGATGGAGCCAAGCAGTACTTCCTCAATGACGGCCAACAGTGGTACTCGATCCTGGATGAGGGGTTTGAGGAGGCATGGCGTGTCAGGGACGCCCGCAAGCCGGTTCAGCACCACTATGCGCCGATCCGCCGGGATTGCGCCGGGCAGTGGGAAATCGGCACGCACCCGGATGCGCCCGCCTTGGGAGGTATTTCTCCGGAGCGCGCGCTCAGGGATCTTTACCCCTTTCTTGACGAGTTTCAGGCCCGGCGTGTGTTTGAGTCTTTCGCGTTTCCGCGTGGGCGCGAAATCGAGTTTGGCTTGAGCCTGGTTCATTACTTACGCATAGGGGGGGCATTAGGGATTTTCGACACTTACCTGATCGTGAGCCCGGAGCGTCTACGAATGCGCCTCAGAGGCCTTGATTGGGCGAATGCGTGGAGCGGCGGCGGTGTGGTTGGCGAGGCCGCTCGGCCCACCACCATCGAGCCCGTCCCGGGACCCAGTCGTCCCCGTCCGGTCGAGCCGATTCCCGGACCAAGCCAACCGGTGCCCGTGCCACCACGCCCCGTCAGGCCTGCCCACGAGCAATTTGTCGATTGGGGACAAAGTCTGGATCCCTCTGAGTTTCAGGTGCAAAACGCGCAGATGGGCATCTATCGGCGTATCGGTGGCGACCCGCAATGGATCGGGCGTGACTACGTCAAGATTGATGAACGCTACTTTCCTGTTCTACCTTCAGGCGCCACGATCAATACCGGTGTTGTGCTGATGCATGATCCACAGATGCCCACCAACAGCTTTGTGGCGTTCGAGCGCACGCTCAGTACTGACCTTTACCGGCAGCCAAGGTTGGCGACGTTCGAGCAATCATTGTCTCGATGGATGCATTCAATTGAGTTGCCTTTCGTCAAGTCGCTGGTCGCTTATGTGGCGGACGCGTTCCCCACATTCACGTCAATCTCTCAGACGCAGGTTGCCAACATGCTGTTCACCTGGGCAATCCTTCAGGCCTGACGGTCTGGGGGATTGCCGCCCTCCAGCGCACGCTGCAGGGCTGGCGCTCTCTATCAGCCCAGGCGATGCCCGTGCTGGGCGAGCCACTGTCCATGCTCCCGCTCACCCGCAAGACCGCAGGCGCCTGGCGACTCGAAACCTTTCCCGACGTGTACCACCGCCTGAATTTCACTACACAGGACATCCCGTTGCTGATGCATGAGGCCTTGGTCTCGGGGAGCGACGGCGCGCTGAGGGCGCTGATGGTCGAGCGGTTGGTGGGCAGCCGTTACGAAATGGTCACAGGGTTCAACCAGCCGTTCGAGTTGATGTTCAGGCGTGCGGGGAGCGATCAGTTATTTTGGATGTCGTTGCGCAGAGCGTTGGGCGAGCGGGTTGAAGGCCTCTCTGGTGTCGCGCCGAGGATTGACCTGATGGACCCGGCTACACGCGCCCTGGTCAGTCAGGCGCAAGCCAACAACCATTTCGTCAGTTTGATCGGCGGCATTCATCTGCCAGCGGTCGGTGCCCAGTCGAGTCTCTTTGCTTTCCGGATCTGACCGGGCTCGATGCTCGACGTCGATCGTGGTCGCGTACCTGCACCTTAAAACGAGAAAAGCCCTGCAAGCGTGAGCCTGCAGGGCTTCTCGGTCAGGCTGACCCGCTGATCAGCCTCGCGCGTGCCGGGGCATTTTCAAGACGGGTCGTGGCCGGGGTTGATCAGAACTCGTGATCAGCGTTGTCTGGGTTCAGGTCGCTGATACCCAGCTTGCCAGCCGCTTGTTCGATCGAACCGGTCTGCTTGACCAGGGCGGCGATGGCGTCGCGCACGACCTGGTTGCCTGCGGTGTTGCCGGCGGCGATCAACTGGTCGTAGTGCTCACCCTTGTTGGCGTGATCGACCATGACCTGCAGCTTGGCTTCCGTCGCCGCCAGATCCGCCTTGAGGGCAGTATCGGCAGCTGGATCGGCCTTGGCCACCAGCGACGACAGGCTGGCGCCGGTCATCTTGGTGCCGTCGGTACGGGTGTATTCGCCCAGGTACACGTTACGTACGCCCTTGGCGTCGTAGAAGTGCGAATTGTGGGTGTTGTCGCTGAAGCAGTCCTGCTCGTCTTCAGGGGAGTTGGCTTCCAGGGACACCTTCATCCGCTCGCCAGCCAGTTCGCCCAGCGACAGGCTGCCCATGCCGAACAGCATTTTGCGCAGGCCGGTCTCGCCTGGCTCGGCTTCCAGGGTGGCGCGGTAGTTGTCGGCCACGTTCGGCTTCCAGTTACCGACCATTTCTTCCAGGTCGCTGACCAGCAGTTGGGTCACGGCCTTGAGGTAGGCGCGACGGCGATCGTTGTGGCCGCCGGTGGCGCCGGTGCCTTCCAGGTAGTCCGAGGCCGGACGGTTGCCAGCACCAGGGCCGGTGCCGTTCAGGTCTTGGCCCCAGAGCAGGAATTCGATGGCGTGGTAGCCGGTGGCAACGTTCGCCTCGGAACCGCCCAGCTCGTTCAGGCTGGCGAGTTTTTCCGCGGTGATGTCTTTCACGTCGACCTTGTCTTCACCCACCTGGACTTCGGTGTTGGCGATGATATTGGCGCTGGCACCCGGGTTGCCCAGGGCGTGCTCGTAGCTCTTGTCGACGTAGTCGATCAGGCCTTCGTCCAGGGGCCAGGCGTTAACCTGACCTTCCCAGTCGTCGATGATGGTGTTGCCGAAGCGGAACACTTCGCTCTGCAGGTAAGGCACACGAGCGGCAACCCAGGCAGCCTTGGCGGCTTTGAGGGTCTCGTCGTTCGGCTTGGCGAGGAAGGCGTCGATCGCGGTTTGCAGGGTTTTCGCGGTGGATTCGGCGTCGCTGTAGACGGCGAACACGATATCGGCGTAATGCGCGACTACGGCCTTGGCAGCGGCTTCGTCGACTTTGCCTGTGGCGGCTGCAGCTGCAGGTGCTGCAGTGCTGGCGGCTGGAGTAGGCGCTTGAGGAGCAGCAGCCTTGTCTTTACCTTCGCCGCAACCGGCGAGGGAAATAGCGATGGCCAGCAAACTGGCGGTAGCCAGAGGCATACGAATCATGGCGAACATCCTGCTTCGGTAGATGAGGGGCAAGCGCGGTGAGCGCAAAACTGCGACATAATGCAAATCTTTCGCATTATGTGTAAAGGGTTGTACCTGGAAATATTTCTTATTCACGGTAGCAGTTGCCGAAGGCTGCGTTCGAGTTGTAGCAGCTGGCGTAGCCTGCGTTCGAGGACGCAGTCCTCGCCCGGGCGATTTGTAACGTCGACGACGGCTGCGCCGCCGAACGCGGCCTCGCGGAGCGCGACCGCTGCTACAACGCGGCTACAACAAGCTCAGGACGTTGCTGCGTTGCGCCTGTTTCAGGTAGGCGCTCAGTTCCCGGGCCGGCAGCGGCTTGCTGTAGAAATAACCCTGACCTTCATGGCAGCCCTCAGAAATGATGTAGGCCTCCTGCTCAGCGGTCTCCACCCCCTCGGCAATTACCTGCATGCCCAGGCTTTTACCCAACTGGATGATGGCGCGCACGATGGTGGCATCGTCATCGTCGTCCAGCAGGTCCTGGACGAAGCTCTTGTCGATCTTGATTTTGTCCAGGGGCAGGCTTTTCAGGTAGCTGAGGGAGGAGTAGCCGGTGCCGAAGTCGTCGATGGCGATCAGGGCGCCGGAGCGGCGCAGGCTGAGCAGGTGCTGGGCGGCGGTGCTGATGTCTTCCATCAGGCCGGTCTCGGTCACTTCCAGCTCCAGGCTACGCGGCGGCAGGTGGTACATCTGCAGCAAGTTATTGACCACCCGCGGCAGCTCGGCGTGGTGCAGTTGCACGGTGGAGAGGTTGACCGCCATGCGCAAGTCGCTGAAGCCCTGGTCGTGCCACTCGCGCAACTGGCGACAGGCCTGGTCCAGGACCCACTCGCCGATGGCGATGATGGTGCCGTTCTGCTCCGCCAGCGGAATGAACAGATCCGGCGGTACCAGCCCGAGCTCCGGATGCTGCCAGCGAATCAGCGCCTCGACCCCCACCACCCGGTGATCGCGGTAGCTGATCTGCGGTTGATAGACCAGGAAGAACTGCTCGCGGCGCAGGGCCTCGCGCAGGTCCTTTTCCAGTTCGCGGCGCCGGCGCATTTCGCTGTCGACGCTGGCGATGTAGAACTGGTAGCGGTTGCGCGAGCGGGTCTTGGCCAGGGTCATGGTCTGCTCGGCTTTCTGCAACAGCTTTTCGGTGCTGTCACCGTCCTCCGGGAACAGGGTGATGCCGATGGTGGCGCGCAGGCGAATCTCCTGGTGATCGAGGGCAAACGGCGCTTCCAGGTCATCAAGAATGCTTTGCGCCAGTTCGGCGGCTTCATAGGGTTGCTCGATATCGGCCTGAACCAGGGCGAACTGGTCGCCACCCAGGCGTGCCAGCGCGCCGAGGCGACCACTGTGGGCGCGCAGGCGGTCGGCCAGGGCCAGCAACAGTTGGTCACCGGTCTGGTAGCTGAACTGTTCGTTGATTCCCTTGAAGTCGTCCAGGCCAACGCAGATCACCGCGACCCGGCGTTGCAGGCGCCCGGCATCCACCAGGATCTTGTCCAGTTGCTGTTGCAACTGCTGGCGGTTGGGCAGGCCGGTGAGAAAGTCGTACTGGGCCATGCGCAGCAGGCTGTTTTCCGCTTCATGGCGCAGATGGGTATTGCGCTCGATGGACTCGAGCAACTGGTTGGCGGTATTGATCCACAGCCCCAGTTCGTTTTTCTCGTGGCCTTTGAGCTGGGGGATCTTGTGTTCGCTGGGACGGTCGGGGTTGATGGTGGTCAGGTGCTCGATGATCCGCGCCAGCGGCTTGGTCAGCAGCCAGTGATAGACCAGGTACAGCACCAGCCCCATGGCCAGCGCCCGCAAAACCCCGGAAATGAAGATGATCACCGAGCTGACAATAAAACCCTGGCCATAGGTGGCCGTGTCGAGGGTGATGCTCAGGTCGCCGTAGTACTCACTGTAGGGACCACGCCCCACCAGTTGGGTGGTGAAGGTGCGCTCTTTGCCCAGGATCAGGTCGGTCAGCCAGCGACTGCCGGAGTGCTGCAGCTCACGGCTTTTTTCCGCCAGCATGGTTTCATTGGGATGGCCGATGGAGGCCATGCGCACGGCGTCATCCTGGAACAGCCCCTCGATCACCTGCATGCCCATCTCCCGGTCCAGGCTGTAGACGGCCTGGGTCGATGGGTCGCGAAACATGTCGAGGATGCGTTCAGCATCGTTGGCTACCGCCTGGTGCGTCTTGTAGGCATCGAAGACGATCTGTGCGCAGCTCAAGACCACACCCACGATCAATGCCGACAACAGCACAACCCGGAGCAACTTCACCGACAAGCTGTTTTTAAGTTCCAGCTTCAAAGGGTAATTCCTTGTTCCGTGCGGGTAACGTCAAGATGCCATGAGTATTGGCAATCCCGTGATGGCAGTCAAAGGGACAATCGAGCCCTGCGGACGTTGTCCGCCGGCCTGGCCGCACAACCGGGGGGGCCGGTTATTGAAACCCATTTGTAGTGTGTCGGTATGCACCTCCTGCAACTTGAGGGGCAGGGGAGAATATTTGTATCTGGATGATGGTAGCCGCCTGTGGCGCCGGAGCAAGGGCAGGGGTGTTTTTCGGGGGTTTCAGCTGCCGCCGCAGGCATAAAAAAACCCGGCAATGCCGGGTTCTTTCACAACAAGCGGACTCAAGCGGTGAAGGTTTTGCCTTCGAACTGCTCAGCCACGAACTTCCAGTTGACCAGGTTCCAGAACGCTTCCACATACTTTGGACGCACGTTGCGGTAGTCGATGTAGTAGGCGTGTTCCCAGACGTCGCAGGTCAACAGCGGGGTGTCGCCGTTGGTCAGCGGGTTGCCGGCGCCGATGGTGCTGGCCAGGGCCAGGGAACCGTCAGCCTTTTTCACCAGCCAGCCCCAGCCGGAACCGAAGGTGCCGATGGAGGTTTTGCTGAACTCTTCCTTGAACTTGTCGAACGAACCGAATGCAGCGTTGATGGCCTCAGCCAGCGCGCCGGTTGGTTGACCGCCGGCGTTTGGCGCCAGGCAGTTCCAGTAGAAAGTGTGGTTCCACACTTGAGCGGCGTTGTTGAAGATGCCGCCCGAAGAAGACTTGACGATTTCTTCCAGAGTCTTGCCTTCGAACTCGGTGCCTGGCACCAGGTTGTTCAGGTTCACGACATAGGTGTTGTGGTGCTTGTCGTGGTGGAACTCCAGCGTTTCCTTGGAAATGTGCGGCTGCAGTGCATCGTGTGCGTAAGGCAGTGGCGGCAATTCGAAAGCCATGATGATTCTCCTAATCAGGTCAGTTGCGGTGAGCGCAAGGCCGATCACGGGCGGCCAGACAAGCGCCGGGGAGTTTGTACTCTTTGCGGCGCAGGTGTCGGATCATAGCACCGGGGGTGCGGCATAACCACGCAACAACTGTGTGGGATAGAGGTTCCAGAGCCTTTTGCGATATTCAACGGGCGACAATTAATTGAAAGGCCACCGCGAACATCATCACCGCCACCAGCAGGTCGAGAATCCGCCAGGTGCTGGGGCGCGCCAGCCAGGGTGCCAACCAGGCCGCGCCGAGGGCCAGGGTGAAAAACCACAGCAACGAGGCACTGGCCGCGCCGACCACGTAGGCGCCAGGCTCGGTTTGCTGGGCGCCGAGGGAGCCGATCAACAGCACCGTGTCCAGGTAGACGTGGGGGTTGAGCAGGGTCACCGCCAGTGCGCTGAGCAGTACCGCGCGCAACGAGCGCACGGTCTGGTCCTCGCCCTGCTGCAGGCTCTGCTTCGAACAGGCCCGCCGCAGCGCCAGGCTGCCGTACCACAGCAGGAACGCGGCGCCGCCCCAGCGCGCAATGGCCAGCAGGGTCGGGTTCTGCGCGAGCACGGTGGCCAGGCCAAATACCCCGGCCGCCACCAGCAGCGCGTCGCAGACCACACACAGTGCGGCCACCGGCAGATGATGTTCACGGCGCAGGCTTTGCGCCAGGACAAAGGCGTTTTGCGTGCCGATCGCCATGATCAGGCCGAACGCGACCAACAGGCCGTTTACATAGCTTTGCCACATGCGTCTTACTCCGCGTTCGCCGCCAGTTGCGTGAGTACGGCCATGGCGCGCGTTGCATCGCCCTGGCCGACAAACAGATGGTCGTGGTAGTAGCCGGCAATCACGTTGCAACTGATACCGGCCTGGCCCAGGGCCGTGGCGAAGGCGGCGGTGAGGCCGACAGCTTCCAGGGCCGAGTGCACGTTGAGGGTGATCCACGCCGCCACGTAGTCGAAGGCGAGCTCGCACTTCAATGCGCTGGAGCGTTCGAGGATCACCGTCAGGCCTTCCTGTTCACGAAAGCTGCCGATAATTTCGCAGCCGGGTGGCAGTTGCCCGTCGGCAATCGTGCAGAACACGTATTCGCCCTCGTTGAGGTGCGGGCTCATGCTGCGCAGCAAGGTGTTGAGTGAGGTTTCGCCAGCCATGTCGCTGATCCTTGGGCAAGAGTGGATGCTGGCTATTCTCCTGTTCCAGGCTGTATAAGAAAAACCAATATTGCTGATCGCTCATTAGGAAAACTGATGTTCGACTATAAGTTGTTATCCGCCTTGGCTGCCGTGGTCGAGCAAGCCGGCTTCGAGCGCGCCGCCCAAGTGCTGGGATTGTCCCAGTCGGCGATTTCCCAGCGGATCAAGCTGCTCGAAGCGCGTGTCGGCCAGCCGGTGCTGGTGCGGGCCACGCCGCCGGCACCGACCGAGATCGGCCGGCGTCTGCTCAACCATGTCCAGCAGGTGCGCCTGCTCGAGCGCGACCTGCAAAGCCTGGTGCCGGCGCTGGATGAAGCCGGCCTGCCCGAGCGCCTGCGCATCGCCCTCAATGCCGACAGCCTGGCGACCTGGTGGGCGGGGGCGGTGGGGGATTTTTGCGCCGAACAACATTTGCTGCTGGACCTGGTGGTGGAGGACCAGACTGTTGGCCTCAAGCGCATGCGTGCCGGGGAAGTGGCGGCCTGCCTGTGTGCCAGTGAGCGTCCGGTGGCGGGCGCGCGCAGTGTCTTGCTGGGCGCCATGCGTTATCGGGCCCTGGCCAGCCCGGCCTTTATAGCCCGGCACTTCCCGAATGGGGTGCGCGCCGAGCAACTGGCCCGTACTCCGGCACTGGTGTTTGGTCCTGACGATTTCCTACAGCATCGCTACCTGGCGTCCCTTGGGGTGGAGGGCGGTTTCGAGCATCATTTGTGCCCGTCTTCCGAAGGCTTCATTCGCCTGACCGAAGCGGGCCTGGGATGGGGCCTGGTGCCGGAGTTGCAGGTGCGCGAGCAACTTGAGCGCGGAGTGCTGCTGGAGTTGTTGGCAGATAAACCGATCGATGTACCGCTGTACTGGCATCATTGGCGCAATGGTGGCCAACTGCTCGGCTTACTCACTGAGCATCTGGTGCGTTTATCCCGCCAATGGTTGGTGCCGTTGGAGCAGCGGTAAGCGTCAAGCAGCAAGCGATAAGTGAAGCGCTTGCGCACCGTTTTTAACTTGCAGCTTGTGGCTTGAAGCTTGGAACTGCATCTGTAGGAGCAATACATGAAAATTCTGGTCACCGGCGCAAGCGGCTTCATTGGCGGACGCTTTGCGCGGTTCGCCCTGGAGCAGGGCCTGGACGTGCGGGTCAACGGTCGCCGGGCCGAGAGCGTCGAGCATCTGGTGCGCCGCGGCGCCCAGTTCGTCCAGGGCGACCTGACCGATGGGCAACTGGTGCGCGACCTGTGCGTGGACGTCGATGCCGTGGTGCATTGCGCCGGTGCGGTAGGGGTGTGGGGGCGCTATCAGGATTTCCACCAGGGCAACGTGCTGGTCACCGAAAACGTGGTCGAGGCCTGCCTCAAGCAAAATGTCCGGCGCCTGGTGCACCTGTCCTCACCCTCGGTCTACTTTGATGGCCGCGACCACCTGGGCCTGACCGAAGAGCAAGTGCCCAAGCGTTTCAAGCATCCTTATGCGGCCACCAAGTACCTGGCCGAGCAAAAGGTCTTCGGTGCCCAGGAGTTCGGGCTCGAAGTGCTGGCGCTGCGCCCGCGCTTCGTCACCGGCGCCGGCGACATGAGTATCTTCCCGCGGCTGCTGAAAATGCAGCGCAAGGGGCGCCTGGCGATTGTCGGCAATGGCCTGAACAAGGTCGATTTCACCAGCGTGCAGAACCTCAACGAGGCCATGCTCAGCTGTTTGCTGGCCAGCGGTTCGGCACTGGGCAAGGTCTATAACATCAGCAATGGTGCCCCCGTGCCTGTGTGGGACGTGATCAACTATGTGATGCGCCAGATGGAGGTGCCGCAGGTCACGCGCTACCGTTCCTATGGCCTGGCCTACAGCGTTGCGGCGCTGAACGAGGGGGTTTGCAAGCTCTGGCCGGGGCGCCCCGAGCCGACCCTGTCGCGGCTGGGGATGCAGGTGATGAACAAAAATTTCACCCTGGACATCAGCCGCGCCCGGCATTATCTGGACTACGACCCGAAAGTCAGCCTGTGGGCGGCGCTGGATGAGTTCTGTGGCTGGTGGAAGGCCCAGGACATCGGCGGACACCCCCGGCACTGAACCGAGTGACGGGTTCGGGGTCGATCAATGCGTCGAGTTCAAGGTTTATACTCGGCGCATTTAGCCATCTCTGTGGTTCCAAAAGGTTGACTCATGTCCATGCGTAACGATGCCAACGACGACTTCGATAATGTGCCGAGCCTGCGTGCCGACAGTTTCGATCACGATGACTTCCACGCCGCCGGCCCTACCCGCGAGCGCAGCAGCGTGCATGCGCGCAGCGTCCCGGCGGTCCAGGTCAAGGGGCCGAGCACCGGTCCGTTGTGGGCATTGGTGGGCGCGCTGTTCTTTGCGTTCATGGGCCTGGCCTGGTGGAGCTTCCAGCAGATCTCGCTGATGGAGCAGCAGTTGGTGGCCACCCAGGAAAGCTTTGCGCGCATCAGTGAGGAAGCGGCCGGGCGCTTGCAGGACATTTCCGGCAAGGTCGTCGCCAGCCAGACCAACGTGAGCAGCGACAGTGAAGCGCTCAAGTTGCAAATCAAACAGCTTGAGCGCCAGTTGCTGGAGCAGAGCCAGCAACAGCAAGGCGTGGTAGGGCAGGCGACTGACCTGGACAAACGCCTGGCGCAGATCGCGGCGCAAAGCGCCGAGCAGCGTACCCTCAATAACCAGTTGCAAAGCGAACTCAAGACCCTGGGCGCCGAAGTGACCACCCTCAAGAGCACGCCTGCCGATACCAGCAAGGTCGAGGCCGAGCTCAAAAGCCTCAGTGCCGACATCACCGCGTTGAAGAAACAGGGCAATCCGAGTGCGGCCATCAACCGACTGGAGCAGGAACTGCTGGTGATCAAGAGCGAGCAGGACAATCGCCCGGCCAGCCCACAAGGTGGTGCAACAGTGGCCGAGTTCGATGCCTTCCGTGGCCAGGTCACGCGCAATATCACCACCTTGCAGACCCAGATCCGCAATTTGCAGCAGCAGATCAGCACCCGCCCTTGATTGGACCCGCCGGGCTTTGCTGAATAGTCGTACATAGCCCCAAGCCGTCTACGCTCTTGAAACATCAACAAGAACGAGGGACGCGCAATGAGGTTTCTGCAAAAAGCCGTGCTGCTCGGCGGGTTACTGCTGTTGTGCCTGGGCCAGGTCCAGGCGGCGGGCAAGGTCGCCGATGAGGAAAAGGCCGCGCTGGCCTTGCTGGAAAAGGCCCTGGCCTACTACCACGACAACGGTGACAAGGCGTTTGCCGCCTTCAGTCGCCAGGGTGAGTTTGTCGACAAGGACAAATACGTCTTCGTACTCGACACCCAGGGCACGATGCTCGCCAGTGGCGGGCCATCCTCGGCATTGATCGGGCGCGATGTGTCCGAAGTGCTGGGCCCGGACCTGCAGAAAGCCTTCAAGGATGTCTTGCAGGTGCCTGAGGGCAACGGCATCCAGACCGCCGAGTATCGCTGGCAGAACTGGGCCGACGGCAAGGTCGAGCGCAAGCGTGTGTACTACCAGCGCGTCGGCCAACGGATTCTCGCGGTCGGGTACTACCTGCCACGGGCGTCGGCCGAACAGGCCAAGGCCCTGCTCGACAAAGCGGCAGCCGACCTGGCCAAGGATGAGCAGGCCACGCTCAATTCGATCAATTCCCTGCAAGGCGGTTTCCTGCAGGACGACCTGTATGTGTTCGTGGTCAATCTCGACAATCAACGGTACCTGGCCCACGGCACCAACCTGCGCCTGATCAACACTGACTTTGGCAAGATCAAGGACCCGCAAGGCAAGCCGGTGGGCGAGCCGATCCTGGCGCTGATGGCCACCCAGGAGCAGGGCGAGTACGAGTACCGCTGGAAAAACCCGGTCACCGGCAAAGTGGAAAACAAGCACGCCTACCTGAAAAAAGTCGGCAACCGGCTGGTGGCGGTGGGGTATTACAGCCCTTGATCCTACCTGGCGTTGTGTTCGCGGCCGCGCAGCAGTTGGTTGGGCATCGCGATGGCCGCCGCCAGCCCCAGCAGCGACACTGCCGCACTGACCATCAGCAAATGCCGGAAGGTCAGCAGCAATTCGGCGCGCAGGGCGTGCTGCGCGGCGCCCGGTGCGGCGTTCAAGCCGTCGAGCAGGACGTTGCCGGAACGGCCTTCGGCCACCAACGATGTGCCGGCCAGATGGGCGAAGCTGGAGTCCTGCAAGAGTGCCAGCAACAGCGCCGACATCAAGGCCACGCCCACCGCGCCGCCGAGGGAGCGGAACAGGTTGGTGGTGCTGGTGGCGACGCCGATGTCCCGTTGTTCCACAGCGTTTTGCGTGCCCACCAGCGAAGTCGGGAACTGCATGCCGGCGGCGATCCCGCTGAGCAGCATGAACAGGCTGCTGATGAGCATCGCTTGTGGCGGGCTGTAGGCCATGCCGAGGATCGCGATCGGGGTCAGCAGCGCGCCCGTGAGGATCATCGGTTTGTAGCGGCCGGTCACCGAGGTCCGGCGCCCGGCGTAGTAGGCCCCCATCGGTAAGCCCATGGCCAGCGGCAGCAGGTGCAGCGCAGCGCTGTCGGCACCGGCGCCGGTGACGCTCTGAAAGCGCAGCGGCATCAGCACGATCAGGGAAATCGCCTGGAAACTGGTGAAGAAAATCGTGCACCAGCACAGCAGTGCAGTGCGGTTGGCGAACAGGTGCATCGGCAGCAGCGGTTCGCGGGCGCGGCGTTCGTGCCAGACGAACAGCGCCAGGGTCAGCACCGCACCCGCCAGGAGCCCCAGCACTTCGGCACTGCGCCAGGCGTGACCCTGGCCGACCTCGGTGATCCCGAGCAACAGGGCGGTCAGGCCGATGATCATCAATAGCGTGCCGAGGTAGTCGATCAGCGGTTTGCGTTGCGGCACTGGCAAGCCCACCAGTGTGCGATTGGCCACCAGCCAGGCGCCCAGGCCCAGGGGCAGGTTGATCAGGAACACCCAGCGCCATGACAGGTACTCGGTCATGTAGCCGCCGAGCACCGGCCCGGCGACACTGGCCACCGCGTACATGCTGCTGAAGTAGCCCTGATACCGGCCGCGTTCGCGCGGTGGCACGATGTCGCCGATGATCGCCTGGCTGACCGAAATCATCCCCCCGGCCCCGATGCCCTGGATGATCCGCGCCAGGACCAGTTGTTCCATGCTCTGGGCCAGGCCGCACAGCAACGAGGCCAGGGTGAACAGGCCCATGCCGAACAGCATCAGCTTGCGCCGACCGTAGAGATCGCCGAGCTTGCCGTAGATCGGCACCGCCACCGTCATCGCCACCATGTAGCCGGAAATCACCCAGGCCAGCAGGCTGACGTCCTTGAACTGGGCGGAAATGGCCGGCATCGACACGGCAACGATGGTCTGGTCCAGCGCGCCGAGGAAGATCGCCAGCATCAGGGCGATCAGGACGCTGCGAATGGCCGGCTTGGGGTGTTCAGGCTGATTCATGGTGGTCACGGGCAAACCCTGCGGGGAATGCCGCCAGTGTAAGTCGGTAGCAGGCTATTCGATAGCCTCGCAAGAAAGCGGATGGGGGTTTTCCGCGACCCTGTTGCACGTGTTGTGCGGGTCGTTATGACTCAAAAGCGTCACTCGGACAGGCCCGCGGGTGGTTTTTATCCATCCAGTGCTTGCATTTTTCCTGGGTGAGTCGGTCAATTGAGGGAGAACACTGAGCCAAAACCTGTACATTTCGCCAATCGGGGCGACTATCGCCCGTTACGCTGAGGCCTGGACTGACGTTATGAACAAGCCTGCCCTTCCTGCGATTCCGATATTCAAACGCTATGGTGAAAGTCTGGACTGGCCGACGCCGGACTTGCTGCATTGCGAAACCCTCTCCCAGCGCAGTCGCGAGCACCACTGGAAAATCAAACCCGATCGGCATGCTGATCTCTGTCAGTTGCTGTTTGTATTCAAAGGCCAGGCAGCACTCGAAATCGAAGGCCAACTGACCCGGCTGGACGAGCCTGGAGTCCAGATCCTGCCAGCGTTGGCAGTCCATGGTTTTCGCTTCAGCGAGGATGTCGAGGGTTTTATCCTGACCCTGGCGGCTCCCCTGGTGGCGCATCTGCAAGCTCAACTGGGCCATTCGGTCAACGCCCTGGCCCAGGCCGACAGTTACCTGGCAGGTGCTCAGGCCGAGTACCTCAATAGCCTGTTCAGCGCCTTGCAGGCGGAGTACAACGGCCATCAACCGGCGCGCGAGATGCTCATGCACTCGCTGGTCAGCGTGATCCTGGTCTGGGTCAGCCGCCAGGTGATCCAGCGCCGCAGCGCCCACCAGCGCCCGCAGCGCGCTCGGGAATACCTCAATGGCTTTATCCAGCTGGTGGAAGAGAATTATCGCCAGCACGTCAAGGTCGAGGACCTGGCCCACCGCCTGGGAATTTCGGTCTCTCACCTCAACGGCACATGCCGTGAGCTGGCCGGGCAGCCGGCGTTACAGATCATGCACGAGCGGCAGTTGCTGGAGGCCAAGCGCATGCTGACCTACACCAGCATGACGATTTACGAGATGTCCGATCTGCTGGGCTTCTCCGACCCGACCAACTTCACCCGGCTGTTCCGTCGGCGTGTCGGCATCTCGCCCAAGGCTTTTCGGGATCGCTTGAAAAGTGATCAGGGCGAGCAGGCGTAAACGCGGTCTACCTGAGGGCGTTCAAGGTCGCGTTATGGGGAATGCACTGGTCAACGCCACAACTGGCCGCGACCCTGGGTTGCTGCCTGGCCTGTTCGACACGGTAGGCGGCCGTGCCATACAGCGCCAACGTGGCGGTGCAAGTGATGAAGATCGCGAAATACCGTCTTGTTTTAATGTTCATGGCATCGACCTCTGAACGAATACCCGGGGGTACTACTATCAGCATAGGTCAGCTGTGCCTGGATGCCATGAGTGCTGCCGGCGTTTGTAGGCGGACATTCAGGCGGTTGATGTCGCCAAAGTGCTTAAAGCCCCTGATCCCATTCCGGCTCTTGCGGAAACCTCACCACCAGAAAATCCAGCATGCTGCGCAAGGCCGCCGGCATGTGCTTGCGTGAGGCATACACCGCGTACATGTTCATCTGCCGGGGCTCGGCTTGGGGCAGCAGGCGGACCAGTTCGCCGCGGTGAATGTGTACATGGGCCTGGTAGCTGGGCAGCATGGCCACCCCGGCGCCGGCCATGGCAGCGCGCAGCAGGGTGCTGGCCTCGTTGGCGCTGATGTTGCCCTGCACCGGCACCGAGACCTGTTCACCTGCCTCCTCGAAATGCCAGAGGCTTTTGCCGAAGTAGGAGTGAGTCAGGCAGTTGTGCAGGCGTAGGTCTTCCACCCGCTGCGGCGCCGGGTGTTCGCGCAGGTACGTCGGGGAGGCGCAGATCAGCGAACGGCAGACGGTCAGGTGCCGGGCGATCAGGTTCGGGTCCAGGTCGTTGCTGGTGCGAATCGCCAGGTCGATGCGTTCATCCACCAGGTTCACCGTGCGGTCGAGCATTTGCAGGTCGATGCTGACCCCGGGGAAACGCTTGACGTAGGCGGCCATGGCATCGGCCAGTTGCGCCTGGCCGAACGAGGTGCTGACGCTGATGCGCAACAGGCCGCGTGGCGCATCATCTGGTGCGCTGACGGCGGCCTGCATGTCGCTCGACAGCTCAAGCATCTGTCGACAGCGGGGCAGAATCTCGCTGCCGGCGGCGGTCAGGCTCAGCTTGCGAGTGGTGCGGTGCATGAGCCGGGCGCCGACCCAGTCTTCGAGTTCCGCCAGGTAGCGCGACACCACCGGGCGGGAGAGGTCCAGATGATCGGCGGCGGCCGACTGGCTGCCGAGGTCGACCACGCAGACGAACACGCGCATTGCTTGAAGACGATCCATGATTTGCCCGCTTTCAGAAACAAACTATGTTCAAGCATCGCATTTTTTGTAGCGAGTCAGGCAACTAAGCTCTGTCCCATCGCCAAACCTGGCCCACGGAACACGGAGCAGCACCATGATCGGTTTCAGCACTTTCAAGCGACTTTTACTGGCCACCGCCACCCTCGGTTTTGCAGCGCATGCGGCGGCCGCCAGTCCGGCACTGACCCTGGATGTCTATAACCCGGGCACCGCCGCCATTTTCCCAGTGAGTTCGGTGCTGGTCAGCGGCGAGAAAGAGGCGATCCTGGTGGATGCCCAGTTCGGCAAGTCCCAGGCCCAGCAGGTGGTGGAGAAAATCCGCGCCAGCGGCAAACAACTGACCACCATCTACATCAGCCACGGCGACCCGGATTACTATTTCGGCCTGGACACCCTGACGGCGGCGTTCCCCAACGCCAACGTGCTGGCCTCACAACCGACGGTGGATCACATCAAGGCCACGGTTGAAGGAAAGCTCAAGTTCTGGGGCCCGAAGATGGGCGCCGACGTTCCTGCTAAAACCGTCATCCCCGGCGTGCTCAAGGGCCATAGCCTGAGCCTGGAAGGCCAGACCCTGGACATCGTGGGCCTGGACGGCAAGCAGCCGGACCGTAGCGTTGTCTGGATCCCGTCGATCAAGGCGGTGGTCGGCGGGGTGGTGATCGCAGAAAACATCCACGTCTGGATGGCGGACACCCAGACCGCGCAGTCCCACGCCGATTGGCTGAGCACCCTGGACCGCATCGTCAAGCTGCAGCCGCAGACGCTGGTTCCCGGTCACTACCTGGGTGACAGCCGCCGCTCGCTGGCGGCCGTGCATTTCACCGCCGAGTACATCAAGGCCTTTGATGAAGAAACCGCCAAGGCCAAGGATTCCACCGCCCTGATCGCGGCGATGCTCAAGCGTTACCCGAACCTGGGCGAGGAAAGCTCCCTGGAGCTGAGCGCCAAAGTCGCCAAGGGCGAGATGCAGTGGTGATTCGTCACCCTGTCATTAGCCAACCTCAATCACTGGAGCACTGTTCATGAGCAAGATCGCACTCATTGGCGCCACCGGCCGTGCCGGTAGCCAACTGCTGGAAGAAGCCCTGCGTCGTGGGCATAGCGTCACCGCCATCGCCCGTGACACCTCGAAGCTCAGCCCGCGTCCGGGTGTGGTGAGCAAGAACGTGGACGTGCTCGATGCAGCCGCCTTGCAAGCGGCAGTGGCCGGCCACGACCTGGTGATCAGCGCCGCACATTTTGCGACCATCCCCGCCAACGCCATCATCGCGCCGGTGAAGCAAGTCGGGGTCAAGCGCCTGCTGGTGGTCGGTGGCGCCGGCTCGCTACTGTTGCCCACCGGCACCAGGGTCATCGATAGCCCGGATTTCCCGCCTGAGTACAAGGCGCAGGCCAGTGCCGGCGCGGTGTTCCTCGACACCTTGCGCCAGGAACAGGAGCTGGACTGGACCTTCCTCTCACCGTCCGCACTGTTCGTCGAAGGCGAGCGCACCGGGACTTTTCGTATCGGTCAGGATGACTTGCTGGTGAGTGCTGAAGGCAAGAGCTGGATCACTTTCGCTGACTATGCGATTGCGATGCTCGATGAAGTAGAGAAACACGCTTATTCCCGGCAGAGATTTACGGTAGGTTACTGATTGAATATTTAAAAAGGCCACTGAGTGGCCTTTTTTTTGCGCGTTTATTGGCGCCGGTGTGTGCTGTTATCGCGTCGAGTGTTTTTGTACAGGTTGGGCGGAGCGTTGAGTAGCTATAGAGTGTTTGGTCTATGTGTAAGTTATTTTTAGTGGGGATTTTTATAAGTCTTACGGTATTCCGGTTCAACGTCTTACGTTACCTGGTTCTGCTGGGGAATTGCGGGTAATGATGTCGGTGCGATACGGTTGCTTGACTGTCAATGTGTTATTCGTTGCTTCAGGTAATGCATGAATAAGCATTTAAATCGTAGCTGTATTTTTAGTGATGCACCGGAGGATGTATGGAGCAGGAATTAGAGTTTGCCGCCCAGCAGTTGCAAACCATAGCAGAGCAAGTTGTTCCAACGTTGGAGGGCGTTAGCAATGTGATAGAAGCCTCAAAATTCGTACCGGTTCAGTATTTTGGGAAGCGCGTGGAAAATATAGATGATGAGACGTTTATCGTAAAGAAGAGTCATGTGTTGTCCATTAAGCGTTATGTTCGTGCGGGGCTTGCCTTGCCGGTAAACATCAGTGAGGTTGAATCTTTCCTGGGCTATCGTGAGTCGGGTTACGAAGCGCTTGAACCCGCGAACATGCAACAGCTTCATCAGCAGATTCATCAGCATGCTCTGTCATGGGCAACGCTGGAGCGTAGAACAAAGGATATTGGCAATCAGTTGGATCTGTTTGCCAGCACGTTTATCAAGTCGGGTGCAACAATTGTCGAGGCTTTGAAGGGCAGCGAAGCCTACAAAAATTTTCAGGGCAATGTTGATTCATTGAGCGAGCATGAGAAAGAAAGTTTGGCTGCCATTCCGCTTGGCGGTACCGATTCAAAGCGTGTTGAAAACCTCGGCAGGGCATTGATGTGGGCGAGAAAGGATATCGCAGAGTTCTATCTGGACGTTGCCAGCGTCAATGGGTTGGCTATTGAGTTTTCACGCAAGATATCCGATGAGTTATTGATTCAGGTGGCGCACAAGCAAAAAGTTGTTGATGAGGCGCGCATTGGCAGGGACGAAGAGGTTGATGAGTTTTGTCAGCAAATAAAGTCGCTTGATCAGGCAATTGCCGAAAAGCAATCTGAGTATGACGGGCAAGTGGGATACGCATTTACCGGGCTGGTGTTTGGTCCGATTGGACTGCTCGTGACCGGTGGAATATTTGGTGCCCAGGCGGAAGCAACAAGAGCGCAAAAGAATCTGTTATTAGAGCGTAAGGAGAAATTGCTTGCAAAGTTGTCGAAGGCTCGGTTGTCGCAAAGCCTGATCGCCCTGGCGACCAATTTTACCGAGATGCGTGCATTGATGAAGGATGCTGAGCAAGGCATCAAGTGTATCGAGGACGTATTGGGTATTGTCTGGAGTAGCCTGGGTGTGTCTCTGGAGGCGTTTGAAGATAATGCGACTGAGTTGGACCTGATTTTGCTGGTGCTTAATCTTCAGGCTATTTTCGAACCGTGGAAAACCATTAAGGGACATGCTCAAGCACTGTCGGGTGTTTTCAATCAGATTACTGCGGACTAATTAATCAGTTTTTTGTTCAGGGATGAATGTGACTATGAATAACTATGGATTTTTTACGGCTAGTCATTATGTGGTGCCCGATACTGCTGCGATGAGGGTCGCCAAGGACCGGCTGAACATAAGTGTGGCAGGTCAGGATTTTAATTTTCTACCCTCATTGAAAGACAAACTCGCGTTTGTCAGGGACGAGCTGAATGACGCACATCAACAACTGTTCGACGATATCAAGAAGGTTCATGCGGCATTGGCCAACACTGGATTCGTCGCAACGTTGACGAGTATCCAGGAGGTTCGAAGCCTCACTGATTTGTCCTCCGTATTGAAAGATCAACAAACGGACAGGATCCTTAATCAAGGGGTTGAGCGGGTCAGCGGTTCGCAGGTTGTGGTGGCTTCTGCCAATCGCAATCTGGCGAGGGTGGTCCGGGAGCTTGACTCGGTCAGTTTCGCTGAGTCGGCCGGTAATTTGCCTAGTACCATCAGTTCTGAGGTGGCGTCTATTGAACGGCGCATTGAGACCGACAGGGGGGATCTTGAGAAGCTCGCTGCGGAGAAGCAATTTATCGATGACGCCATTCAGCGGTTCAAGACGCCGGGCTGGCTGGCTATCGTCAAAAGCCTGCTGCCGAGCGTAGAGGAAATTCAGGCCGCGATGAAGCTGGTCGCAACTCAAAAGCCGGATAAGGAGTTCCTGCAAATGGTGCTGAACAAGCTCCAGGGAAACCTTGAGGGTATCGACCAGGGGCGTCAGTTCACCAATTTGGCGCAAGCCAGGGATGCCGTGCGCGAGCGCACGACGATGCTGAATGCCAGCCTCAAGACTGACCAGTTGCAAGTCCGTGAGTTGCGACGCAAGCTTCATGCATTGGAGGAGCTGGACGCACTGGGTCCGGTTATCCGTAGCTGGTCGGAAGAAGTCGCCAAGGTTGCTGAGGCCTACACGCATTTTCTCCAGGACAACAAGCCTGAGTCGATAACGGATGTGTCGGCACTGGAGGCGGCTGCCGAACGTTATGAGGCATTTCAGCGCTATTTGAAAACCATCAAGAAAAGCTGATCCATCAAGTGTACTGAAGGTCATGCCAAACGCATGACCTTCTTTGTTTTGCAGGCAGTGGAGCTACACCGTCGAGCAATCATCACGTTGTTGTGCCTGCCGTATCAGCCACTCCATCAACTCGCGCAGCTGCGGCGACGGTCCCGGCTTTTGCGGGAACACCAGGTAGTACGCCAACCCCGTGCGCACCTTCAGCGCGAAGGGCATGACCAGCCGTCCGGCACTCAGGTCATCGCCAATCAACGACCAGTCACCAATCGCCACCCCGGTGCCTTGGGAGGCCACCGACATCGCCAGGTCCAGGGTCTCGAAGTGCTGGCCCTTGCCCACGGTGCTGAGGTTGACGTCCGCCGCTTTCAGCCAGGCTTTCCAGTCCCGTTGATCCCGCGTGGGGTGCAGCAGCAAGTGCTGGTCGAGGTCTGCCGGGCTGTGCAGCGGCACCGGGCCATCGAGCAGCGGCTGGGAGCAGACGGGCGTCAGCTGTTCATCGAACAGGCGCAGCGACGCCAGGGTGCTGTCCGGTGGTGCGCCGTACATCACGGCGGCGTCGAACTGTTCGCGATGAAAGTCCACCCCGTGGTGCACCGTGGTGGTCAGTTCCACCGGCACGTCCGGTCGCTCCTTCTGCCATTGCAGCAAGCGCGGCAGCAACCAGCGCATCACACAGGTCGGGGCCTTGAGTTGCAGGGTTTCACGGTGCGCGCCCACCTGTTCCACCGCCTCGTCGATCAACCCGAATACCTGCTGGATGCGCGGCAGCCATTCCTGGCCTTCGGCCGTCAGGCTCAAGCCCCGCGCCTGGCGATGGAACAGCGCGTAACCCAGGTGCTCTTCCAGCCCGGCGATCTGCCGGCTTACCGCGCCCTGGGTGATGTGCAACTGCTCGGCCGCCCGGGTGAAGTTGCAGCACTGGGCCGTGATCAGAAACGTGTGCAGGGCGGGGAGGGGCGGAAGTCGTTTCATGGAACGCCAAGGCATGAGGTGAGGACATGGCGAGTATGACTTTTTATCGATTGTTGCGGCTACCCGCAGACCGTTCCAATAACGCCATGACTGAGCCCCGTCGCGCAGCAACACATGTCGCGCGGGGTCAGCGTCTCAACGAACAAGAAGGGCAAAGACATGGCAACGTGCGGCGAAGTATTGGTCAAGTTACTCGAAGGCTACGGGGTCGAGCAGGTGTTCGGCATTCCCGGGGTTCACACCGTTGAGCTGTATCGCGGGCTGGCCCGTTCGAGCATCAACCACGTCACCCCGCGCCACGAACAGGGCGCCGGCTTCATGGCCGACGGCTATGCCCGCACCAGCGGCAAACCCGGGGTGTGCTTCATCATCACCGGCCCTGGCATGACCAACATCACCACCGCCATGGGCCAGGCCTATGCCGACTCGATCCCGATGCTGGTGATCTCCAGCGTGCAGTCGCGCAGTCAGTTGGGCGGCGGTCGCGGCAAGCTGCACGAATTGCCGAACCAGGGTGCCCTGGTGGCTGGCGTGGCGGCGTTCTCCCATACGCTGATGTCGGCCGCCGAGCTGCCGGGCGTACTGGCCCGGGCCTTCGCCTTGTTCCAGGCCGGGCGCCCGCGTCCGGTGCACATCGAGATCCCCCTCGACGTGCTGGTGGAAGACGCCGATTCCCTGCAAGGCAGCCAACCGGTGAGCATCACCCGCGCCGGTGCCGCGCCGTCGGCTGTGGCACAGATGAGTGAGTTGCTGGCAACTGCCCAGCGTCCGCTGATTCTCGCCGGTGGCGGTTCGATTGATGCCGCCACCGAGCTGACCCGTCTGGCCGAGTTGCTGGACGCGCCGGTGGCGCTGACCATCAATGCCAAAGGCATGTTGCCTGCAGAGCACCCCTTGCTGATCGGCTCGACCCAGTCCCTGGTGGCCACCCGCGCCCTGGTGGCGGACGCCGACGTGGTGCTGGCGATCGGCACCGAACTGGCGGAAACCGATTACGACGTGACCTTTGCCGGCGGCTTCGAGATTCCCGGGACCCTGCTGCGGGTCGACATCGACCCGGACCAGACCGTGCGCAACTACCCGCCGAAAGTCGCGTTGGTGGCGGATGCACAATATGCCGCCCAGGCCCTGCTCGATGGCGTCGCCAAACATGCCCTGACCGAGCGGCGCAGCGATTGGGGCCAGGCCCGCGCGGCCAGCCTGCGGGCTGAACTGGCAAGCACCTGGGACGCCCCGACCCTGGCCCAGACCCTGTTCCTGCACACCGTGCAGGAGGTCTTGCCAGAGGCGGTGTTCGTCGGCGATTCGACCCAGCCGGTGTACAGCGGCAACCTGACGTTCAACCCGCAGCGCCCGCGTCGCTGGTTCAACTCGTCCACCGGTTACGGCACCCTCGGTTACGCCTTGCCGGCCGCCATCGGCGCCTGGCTCGGCGGGGGCCAGGCGCGGGACACTCGGCCCCCGGTGGTGTGCCTGATCGGTGACGGTGGCCTGCAGTTCACCTTGCCGGAGCTGGCCAGTGCCGTGGAAGCGCGCACGCCGGTGATTGTCCTGCTGTGGAATAACCAGGGCTACGAAGAGATCAAGAAGTATATGGTCAACCGCGCCATCGAACCGGTGGGCGTCGACATCTACACCCCGGATTTCATCACCGTGGCCAAGGGCCTGGGCTGTGCGGCCCAGACCATCAATGGGGTGGAGGCGCTACGCGCGGCGCTGCGTGCCGCGGTGGATCGCCAGGGCCCGAGCCTGATTGAAATCGACCAGAACCAGTGGCAGAAGGCGGTGTCGGCATGAACTTCCCGATCACCCTGGACGGTGTGTACATCGATGGCCAATGGTCGGCGGGCAGCGAACACCTGCGGGTCATCAACCCGGCGACCGAAGCCCTGTTGACCACGGTCAACGGCGGCGACGAAGGGGCAGTCGATCGCGCACTGAGTGCCGCCACTGCAGCCTTTGCCCAGTGGTCGAACACCTCGGGCGCCGAGCGCGGGGCCATCCTGCGCCGCATTGCCGCGGGCGTGCAGGCAGGCCGGGAACGGCTGATGTACCTGCAGTCGAGCAACAACGGCAAACCGCTGTTTGAAGCCGGGATCGATGTCGATGATGTGATCGCCACCTTCGAGTACTACGCTGGCCTGGCGGAGGCGCTGGACGCCAGCCAGGACCATCCGCTGGCGCTGCCAAGCGAGGCGTTTGCCGCCCGCGTGCGCCGGGAGCCCTGCGGTGTGGTCGGGCTGATCGTGCCGTGGAATTTCCCCATGGTCACCACTGCCTGGAAGCTCGCACCGGCCCTGGCCGCCGGTTGCTGCGTGGTGCTCAAGCCCTCGGAAGTCACCCCACTGCCGGAGCTGGAACTGGCGGCGATCATCGCCCAGAGCGGCTTGCCCAAGGGCGTGTTCAACCTGGTCTGCGGCACTGGTCTGGCAGTGGGCGCACCGCTGTCGAGTGATCCGCGGGTGGCGAAGATTTCCTTCACCGGCAGCAACGCGGTGGGGGTTCAGGTCATGCAGCGTGCGGCCGAAACCATCAAGGGTGTGAGCCTGGAGCTGGGTGGCAAATCGTCGTTGCTGGTGATGGCTGACGCCGACCTCGACCTGGCGGTGGAGCTGGCCAGTGGCGGTGGGTTCTTCAACGCCGGGCAGATGTGCTCGGCCACCAGCCGGGTACTGGTGGCCGACTCGCTGGCGGATGAGTTCCTGCAACGCCTGAAGGCCCGTGCCGAGTCGATTCGCGTGGCGGATCCGTTCGACCCTGAGGTGGAGATGGGCGCGCTGGTCAACCAGGCGCAATACCAGCGAGTGCTGGGCCACATCGATCGCGGCCTCAGTGCCGGTGCGCGACTGGTGTGCGGTGGCGGGCGTCCGGCGGACCTGTCGCGCGGGTATTTTTTGCAGCCAACGGTCTTCACCGACGTGCCCCTGGACAGTGCGCTGTGGTGCGAAGAGATCTTTGGCCCGGTGCTCTGTGTGCGCCGTTTCGCCAGCGAGCAGGAGGCCATCGCGTTGGCCAACGACAGTCAGTTCGGGCTGGTGGCCAGTGTCGTCAGCGGCGATGCGAACGTTGCGCAGCGGGTCGCCAACGCCCTGCAGGCGGGGCTGGTGTGGATCAACGCACCGCAGGTGATCTTCCCGCAGGCCGCCTGGGGTGGCTACAAACAGAGCAGCCTCGGCCGCGAGTTGGGGCCCTGGGGTTTGCAGGCTTTCCAGGAAATAAAGCACGTGATTCGCGCCGTCTGACTGCCCGAAAACGGACCCTGCATGCCTCGTCACGAGGCATGCGTGCGGGACATGGCACCAATGATTTTTTTTCGATTGTTGCGCCCAGGGCGTGACCTCAGGATGAACCCGCCGATATCGCCAAGGCCCTTGTAACACGGGGGTTGGCCGCGATCGAACAGCGCGGTCGCAAGGGATGCAGCCACCTCAAATCAACAACAATAGAGGGAGTCCTTCATGGGCGAGCATGATCTGAACAGAAGACAATTCATCAAGACCGTTGGGGTCGCCTCGGTGGCGGCCGCCGCCATGAGCATGCCGTTCATCCGCGCCAACGCCAGTGACACGCGCTTTCAAGGCAAGACCCTGCGTTTGCTGACCTGGTCCGATGACACGGGCCTGGCGGCACTGCGCAACATCGCCGCGACCTTCGAGGCCAAGACCGGCGCCAAGGTCATCGCCGACCGCACCGGCAGCACCTCGGAAATGGTCGCCAAGCTCAAGGCCGCAGGTGATCGCCCGCAGTACGACATCATCACCCTGGCCGGGGTCGGTGCCGAAGGCCTGGCCGCCGCCGGCCTGCTGGAAAAACCCGACCTCAACCGCATTCCCAATCTGCTCGACGTGCCGGAAAAATACCGCACCGGCGCCAACGGCCACGGCATTGGTTACCTGTTGTGGTGCAACAGCCTGGTCTACAGCACCCGCACCTTGAGCGAGGCACCGACCAGCTACGCCGCGTTATGGGATGCAGAACTGGCGCCGAGCATTTTCCTGCCGCCGCCGAACTGGACCGAGGCCATGGACCTGATCATCATCGCCGCGAAACTGGCCGGCGGTGACGAGCACAACATCGAGCCGGGCTTCAAGAAACTCGCCGAGCTCAAGGACCGGGTGGTGACCCTGGGGGAAAACCCCAACCAGATCGCCGAGCTGTTCCGCACCGGTTCCCTGGACATGGGCGGGCTGTACGCCCCGGCGTTTTTCCCGAAACAGATCCGCGATCCAGCCTATGGCCTGGGTGCCACGTTCGGCATGAAGGAAGGTTTCTACACCGACCTGATGCTGTCGGTGATGCCGAAAAACCGTCCTGGCGACACCGACCTGGTCTACGCCTTTATCGACCACTCGTTGGACCCGCTGGTCCAGGGCAAGATGGCCGAAGACATCTTCAACGGCCCGGTCAACGCCAAGGCCATCATCTCCGCCGAGGCCCGCAAGAGCCCATACATCCTGACGCCGGAGCAGATAGCCGAGAAGGCGATCATGCACGACAACGCCTTCCTGGCGAGCGTGCATGACCAATGGATTCGTCGTTACACGGAAATCTTTTCCTCCTGAACTGTAGGAGCGAGCTTGCTCGCGATGGACGTTAACGATGACGAGGGCTGCCTGAAACTACGCAGCGCCTTCAGGTCCTTCGTCGGAACGCCGCCTGGAGCAAGCTTGCTCCTACAGGGGATCGGGGGTGGCACCCCGTGTCCGTGCGCCATTGATCCTCTATTGACGAGACCCTTTGCTATGGAACACCAACCCCTGACCCACCCGGTCGGCGCTGCTGTCGTGCGCCGCAACCGGGGTGTTTCGCCGACGGCGCGTGCCTGGTTTTTTCTTTCGCCCTCGATGCTGTTCCTCGGTGTGCTGATTGCCGCCAGCCTGTTGGTGCTGCGCATGAGCGTGGGCACCAAGGGTGCGGAATGGAGCGGCTTCAGCCTGGCCAGTTACGCCCAGTTGCTGGAACCCTATTACCTCAAGTCCTTGCTGCTGATCCTGCGCCTGGCGCTGATCAGCGCAGTGATCGCCGTGGTGCTGGCGATCCCGGTGGCGTACACCATGTCGCGCCTGACTTCGCCCCTGATGCGGCGGGTGTTCCTGGCGGCGGTGCTGTTGCCGTTGCTGGTCAACCTGCTGCTGCAAAGCTATGGCTGGCTGGTGATCCTCGGCCCGGGCGGGATGCTCAATCAGGCCTTGATGGGCCTGGGCCTGATCAAGCGGCCGATCATGCTGCTGTACAACCAGAACGGCGTGTTGATGGGGCTGGTGCAAACCGCGTTCCCGTTGGCCGTGCTGCCGATTGCCAGCGCCAAGCGCGGGGTCGCCCGGACCTATGAAGAAGCCGCCGCGACCCTCGGCGCCAGCCGCCTGCAGGTGTTTCGCCAGGTGGTGCTGCCCATGAGCCTGCCCGGCATCATCACCGGTGCGACCCTGGTGTTTGCCTACAACGCCAGCAGCTTCGTGGTGCCCTTGCTGCTCGGTGGCCGGCGCGTACCGATGCTGGCGGTGATGGTGCATGACCAGATCGCCCCGCTGATGAACTGGCCCGCCGCGTCCGCCGCCGGCGTGGTGCTGATTGTCACCACGCTGGCGATCATGACCCTGTCTGAATACGTCACCGGCCGTCGCCGGCGCATGCTGGAGGCTTCGTTATGAGTCGTTTGCTCAAGCCACGTCAGGCACTGTTGCCGGGCGACACCGGCAAGCTGGCGGGGGTGTTGTCCGGCTGCGTCCTGCTGCTGGCGGTGTTGCCGATCCTGACCATGATCGTCATGTCGTTCAGTGGTGCGTCGAACCTCGACTTCCCGCCCAGCAGCTACAGCCTGCAATGGTACAAGGCCGCCTGGCAGACCTTTGTCTCGCCGGATGCCAGCGATGTGCTGAGCCTGGGCAAGGCCATGAGCACCAGCCTGATGGTGGCGTGCCTGACCATGGTGTTCGCCACGCTGATCGCAGTGCCGGCGGCCTATGCCCTGACACGTTGCGAGTTCCGTGGTAAGGCCGTGGCCCTGCAACTGATGTCGTTGCCGCTGGTGTTTCCGATGGTAGTCCTGGGCCTGGCCTTGCTGCTGGTGTTCGACAGCCTGCCGTTCCAGATGACCACGTCGCGGCTGGTGATTGCCCACGTGATCCTGGCCTTGCCCTTTGTGGTGAAGAACTGCACGGCGGCGATGCTGTCGATCGGCAGTGAAGTCGAAGAGGCGGCGCAGATGCTCGGCGCCTCGCCGACCCGGGCGATCGTCGATGTGGTGGTGCCCTTGATGAAGTCGGGGATCCTGGCCGGGATGCTGCTGGCGTTCATCGTCTCGTTCAACGAGTTCACGGTGACCTACTTCCTCTACACCATCGATGTCATGACCGTGCCGATCTGGATGTACAGCCGCACAGTGTCATCGCTGGACCCCACCGTCTTTTCGTTTGCCGTGCTGATTGTGCTGATCGACTTCGTCCTGATCTGGGTGCTGGAGAAGCTGGTGGGCGAAGGCGGCGTTTCCTTCTGATTGCTTGAGGAGATTCACATGACTGGTCTGATTCTGGAAAACGTCGAGAAATACTACGGCTCGGCTTGCGCGGTAAGGGACGTCAACCTGCATTTGCCCGAGGGCAAGCTGGTGTGTTTTCTCGGCCCCTCGGGCTGTGGCAAAACCACTCTACTGCGGATGATCGCCGGCCTGGAAACCCTCAGTGGCGGCGAGATTCGCCTGGACGGCGAGGACATTGGCCACACCCCGGCGCACCTGCGTAACTTCGGCATGGTGTTCCAGTCGCTGGCGCTGTTCCCACACATGACGGTGGGCGAGAACATCGCCTACCCCCTGAAGCTGCGCGGCGTGAGCAAGGTTGAGCAGCAGGTGCGGGTGGTGGAGTTGCTGGAGCTGATCCAGCTGCAACCGATGATCGATCGTCCGGTGGCCAAGCTCTCCGGTGGTCAGCGCCAGCGGGTGGCAATTGCCCGGGCGATTGCCGCGCACCCGAAAATCCTCCTGCTCGATGAGCCGCTGTCCGCCCTGGACGCCAAGCTGCGGGAGTCGATGCAGGTGGAAATTCGCCAACTGCAGCAGCGCCTGAACATCACCACCATCATGGTCACCCATGACCAGCGTGAAGCCATGACCATGGCCGATATCGTGGTCGTCCTGGGCGAACACCGGATCCAGCAGATCGGCACGCCGATCGAGATCTACCGGCATCCGGCCAACGCATTCGTGGCGGACTTCATCGGCTCCGGCAACATCTTCCCGGCTACCGCGCTGGGCAATGGCAGGGTCAGCTTGCCGGGCGGCGACGCCCTGGCAGTGCCGATCTGCAGCAGTATCGTGGTCGGCGAGAAGCTCAAGATGCTGGTGCGCCCCGAAGACCTGCAACTGTCCCATCCCCAGGCAACGGCGGGTAATCGCCTGCTGGGCAAGGTGACGTTCGTGCGGGACATCGGCGCGACCATTGAGACCACGGTGGAGTGCTCCGGGGTCTCGCTGACCGCCTTGAGTACGCCGTGCCAGGGTATTGGGCTGAGCATCGGCAACCCGGTGTCGGTGACCATCCCGGCCGAGGCGTGCCGCGTATTGGGCGCCTGACTGACTGGCCCCATCGCGAGCAGGTCTGATCAGACAGACAGTCGCAACCGCGCCAGGTCCCGCAGCGGGGGGGCGCCAAACAGCCGGCTGTATTCGCGGCTGAACTGCGAGGGGCTTTCATAGCCCACGCGGTATCCCGCCGCCGAGGCGTCGATGCCTTCGGCCAGCATCAGGCGCCGGGCTTCTTGCAGGCGCAGTTGCTTCTGGTACTGCAACGGACTCATGGCCGTCATTGCCTTGAACCGGTGATGCAGGGTCGACACGCTCAGGTTCACCTCGCGAGCTAGGTCATCGATGCGCAGCGGCTGCTCGAAGTGGCCGTTGAGCCATTTGATCGCCTGGCTGATGCGATGGCTCTGGCTGTTGGCGATGGCAATTTCATATAGCCGGTGGCCCTGGGGGCTGCGCAGCAGGCGGTAGAGAATCTCCCGGCGGATCAGTGGCGCGAGCATGGCGATGTCTTTGGGGGTCTCCAGCAAACGCGCCAGGCGCAGCACCGCGTCGAGCATCGGTTGATCCAGCTGTTCGACATACAGGCCGCGTCCTGCGGGGCGCGCGGGCACGCCAAGGGGGCCGGCATCGGCAATCAACGCGGTGATTTCTGCCGGGTCGATGTCCAGGCGCAAGGCCAGGATCGGCATGTCGGGCGAGACATCCACCACCCGTCCGCTGAGGGGCATCGAGACCGAGACCACCAGGTAGTTGAGTGGGTCGTAATTGAACAGCTCGTCGGCCAGCCTGACCTCTTTGCGACCCTGGGCCATGATGCACAGCGCCGGCTGCGCGAGCACCGGGGCAAAGTCGTGGGACTGGCTATGGCGTGACAACACCAGGGCGTTGATGGCGGTGGCGTAGCTGCCGTCTTCCTGGGTGTTACGCCGGAGGATGGTGGCCAGTTCCTCGCGCTGGTGCTCCAGGCTGGCGTCCAGCGGTGCGTGGGGGGAATCCACAGGTGACATGGCGAACATCCTCGGCAGGGCTGGTGGGATGGGCATAGCTTAAGTTTGTGCAAGTCAGGGGGCTAGGCCGATCCTGCGCAAAACTTGCCTGATCCTGCCGCGCTGGTGAGTACCACCCGCAGAACCGGGACGCAGGGCCGTGATCGTTGCTTGAAACACCCTTGTCATCTTCATCGGGTAGAGGTGCTGGACACAGAGGTGTGCCGGCAGTCGGTGCAGGATTGTGCAACAAGCCGGCAGGAATCGACTAACGGGTCTTGAGCCTGACGCTTACTCTTTGCTCCTGTCGCAGCGTCTCTCAGGCTGCCGATTGTCTACATCCAGGGAGCGATGAACATGTCCATGCAAATCCCCGTCAGCCATATGACGTTGGTCCGGGCCCAGGCGGGCCGCTCGATGGAGTTGGGCGCGCGCTTGAGCCGCCTGATCGAGCCTACGCGCCAGGCCAGTGGCAACCTGCACTTTGCCCTGCAGCACTCGTTGTGTGACCCCGAGCTGTGGCTGGTATCCGGTTCCTGGGTCGACCAGCCGGCCATGACCGCCTATTTCAGCAGCCCGGCCATGGCCGTTTTCGGCGAGTTGGTCCAGGAACGGGTGGTCCACAGCCTGGACTTTCACACCTTCAGCGATGTGAGTGCCGACCAGGCACGCGCCGGGTATCCGTCCGTCGATGCCGTGGTCATGCAGCAGTTGGTCGGCTGAAGGTTTAGAATGGCCGACTTTCCATTGGCCAGGATCCGCAACATGGCACGTAAAGAGTTTGCACAGTTCGAAGCCGTTTCCGCCGCCGTGCGCGGTGACGAAGGTTACACCGCCGCCATCGCCGTCAAGGCACTCGGCGGTTCGGGCGCCCCGCGTTTCAACAAGGTGCTGATCGACCAGACGTTCAAGACCGCCCTGGAGGCCGACCTGGCGGCCGAGCAGCAACTGGCCCGACTGGCCGACGTCAGCGAGGACGGCGAACTCATCTGGTAAAGCCACTGCTCAAGCTTTGGACGCCCCTGGGCGGTGCATCTTGAACAGGGCCTCGGGCCCCACCTGGAAGTAATCCGCCGGACCGCCGCCGCGTAGAATCGGTTCTGCCGCGGCGGTGTCGTACACCCCATCCTTGAGCAGCCACTTGGCGATATGCACGGCGACCACTTCGCCGAGGATCAGCCAGCTTGGCACCCATTGCTGGTCTGCACGCTGCAACTGAATGATCTGGGTCACCTTGCATTCGAAGGACACCGGGCTTTGCGCGACGCGCGGCACCTGGATGATTTTCGAGGCGATGGGGGTGAGTCCAGCCAGTTCAAATTCGTTGACGTCGGCCGGGACCGTGGCGCAGCTCTGGTTCATCTGCTCGGCCAACGGGCGGGTGGCCAGGTTCCAGGCGAACTCGCCGGTCTGTTCGATGTTGTTCAGGCTGTCTTTGCGTCCGACGCTGGCGAACCCGATGATCGGCGGGATGTAGTTGAACGCATTAAAAAAGCTGTAGGGCGCCAGATTCAGGCGGCCCTGGCCGTCTTGCGAGGAAATCCAGCCGATAGGCCGTGGGCCGACGATGGCATTGAAGGGGTCGTGGGGCAGACCGTGGCCCTGGGCAGGTTCGTAGAAGTGGATGTCGTCTTGCATGGGCGGATTCCGTGAAAATGAGGGGCAATGGTGCAGGGCAATCGCCTGTATTGCCAGTGTGCCGGGGCGAGCAAAAACCACAAAGCCCGACCTGGGCCGGGCTTTGTGGGGGGCATTCATGGCTTAGCTGAGGGCGGCCGAGCCTGTGCGATCGTAGCCATCTTCGGCAACGGTCGCCGAGCCGCTGCGGTCGTAGCCGACTTCAACCAGACCTTTTTCTTCCAGGCGTTCGCGGCCACCTTCGGCAACGCTCTGGCCTTGTGGAGTGCGGTCGTAACCATCCTCTGCGAGGGTAGCAGCGCCGGTGCGGTCGTAACCATCGGCGGCGAAGGTGTTGGCAGCCAGTACAGAGAGGGTCAGGGCGAGGATCAGTTGGGTTTTCATGGTCTGTGCTCCAGGTTCGTTGGCGTTTTGGGCGTGCGGTATGGAGTTCATACTGTCCGCACAAAGCTGATGTAAAAGCTCAAAAATTGGCCGTTAATAATCGATTTATTTGATATATGTGCCGTCACTGACAGATTGCAGTGCGGCTTCCCCCCGAGGGGGGGGGGGCCGAATGCCATGGACGGACGAGGCGTCGTTCAGGATTCAGATGACAGCAGAGTGTCGTAGGGGAATTAACAGATCATTAATCGGGAGGAAGGGGGAGGAGGATATGTCTGTAGGAAATGCCGCAGCCTGCGGCAGTTCCTACGGAGGGTGGATCAGTCAGTTTCGATCCGCGAGTGTTTGCGGGTGTCTTTCATGGTCACGTACACCAGCAGCGACACGGCGATGCACGCGGTGACGTACCAGTAGTACCCGGTTTCCATGCCGATGCTCTTGAACCACAGGGCGATGTATTCAGCGGTGCCGCCGAAGATCGAGACGGTCAGCGCATACGGCAGGCCCACGCCCAGGGCGCGGATTTCGGTCGGGAACAGCTCAGCCTTGACCACCGCGTTGATCGAGGTGTAGCCGCTGACGATGATCAGCGCCGCCATGATCAGGAAGAACGCGCCCCACCAGGTCTGGATGGTGTGCAGGGTCGTCAGGATCGGCACGGTGAACAGGGTGCCCAATACACCGAAGGCGATCAGGATCGGACGCCGGCCGATTTTATCCGACAGGCCGCCGATGATCGGTTGCAGGCACATGAACAGGAACAGCGTGGCCGCCGAAATGGTGGTGGAGTCGCTGATGCTCATGCCGACCGTGTTCACCAGGTACTTCTGCATGTAGGTGGTGTAAGTGTAGAACGCCAGGGTGCCGCCCATGGTCAGGCCGACCACGGTCAGCAGTTCCTTGGGGTGGCGCATCAAGGTGCGCATCGCGCTTTCCTTGGACTTCTCTTTTTTGGTGAACGACTCGGTTTCTTCCATGCCGCGACGCAGGTACAGCGCGACCACGGCGCACAGCGCACCGATGGCGAACGGGATGCGCCAGCCCCAGGCGTACAGCTCTTCGGTGGTCAGCAGTTGCTGCAGCACGATCAACACCGCCAGGGCGATGAGTTGGCCGGAAATCAGCGTCACATACTGGAAGCTGGAGTAGAAGCCGCGACGTTCCTTGGTGGCCATCTCGCTCAGGTAAGTGGCGGAGGTGCCGTATTCGCCACCCACCGACAGGCCTTGCAGCAAGCGCGCGAACACCAGCAGGATCGGCGCACCGATGCCGATGACTTCGTAGCTTGGGCTCAGGGCGATCAGTAGCGAGCCGAAGCACATCAGGTACACAGAGGCCATCAGGGCCTTTTTGCGCCCGACTTTGTCGGCATACAGGCCCATCAGCCAGCCACCGATCGGACGCATCAGGAAGCCTACGGCGAAGATCGCGGCGGTGTTGAGCAGTTGGGCGGTGGTGTCGCCTTTGGGGAAGAACGTTTTGGCGAAGTACAGCGAGAAGGCGGCGTAGACGTACCAGTCATACCACTCGACCATGTTGCCGACAGAACCGCTGAAAATCGATTTGATGCGACTGGCCGTGGTTCTTTCTTTGGCAGGCGAAGTCGCCGACCCGAGGGGCAGGGTTTGTGAGTTATCCATGACGGATCCTTCAATTAATTGTTTTTGTGGAGCGCGCGAAAGCGCAGCCTGCAGGAGCTATAGCAGGACCTGTGCCAGGTTGTGCAGGGCCGTTCCAGAGGGGTTTGGCGCTTGGGGTGAGCGGAAATCCGCTCATTTGCCAGATTGGCTGAGCGTAAATCCGCCGACTCTTCAGCCCAGGAACATCTCGCGGGTCAGACCGTGGCGCTGGAGTTTTTCATTGAAGGTGCGCCGTGGCAGTTGCAGCTCTTCGAGCACCGCCTTGATATCGCCCTTGTGCCGGGTCAGGGCGGCGCGCAGGCACTGCGCTTCAAAGGCTTCCTGCTGGGCGGCCAGGGACTGGCCGGGCTCGATGGCGTCCGGTTCGGGATCATCCAGGCCCAGGACCTGGCGCTCGGCAACGTTGGCCAGTTCGCGCACGTTACCCGGCCAGTCATGGCTGAGCAGGCGACTCAACTGCGGGCCACTCAGGGGCGCGACGCTGCGGCCCAGGCGTTGCGCCGCAGCGCGGCTGAAGTGGGCGTAGAGCAAGGGAATGTCTTCGCGCCGTTCACGCAGCGCCGGCAAACGCAACTGGGCAACGTTCAGCCGATAGGCCAGGTCTTCGCGAAAACGCCCGGCGCGGGCTTCATCCAGCAGGTCGGGTTTGGTCGCGGCGACGATTCGCAAGTCGACATCGATGCTCTGGTTGGCCCCCAGGCGTTCGAGCTTCTGTTCCTGCAGCACGCGCAATAATTTGACCTGCTGGGCCAGCGGCATGCTTTCGATTTCATCGAGAAACAAGGTGCCGCCGTCGGCGTACTCCAGCTTGCCGATACGCTTACCCTGGGCGCCGGTGAAGGCGCCGCTTTCGTGCCCGAACAGTTCGGCCTCGAACAGTTGCTCGGGGATCGCTGCGCAGTTCAAAGCCACGAAGGGTTTGGCGGCGCGCGGGCCGAAATCATGCAGGCAGCGGGCGACCAGCTCCTTGCCGCTGCCGGTTTCGCCGCGAATCAATACGTTGACCGGCAGGGCCGCCAGGTCCAGGATTTGTCGGCGCAGGGTCTGCAGGCCCGGGGAAACGCCCAGCAGGCTGGCCTCCAGTTTGCTGCGGTGGTCGGCCTGTTCGTGCAGGGCGCGGTTTTCCAGGACCAGCCGACGCTTGTCCAGCGCCCGGCGCAGGCTGTTGAGCAAGGTCTCGGGGCTGAAGGGTTTTTCCAGGAAGTCGTAGGCACCATCGCGCATGGCATCGACCGCCATCGGCACATCGCCGTGGCCGGTCAACAGGATCACCGGCAGCTCGGCATCCCGTTGTTGCAAGGTGGCCAGCAGTTCCAGGCCGCTGATGCCGGGCATGCGCACGTCGCTGAGGATCACGCCGGGGAAATTCACCGGTAAGTGCGCCAGGCATTCCTCGGCGCGGCTGAACAGCTTGACCTGGAATCCCGAGAGGCTCAGCCATTGCTCGACGGCGTCGCGAATGCTGCGTTCGTCATCGACCACGATTACCGAGTTCAACATCAGATCTGTGCCTCCAGGTCGACGGGCAGGGTCACGGTGAAGTGCGCGCCGTTGCCGTGATTCTCGGCCGTCAGGCGGCCGCCGAGTTCATGAATGATGGCAAAGGATACGGCCAGCCCGAGTCCCAGGCCATCACCCACCGGCTTGGTGGTGAAAAACGGGTCGAAGACGTTGGACAGGTCTTGCTCGAGCATCCCGCCCCCGCTGTCGGTGACGCTCAGGCGCCACAGCTGTTGATCGGCTTCAAGGCGGATGTGCAGGCGCTTGAGTGGCTTGTCGCGCATGGCATCCAGGGCATTGCGCAGCAGATTGATCAGCACCTGCTCCAGGCGTATGGCGTCCCCGCGAACCCGGGCCGGGCGGGTCAGTTCTACGGTGCAGTCGATCTGCTCATCGCGCAGGCGAGCTTCCAGCAGGTGCAGGGCCTGGTCGACCACGGCCGCCAGGTCCAGCGGCTCGCGTAAGCCGCTGGGGCTCTTGCGGGCGAAGGTCTTCAGGTGGCCGGTGAGGGCGGCCATCCGGGTGAGCATGTCATCCAGCGGTTTGAGCGCCTTGTAGGCATCATCGACGCGGCCGTGGTCCAGCAGCAGGCGCAAGGTTGCCAGTTGCATGCGCTGGGCGGTGAGCGGTTGGTTGATCTCGTGGGCCAGGGCCGCTGACATCTGCCCCAGGGCGGCGAGTTTGGCGGACTGCACCAGGCCGTCCTGGGCTGTGCGCAAATCCCGGGTGCGCGCCTCCACCAGGCGTTCCAGTTCCTCGCGGCTGCGCTGGCGCAACTTGGCGATACGCCAGCGCTGGCTGAGAAACAGCAGCACAAACACCAGCGTCAGCCACAGGCCGGCGGCGGCCAGTGCGGCATTGCGCAAATCTTCGAAGGCCACCTGTGGCCGCCGCAACAGGTGCAGCGTCCAGCCTTCGGTACTCAGGGGCAGGGACTCCCAGAGGTACTGGGCTGCCCCGTCGGGCCCCTCGACCCGCGCCAGATAACTGTTGTCGTCAAAGCGTCGCAGCCGTTCGTGGGTCAGGGGCACCAGCGTTTGTTTGTCGTACTGACGGGTGGCCTCGAGCTCGGCGAAGTCGGTCGGCGACAGCGTGTCAAGGAGGCGATAGCGCCAGCCCGGCCGGTTGGCGATGAACACGATGCCGCGGGCGTCGCTCACCAGCAGGGTGTCGGTGCCCTGGCGCCATTCGCGCTCCAGTTCTGGAAACTCCAGCTTGACCACCATGGCGCCGAGAAACTCATTGTTGTCGCCCAGCACCGCACTGGACAGAAAGTAGCCGGGAATGCCGCTGGTCACGCCCACCGCATAGAAGCGTCCGGTGCCCTGGCTGCGGGTCTGGTTGAAGTAGGGGCGGAAGCCGTAGTTGTGGCCGACATAGCTGCTGGGCAGGCGCCAATTGCTGGCCGCGATAGCCAGGCCGTCACGGTCCAGCAGTTCGAGGGTGGACGACTGGGCCGCGCCGTTGATTTTCTCCAGCTTGTGGTTCAGCGAGTCCTGCTGTTGTGGGCTTACCGGGCCGGCCAGCGCCGAGCGCAATTGCGGGTCCAGCGCCAGCACGGCGGGTAGGGCGCGGTAACGTTCGATCAGGGTATGCAGGGACGTGGCATATAGCCCCAATTGCTGATTGGCGCGGGCCGCGTCTTCGACCATTGACTGGCGCTCGGCGTGGCGCATGGCCAGGCTCGCGGCGACGGCTGCTCCGGCGATGATCATTAAGGTGTAGAGCGCCAGGCGCAGGTATCTGGAGATCGGGAGCATGCTGTAAGCACAGGAAGGAAGAAGGCGGGCACCATAGCATGAGAGCTGATTGCGACCGATCAAACCCATTTACGAGCCATTGTCATTACCCTGAGTTCTTCTCTACGAGTTCGACGTCAAGGACATGCCGGTGACTGTTGCAGTCGACAGCAAGGGCGAGTCGGTACACATCACCGGTCCTGCCATCTGGCAGAAAAAGATCAGTGACAGCCTGGCGGTGGAAGTGCAGTAAACACTGACAGGGCACAACAAGAACCGGTATGCAGGCA
>NZ_CAXAQF010000010.1:0-209444 GCF_963970735.1 Pseudomonas sp. RA_35y_Pfl2_P32
CGGGTTATGCGACTCACATCGAAGGCGTCGCCAAGGCCAGTAAATACATCAAGGTAGGGGGCTGGATTGGAGTTGGTCTCGGCGCGTCGGCTTCGGCGCTGAAGGTCCAGGAAACATGCCGGGTGGGACGCGAGGAAGATTGTCGCAAGGTTCGGTTTACCGAGGACGGCAAGTTTTCCGGTGGGCTTGCAGGTGGAGTCATTGGTGCTCCGATGACAGGCGCGGTCTGCATTGGCCTCAGTGCCACTGGCGTCGGCAGTCTTCTTTGTGGCGTGATCATGGTAGGTTTGGGGTCTGTTGCAGGTGGTGCTGTTGGCGAGAGTCTCGGAGAACGAGCAGGGGAAAAAATATATGAATGGAGTGAGTAGAGATGCTTGATGCGGAAGACATTTTTTTCATCTTTGTGATTGCGAATTTCGCGCTAGGCTTTTTATTTATTGGCACACAATTGTATTTCGGCTACTTCCGAATGAATGAAATACTCCGAAATTTAAGCAACTCACGAGGTGTCGAACTTCGGCGCTCTATCATGGGGAGAGACCCATTGACTCGCTTCTTCATGCTGATTAGCGTCGGTGCAATGTTGACCTTCCATCAGCGCTCGATAAAAGGTGGCGACCTGGATGCTGAAGACTACAAGCACTTCCCCCGCTCGCTACATCAAATGATAAAACTCTCGTACATGTCTGCGCTTTTTGGTGGGGCGCTGTTGTTTGTTCTTTGGGCGATTGGGAAGTACATGGGGTGGCTGAAATAGAACCGTTCCTGCATACCCACCAACAGCCGCCCATAAAAAAACCCGCCAAACACTCAGCGGGTTTCTTATCAACCTCAACACGGCCGCAGGATCAGAAATCCTCCAACCGCCACACCTCATAAGCTGGCGTTTCGTAGGGATGGCTCTGTTTCAGGGCCATCACCACTGCACGAATCAACTCATCAGCCACCACCAGCTCAACCTTCCATTCCTCGACCTGCTCCACCTGCCCGGTTTGCCCGAGGAACGGCTGGCTGCCGTCCAACGGGCGAAACTGACCCAGGCCAAGCACCTGCCACGCACACTGGTCGTAAGCACCGATCCGCCCGCCACCGGCAGCGAACACAGCACGCTTGACCACCTCGACGTGACTGGCCGGAACAAAAAAGCTGAGCTTGTACACGGCTGTTAGTTCACCCACACGCGAGCATTACGGAACATGCGCATCCACGGTGCATCTTCGTTCCACTCTTCTGAGCGCCACGAGTTCTGCACGGCGCGGAATACCCGCTCCGGGTGCGGCATCATGATGGTCACGCGACCGTCACGGCTGGTCAAACCGGTGATCCCGCGCGGCGAACCGTTCGGGTTGGCCGGGTAGCGCTCGGTCACCTTGCCGTGGTTGTCGACGAAACGCATCGCCACGCAACCCGACAGATCAGCTTCCAGCAACGCCTCTTCGCTTTCGAACTCGGCATGGCCTTCACCGTGGGCGATGGCGATCGGCATGCGCGAACCGGCCATGCCTTGCAGGAAGATCGAGTTCGATTCCTGCACCTGGACCATGGCCACACGGGCTTCGAACTGCTCGGAACGGTTACGCACGAAGTGCGGCCAGAACTCGCTGCCCGGGATCAGCTCGTGCAGGTTGGACATCATCTGGCAACCGTTGCACACACCGAGGGTAAAGCTGTCGCTACGCTCGAAGAAGCCCTGGAACGCATCGCGGGCACGGCTGTTGAACAGGGCCGACTTGGCCCAGCCTTCACCGGCACCCAGGACGTCGCCGTAGGAGAAACCACCGCAGGCCACCAGGCCCTTGAACTCGTTCAGGTCGACGCGGCCGGCCAGAATGTCGCTCATGTGCACGTCGATCGCGCTGAAACCGGCACGGTCGAACGCTGCCGCCATTTCCACCTGGCCGTTGACGCCCTGCTCACGCAGCACGGCAACCTGTGGCCGAATGCCTTTCTTGATGTAAGGCGCGGCGATGTCCTGGTTGACGTCGAAGCTGAGCTTGACGCTCAGGCCCGGGTTGTCTTCTTCCAGCAGCACGTCGAACTCTTGCTCGGCGCAGTCGGCGTTGTCACGCAGGCGCTGGATCTGGTAGCTGGTCTCAGCCCACTGGCGCTGCAGCAGACGACGCTGGCCTTCGAACACGGTGTCACCGTTGAAGGTGATGTTGATCTCGCCGTTGTTCATCGGCTGGCCGATCACCGATACGCATTCGCCCAGGCCTGCGGCGCTGAACTGCGCGAGGATGTCCGGGGTGGCGTCCTGGCGTACCTGGATCACCGCGCCCAACTCTTCGTTGAACAGGATCGCGGCGATGTCGGCCGAGGTCTCCGCCAGGCCGTCGAGGTTCAGGCTCAGGCCGCAGTGGCCGGCAAAGGCCATTTCCACGGCGCTGGTCAACAGACCACCGTCGGAACGGTCGTGGTAAGCCAGCAGGTGACCGTCGGCGTTGAGGCCCTGGATCACGGCGAAGAAGGCTTTCAGGTCTTCGGCGTCATCGACGTCCGGAGCCTGGCTGCCGAGCTTGCCGTGCACCTGGGCGAGGATCGAGGCGCCCATGCGGTTCTGGCCACGACCCAGGTCGATCAGGATCAGGTCGGTGGTGCCCTTGTCCATGCGCAGTTGCGGGGTCAGGGTCTGGCGGATGTCGGTCACGGGGGCAAAGCCGGTGACGATCAGCGACATCGGCGAGGTCACGGTCTTGTCGACGCCCTCGTCGCTCCAGCGGGTGGCCATGGACATCGAGTCCTTGCCCACCGGGATGGTGATGCCCAGCTCCGGGCACAGTTCCATACCGACCGCTTTCACGGTGTCGTACAGACGCGCGTCTTCGCCCGGGTGACCGGCAGCCGACATCCAGTTCGCCGACAGTTTGATGTCGGAGAGCTTGGCGATGCGCGAAGCGGCGATGTTGGTCAGGGTTTCGCCGATGGCCATGCGGCCCGACGCTGGAGCGTTCAGCAGGGCCAGCGGAGTGCGCTCGCCCATCGCCATGGCTTCACCGGTGTACACGTCGAAACTGGTGGCGGTCACGGCCACGTCAGCCACGGGCACCTGCCATGGGCCAACCATTTGGTCACGGGCCACGAGGCCGGTGATAGTGCGGTCGCCGATGGTGATCAGGAAGCTCTTGCTGGCCACGGCTGGGTGATGCAGAACGCGCTCGACGCAGTCGGCGATGTTCAGGGTCGATGGGTCGAAGTCGTCACCCAGCTCGTTTTCCCGAACCACTGAACGGTGCATGCGCGGAGCCTTGCCCAGCAGCACTTCCAGCGGCATGTCCACCGGGCTGTTGCCGAAGTGGCTGTCGGTCACGGTCAGTTGTGGTTCGGCAGTGGCTTCGCCGACCACGGCAAACGGGCAGCGCTCACGTTCGCAGATCGCCTTGAAGCGCTCGAAGTCGGCCGGGCCGACTGCCAGCACGTAACGCTCCTGGGATTCGTTGCTCCAGATTTCGTGCGGGGCCATGCCCGGCTCGTCGTTTGGAATGTTGCGCAATTCGAACCGGCCACCGCGGTCGCCGTCGTTGACCAGTTCCGGGAAGGCGTTGGACAGGCCGCCCGCACCCACGTCGTGGATGAAGCTGATCGGGTTGTGTTCACCCAACTGCCAGCAACGGTCGATGACTTCCTGGCAACGGCGTTCCATTTCCGGGTTTTCACGCTGGACCGAAGCGAAGTCCAGGTCAGCCGAGCTGGTGCCGGTGGCCATCGAGGAAGCTGCACCGCCACCCAGGCCGATCAGCATCGCTGGGCCACCCAGCACGATCAGCTTGGAGCCGACGAGGATCTCGCCTTTTTGCACGTGCTCTTCACGAATGTTGCCCATGCCACCAGCCAACATGATCGGCTTGTGGTATCCGCGCACTTCATCACCGTGGGGCGTGGTGATGGATTGTTCGAAGGTACGGAAGTAACCGGTCAGGGCCGGGCGGCCGAATTCGTTGTTGAACGCAGCGCCGCCCAATGGGCCTTCGATCATGATGTCGAGGGCGGTGACAATGCGCTCAGGCTTGCCGTACGGCACTTCCCACGGTTGTTCGAAGCCCGGGATCTGCAGGTTGGATACGGTGAAGCCCGTCAGGCCAGCCTTCGGCTTGGCGCCGCGACCGGTGGCGCCCTCGTCGCGGATCTCGCCACCGGAGCCGGTGGACGCGCCCGGGAACGGGGCAATCGCGGTCGGGTGGTTGTGCGTCTCGACTTTCATCAGGATGTGCACCGGCTCCTGCACCGCGCCGTACTGGCGGGTTTCAGGGTCCGGGAAGAATCGACCGGCAACAGAGCCGACGATCACCGAGGCGTTGTCCTTATAAGCCGACAGAACGCCTTCGCTGTGCATCACGTAGGTGTTCTTGATCATGCCGAACAGGCTTTTTTCCTGGCTTTCACCGTCAATGTCCCAACTGGCGTTGAAGATCTTGTGGCGGCAGTGCTCGGAGTTCGCCTGGGCGAACATCATCAGCTCGATGTCATGGGGGTTGCGCTTGAGGCCGACGAAAGCGTTGACCAGGTAATCGATCTCGTCTTCGGCCAAGGCCAGGCCGAGTTCGACGTTGGCCGTTTCCAGTGCGGCGCGACCACCACCCAGCACGTCGATCGCCGTCAGCGGCTTGGGCTCGGAGTGACTGAACAGACCCGCAGCCTGCTCGAGGTTCTCCAGGACAATCTGGGTCATGCGGTCATGCAGGCCGTCAGCAATCAGCTGGGCCTGGGCGTCGGTGAACTCACCGGCGACATAGAACGCGATACCGCGCTCCAGGCGCTGGATTTTCGCCAGACCGCAGTTGCGGGCAATGTCGCTGGCCTTGCTCGACCAGGGCGAGATGGTGCCAAACCGCGGCAACACCAGGAACAGACGACCGGTCGGCTCTTGTACCGGAACGCTAGGACCGTACTTCAGAAGGCGCGCAAGCACCTGCTGTTCGTCGCCGGTCAGGACGCCGGTGACTTCGGCGAAGTGAGCGAATTCAGCATACAGGCCAGTAACAGCTGGAACCTTCTGGCTCAGTTGCTCAAGGAGTTTGCTGTGGCGAAAGGCAGAAAGGGCAGGAGCGCCGCGCAGGATCAACATCTTCGGGACAGCCTCGGGAAGGGGGTGTGCTTTGAGGCCGTGCATTCTAGCCTAAACCGCCCGCGACAGCACCCGAAACGCTACGCCCAGTATCACCCGAACGTCGGCCAGGGCCGGCAGGCCTATAACCAATGCTCATTAAGGTAAGTACCGGCGGTTATTTCACGCCGGTTAAACGGCCCAAAGCGCCCATTCCTGAGGGCTTCTGGCCGGTTTTCCAGCTTCTAGCAGACTCGCCCTGCGCTGTCGAGATATGGCGGCCGTGGTCCTTTGCGTATACTGCGCAGATGTTTTCCCCAATGGTTTTGCGTCCGCGATTGGCCAAATGGCTTCTCGCCACCGGACTCTTCCTGGTGCTCAGCGGCTGTGTTGATAAACCCAACACCCTGGAGCGCGTAAAGGAGGATGGCGTGCTGCGCGTGGTCACGCGTAACAGCCCCGCCACCTACTTCCAGGATCGTAACGGTGAAACCGGCTTCGAATACGAGCTGGTGAAGCGCTTCGCCGACGATCTGGGGGTGGAACTGAAGATCGAAACCGCGGACAACCTCGACGACCTCTTTGATCAGGTGGGCAAGCCCAACGGCCCCGTGCTGGCTGCTGCCGGTCTGGTCAGCAGCGAGAAACGCAAGGCGCAGGTCAGGTTTTCCCACTCCTATCTGGAAGTCACCCCGCAAATCATCTACCGCAATGGCCAGTCCCGCCCCACCAACGCGGCGGGCCTGGTGGGCAAGAAGATCATGGTGCTCAAGGGCAGCACCCATGCCGAGCAATTGGCTGCCCTGAAACAGAAAAACCCGCGCATCGAGTACGAAGAGTCTGACGCGGTAGAAGTGGTCGACTTGCTGCGCATGGTGGACGAAGGGCAGATCGATCTGACCCTGGTCGACTCCAATGAAGTGGCCATGAACCAGGTGTACTTCCCCAAAGTCCGGGTAGCCTTCGACCTCGGTGACGCCAGCAACCAGAGCTGGGCGGTGGCCGCCGGTGAAGACAACAGCCTGCTCAACGAAATCAATGACTTCCTCGACAAGGTCGAGAAAAACGGCACCCTGCAACGCCTCAAGGACCGTTACTACGGGCACGTCGACGTCCTCGGCTATGTCGGCGCCTACACCTTTGCCCAGCATCTGCAGCAACGCCTGCCCAAGTACGAACAGCACTTCAAGACCTACGCCAAGAAAGAAAAAGTCGATTGGCGCCTGCTGGCGGCGATCGGCTACCAGGAGTCCCTGTGGCAGCCGACAGTCACCTCCAAGACCGGCGTGCGCGGGCTGATGATGCTGACCCAGAACACCGCCCAGGCCATGGGTGTTTCCAACCGCCTGGATGCCCGCCAGAGCATCATGGGCGGCGCCAAGTACCTGGCCTACATGAAGGAACAACTGGACCGCTCGATCCAGGAGCCGGATCGCACCTGGTTCGCCCTGGCCGCCTACAACGTCGGCAGCGGCCATCTGGATGACGCACGCAAGCTGGCAGCCAAGGAAGGGCTGAATCCGGACAAGTGGCTGGATGTGAAGAAGATCCTGCCCCGCCTGTCGCAGAAACAGTGGTACAGCAAGACCCGCTACGGCTACGCCCGCGGTGGCGAACCGGTGCACTTCGTGGCGAATATCCGTCGTTACTACGACATCCTGACCTGGGTCACGCAACCGCAACTGGAAGGCGACCAGGTGGCCGAGGGCAACCTGCACGTGCCGGGCATCGACAAGACCAAGCCGCCGGAAGACAACCCACCGCTTTAAATCCCTGCCCTCCCCTGACACCGATCATTCCCACGCAGAGCGTTGGAACGATCGGTCAGGCGTGTGTTATCAAGCCTTTGCCGCAGCCGCCAGAATCAGTGCCTTCATCTCCGAAACCGCCGACTTGAAGCCGACGAACAGGGCGTGCGCCACCAGCGCGTGGCCGATATTCAGTTCGTTGATGCCCTTGATCGCCGCCACGGCTTCGACGTTGTGGTAGTGCAGGCCGTGACCGGCGTTGACGATCAGGCCCTGAGCCAGGCCGCAGGCCACGCCGTCGGCCACGCGCTGCAGTTCTTCGGCGACTTCGGTGGGAGTCTGGGCATCGGCATAACGGCCCGTGTGCAATTCGATCGCCGGGGCGCCCACGCGCTTGGAGGCCTCGATCTGCCGCTCATCGGCGTCGATGAACAACGACACTTCACAGCCGATCCGAGCCAGACGCTCCACTGCAGCCTTGATCCGCGCCTCCTGCCCCGCGACGTCCAGACCGCCTTCGGTGGTCAGCTCCTGACGGGTTTCCGGAACCAGGCAGATGTGCGCCGGGCGAATGCGCTCGGCGAACGCCATCATTTCCTCGGTCACGCCCATCTCGAAGTTCATGCGGGTCTGCAGTACGTCCTTGAGCAACAGCACGTCGCGCTCCTGGATGTGCCGGCGGTCTTCGCGCAAATGTACGGTGATGCCATCGGCGCCCGCCTCTTCAGCGTCCAGCGCGGCCTTGACGGGGTCAGGATAACGGGTGCCCCGGGCCTGACGCAGGGTGGCAACGTGGTCGATGTTCACGCCAAGAAGAATGCGGGTGCTGGTGGTCACGGAAAGCGCTCCAGAAGAAGAGAAAGTTCGGTGCACAGCATACGGGGTGATCAGGGCTTGCGAAACAGCTCGCGACTGACCAGGGGACGACCGCCCAGGTGAACGGCCAATGCCTGGCGCATCAGGCGCTTGGCAGCGGACAACGCACCGGGGGCGCTCCAGTCCGCCTCGGCCATGGCCAACAGTTCGGCGCCATTGAACAGCCCCGGCTGCAACAGGTAGACCCGCTCCAGCCCCGCATCCACCTGCAGGCGGTACAAGCCGTCCGCGGCAATCGGTTCGGCGTGGACATCCTGGGTCAGCGCAAAGCCGTAACCCAAATCGTCCAGCAAGCGCCATTCGAACGAGCGCAGCAAGGGTTCCAGCGCGCGCCCTTCAGCCAGGGCCAGCAAGGTCGCGGCATAGTGCTCGAATACGGCGGGATGGGGATCTTCGGCGGGCAACAGGCGGATCAGCAGCTCGTTGAGGTACAGGCCGCTGAACAATGCTTCGCCGCTGAGCCAGGTCGAGACGCCCGCACTTTCCATGCGCCCGACGTTCTTTAGCTCGCCGCGCCCGCGAAACTCCACGTCCAGGGGTACGAATGGCCGCGCCAGCGTCCCGGCCTTGCCCCGCGCACTGCGCAACACCGCCCGCAACCGCCCTTGCGGCGTGATGAAGTCGACCAATGCACTGTTCTCGCGGTAGGCGCGCGAATGCAGGACGTAGGCGGGTTGGCTGGGTGGCGGAGAGGACATGGGTGTCTCACTGAAGGAGTGCTGTTTTGAAATCAACACAAACCAAATGTGGGAGCGGGCTTGCCCGCGATGGCGGACTGACATTCAACATCGCTGCTGAATGTTCCATCCTCATCGCGGGCAAGCCCGCTCCCACAGGGTTCAACGGTGTAGCGCAAACCGAGTTTACAGGTCGCCGTAACCCAGCGAACGCAGGGCACGCTCGTCGTCGGACCAGCCACCTTTGACCTTCACCCACAGGTTGAGCATGATCTTGGAGTCGAACAGCAGCTCCATGTCCTTGCGCGCCTCGGTGCCGATGCGCTTGATCCGCTCGCCCTTGTCGCCAATGATGATCTTCTTCTGACCGTCACGCTCGACGAGGATCAGTGCGTGGATGTGCAGGGTCTTGCCCTGCTGCTTGAACTCTTCGATTTCCACGGTGATCTGGTACGGCAGCTCCGCCCCCATCTGGCGCATGATCTTCTCGCGCACCAGCTCGGCAGCGAGGAAACGGCTGCTGCGGTCGGTGATCTGGTCTTCCGGGAAGAAGTGATCGTTTTCCGGCAAGTGCTCAGCGATCACCCGCTCCAGCGCGTCGAGGTTGTGCCCGTGCTGGGCCGAGATCGGCATGATCTGCGCGTTCGGCAGCTGTTCCTGCAACCAGCTCAGGTGCGGCATCAGCTCGGCTTTGTCTTCGATGCGGTCGGTCTTGTTCAACGCCACGATCAACGGACCGGTCACGTATTGCACACGCTCGAGGACCATCTGGTCTTCGTCGGTCCACTTGGTGCGATCGACCACGAAGATCACCACGTCGACGTCTTTCAACGCCGCCGAGGCGGTCTTGTTCATGTAGCGGTTCAGGGCCTTCTCACCGCCTTTGTGCATGCCGGGGGTATCGACGTAGATCGCTTGAACCGCGCCTTCGGTCTTGATCCCGAGCATGTTGTGGCGGGTGGTCTGCGGCTTGCGCGAGGTGATTGCCAGCTTCTGACCCAGGATGTGGTTCAGCAAGGTGGATTTGCCCACGTTCGGGCGGCCGACGATGGCGACATAGCCACAGCGCGTTGCAGTTGAATCAGTCATGGCCATTCTCCACGCCCAGGGCTATCAGTGCTGCGGCGGCCGCTACCTGTTCGGCAATACGACGGCTCACACCCTGACCTCGGCTTTTTTCGTTCAATAAGGTGATTTCACATTCGACGAAGAACGTCCGGCAATGGGGCTCACCCTGGATATCCACCACTTCGTAACGCGGCAGCTCACAGGCACGCGACTGCAGGAACTCCTGCAGGCGGGTCTTTGGATCTTTGTTGGTATCAACCAGCGTCAGGCTCTCGAACTCGGAAGCCAGCCAGGCCAGCACGCGCTCGCGCGCCATGTCCATGCCGGCATCCAGGTAGATCGCCCCGATCAGCGCTTCCAGGGCGTCGGCCAGAATCGACTCGCGCCGGAAACCGCCGCTTTTCAACTCACCGGACCCCAGGCGCAGGTAGTCGCCCAGGTCAAAACCACGGGCCAGCACGGCCAGTGTCTCGCCTTTGACCAGACGCGCGCGCAAACGCGACAACTGGCCTTCGCGGGCCAGCGGAAAGCGGTCGAACAACGCTTCACCGGCCACGAAGTTGAGAATGGCGTCACCGAGGAATTCCAGGCGCTCGTTGTTGCGCCCGGCAAAGCTGCGGTGAGTCAGGGCCAGGACCATCAGTTCCTGATCCTTGAAGGTGTAGCCGAGCTGACGCTCTAGACGGCTTAAGGAGACGCTCACGGTTTACCCACGCTGAGTTCGTGGTCGACTTCCCCCGCAGCAACGCTGCGAAGGCCTGGGACAAATAACGCTGTGTTCAAAAATTACTTCCTGAATATCGTTGGCTTCAATGCAGTGCGGCAACCTTCTGCAGGTTCCAGAAATGCATTCGGCGCTGTGTTCAACAGCGCCGTGTGGGATTACTTGATCAGGCCAACCCGCGAGAAATTCGGCAGGTGGCTGAGTTTCGGTTCAGGCCAGCTCATCCAGACCGCAAAGGCCTTGCCGACGATGTTCTGGTCGGGAACCATGCCCAGCAGGTTCTTGGGAATGCTTGGGTCATCCCAGTAGCGACTGTCGTTGGAGTTGTCGCGGTTGTCGCCCATCATGAAGTAGTGCCCCGCGGGCACGGTCCATTGACGGTCCGGCGTGGCCCGGTAGCGGCTCATTTCCTTGCGGATCATGTGCTCGGCAACACCGAGTTTTTCCTTGTACAGCTCAGCGCTGCCCAAGGTACCCGGCTCGCTGCCCACCAGTTGCTCGGCAACCGACTCACCGTTGACGAACAGGCGCTTGTCGGCGGTGTAGCGGATCTGGTCGCCCGGCAGGCCGACCACACGCTTGATGTAGTTGACGTTCGGGTCGCTTGGGTAGCGGAACACCATCACATCGCCGCGCTGCGGATCACCCACCTCGATGACTTTCTTGTCGAGTACTGGCAAGCGGATCCCGTAGGAAAACTTGTTCACCAGAATGAAGTCGCCCACGTCCAGGGTCGGCTTCATCGAGCCAGACGGAATCTGGAACGGCTCCACCAGAAACGAACGCAGTACCAGTACGATGAACAGCACCGGAAAGAACGATTTGCCGTATTCCACCAGCATCGGTTCTTTGTTCAGTTTCTCCACGACGACCATGTCGGGTTGGCTGACACTGCCCTGATACGAGGCAATGGCGGCACGCCGACGCGGCGCCAGAAACACCAGATCGAGCAACGCCAGCAAACCGCAGACGAAGACAGCGATGACCAGCAACAGCGGGAAATTTAGTGACATAGGACCTAACTATCCAACCTGAGCACAGCAAGGAAGGCTTCTTGTGGAATTTCCACGTTGCCGACCTGCTTCATGCGTTTTTTACCGGCCTTCTGCTTTTCCAACAGCTTGCGCTTACGGCTAACGTCACCGCCGTAGCATTTGGCCAATACGTTCTTTCTGAGTGCCTTGACGGAGGTCCGCGCGATGATCTGCCCGCCAATGGCGGCCTGGATCGCGACGTCGAACATCTGGCGCGGAATCAGTTCTTTCATCTTCTCGGTCAACTGGCGACCTTTGTAGTGCGCGTTGTCCTTGTGCACGATCAGCGCCAGGGCGTCGACCTTGTCGCCGTTGATCAGCACGTCCAGCTTGACCAGATTAGCTGACTGGTAGCGATCGAAGTGGTAATCCAGCGAAGCATAGCCGCGACTGGTGGACTTCAGGCGGTCGAAGAAGTCCAGGACCACTTCGTTCATCGGCAAATCGTAGGTCACCTGGACCTGGGAACCGAGGAACAACATGTCGTGCTGCACGCCACGCTTTTCGATACACAGGGTAATGACGTTGCCCAGGTGCTCCTGCGGCACAAGAATGTTGGCCCGCACGATCGGCTCACGCATGTCTTCGATCGACGACAGGTCTGGCAGCTTCGACGGGTTGTCGACGTAAATCGTTTCACCGGTTTTCAGCAACAGCTCGAAGATTACCGTTGGCGCCGTGGTGATCAGGTCCAGGTCGTACTCGCGCTCCAGGCGCTCCTGGATGATTTCCATGTGCAGCATGCCGAGGAACCCGCAACGGAAGCCGAAGCCCAGGGCGTCGGAGCTTTCCGGGGTGTACTGCAGGGACGAGTCGTTGAGGGTGAGCTTTTGCAGGGCTTCACGGAAATCTTCGAAGTCGTCGGAGCTGACCGGGAACAGACCGGCATACACCTGCGGCTGGATGCGCTTGAAGCCTGGCAGCACGTCGACGTCAGGGGTCGAGCTCAAGGTCAGGGTGTCGCCCACTGGCGCGCCGTGAATGTCCTTGATGCTGGCAATGATGAAACCCACTTCACCGGCCTTCAGGTCAGCGGTAGGGGTGTGCTTGGGGTTGAACACACCGACGCTGTCCACCAGGTGGATCTTGCCGGTGGATTTGACCAGGATCTTGTCGCCCTTCTTCACGCGGCCATGGCGCACGCGAACCAGGGAGACAACGCCCAGGTAGTTGTCGAACCAGGAGTCGATGATCAACGCTTGCAGCGGATCTTCGATGTTACCGGTCGGCGCGGGAATGGTCTTGACCAGGCGCTCGAGCACCTCATCGACGCCCAGGCCGGTCTTGGCACTGCACTCGACTGCGTCGGTCGCATCGATGCCGATGATTTTTTCGATTTCTTCTTTCACGCGGTCCGGATCGGCCTGTGGCAGGTCGATCTTGTTCAATACCGGCATGACTTCCAGGCCCTGCTCGATTGCCGTGTAGCAGTTGGCAACCGACTGCGCTTCCACGCCCTGGCCGGCATCGACCACCAGCAACGCACCTTCACAGGCCGCCAACGAGCGGCTGACTTCGTAGGTGAAGTCAACGTGACCGGGGGTGTCGATGAAGTTCAGTTGGTACTTGATGCCGTCTTTGGCGGTGTAATACAGCGTAACGCTGTGGGCCTTGATGGTGATCCCGCGTTCGCGCTCAAGGTCCATGGAGTCCAGCACCTGGGCTTCCATTTCACGCTCGGCCAGGCCGCCGCACATCTGGATGAAGCGATCGGCCAGCGTCGACTTGCCATGGTCAATGTGGGCGATGATGGAGAAATTGCGGATATGACTCAAATCACTCACGGATCAACACTCAAAAAGGCTGCAGGCATAGCCCGCCGAAAAATAGCCGGGAATTGTACCTGAAACACCAGGCAAGCGTCACGTTTGCAGGTTAAGCCACCACCTGCAAAAACGCCCCGCTCTGGCGAACGGGGCGTTTTCGGGCTAAACGCTGGGTCAAAGACCGCTGATCAGCCGGCTCGGCGCATCAGCCAGAGGCCTGCCAACGCGCAGACCGCAGCCGGAATCAGCACTGCAAACAGCGGCGAGAAACCGAACACCAGGCTCGATGGCCCAAGCAAATCCTGAACGATGCGGAAGGTGAAACCCACCAGCACGCCGGTAAAGACCCGCTGACCGAGGGTTACCGAACGCAGCGGACCAAAGATAAAGGAGATCGCCATCAGCACCAGGGCAGCGGTGACCAGCGGCTGCAACACCTTGACCCAAAATGCCAGCCAGTAGCGGCCGTTGTTCAGGCCCTGGTCCGCCAGGTAATGGATATAACCCCACAGGCCGCTGATCGACAGCGATTCCGGAGCCATCACCACGGTGCTCAGCAGTTGCGGGCTCAAGGCCACATCCCAACGCTCGACGGGAGCGCTCACCACTTCGGTGCTCTTGCCGTGGAACAGAGTGGTGGTGACCTCGCTCAACTGCCAGTGATCGGTGTCGAACTCGGCGCGCTTGGCGAAACTTGCGGACAGCAGGTGGTGGTCATTGTCGAAGCGATAACGGGTCACACCATACAGGCGGCCATTGGGCTGCACCGAGTTGACGTGAATGAATTCGTCCCCCTGGCGGTGCCACAGGCCGTGCTTGGCGCTTTGCGAGTCGCCACTGCCCTGGGCCAGCGAACGGTTGGCCTGGGCGATGTTTTCCGTGGCGGGCGCTACATACTCGCCAATCAGCACCCCGGCCACCATCAGGAACAGCATCGGTTTCATGACCGCCCAGACGATCCGCCCGATCGACACGCCAGCCGCGCGCATGATGGTCAATTCACTGTTGCTGGCCAGGCTGCCGAGGCCGATCAGGCAACCGATCAGGGCGGCCATGGGCAACATGTCGTACAGCCGGCGCGGCGCGGTCAGGAGTACGTAGCCCAAGACATCCATCACCGTGTAGGTATCGCTGGCATCGCCCATTTCATCGATGAAGGCGAACAGGGTCGCCAGGCCGAGGATGATCCCCAGCACGGCCAGGATAGCCATGAATACACTGCTACCAATGTAGCGATCGAGCTTAACCACGGGTCACCTCCAACGCATAACGGCGACTCGCCATCTTCAAGCGCAACGGCTCCCAGTAGAGCAACCCCAAGCCAATGACCAGGAAAATCCCGTGGACCCACCACAACCCCAGCGCTGGCGGCAGCTTGCCCTTCTCCAGAGCACCGCGGGCAGCGATCAGGATGGTCAGATAGGCCATGTACAGCAGGATCGCCGGCAATAACTTGAGGAACCGCCCCTGACGCGGATTGACCCGCGACAGGGGCACCGCCATCAGGGTCACGATGAACACCAGCAACGGCAGGGACAACCGCCATTGCAACTCGGCACGGGAGCGCACGTCATCACTGCCCAACAGCTTGGCGGTACTGATGGCATCGCGGTCGGTCACTTCGTCGCTGACGTCCGGCTTGGGCAGCAGTACGCCATAGGTGTCGTACTTGATGATGCGGTAATTGGCCTGCCCGGGATTGCCGTCATAACGATAGCCATTGTCCAGAATCAGGTAGCGGTTGCCGTCCGGCTTGATCTCCTGGCGGCCCTTCTCAGCCACCAGCACCGAAATACCGCGATCCTTGCTTGCCGAGGCTTCGTTCTTCTGCGAGATGAACACACCGGCCAGGTTGATGCGGTCGTCCGACAGTTTCTCGGTATAGGTCACCCGCGTACCGTCGCGCAGCGACTGGAAACGCCCTGGCTCCAGGGTATCGAACTCGGTCAGGGCGTCCTGCTTGTTCAGCAGCAACTGGAACTGGTTGGCGCCTTGCGGAGCCAGGCCCAGGCTCAACCAGGCCACCAGCAACGCCACCAGCGTGGCCGGGAACAAGGTATAGGCGAACAGGCGACGCTGGCTCATGCCGGTGGCCGACAGTACGGTCATTTCGCTCTCGAGATACAGCCGGCCATAAGCCAGCAGAATCCCCAGGAACAACCCCAGCGGCAGGATCAACTGCAAGAAGCCCGGCAGACGGAAACCCATGATCAGGAACAGGGACCCCGGATCCAGCAGGCCGGCAGCGGCTTGGGCGAGGTACTTGATGAAGCGCCCACTCATGATGATGACCAGCAGCACGGCACTGACGGCGCTCAGGGTCACCAGGACTTCACGGGACAGATAACGGAAGACAATCAAACCAGACACTCCAGGGTTGTCAGGCTAAGGCGGCCAAACAAGCAAACAGGTCGGGCGGCCCGTGAAACCATGAGCCACCGCAAAAGATGCGGCATTATCCTGTGATTGACCGCGCCTGTCACTGCGCACGCTCACGCCGGCATGCAATGCATTAAAGATCACTTGCGCAAGGGTTGTCAGGCGCAGTCAGCGAGGTTCAAACTGCGGCCTTTGTCGCGGGCCTTACCCGCACCTTTCTATATAGAAGGCAAACGTGTGCGCACAGGCTGCGGCACGCTGCACTTTGACCATTTATTCAGGGACCCGGACATGGAACTGGTTGTAAAAAGCGTTAGCCCAGAAACCTTGAAAACCGCCACGCTGGTCATCGCAGTCGGCGAAGGTCGGACACTCGGCAACGTCGCCAAGCAGGTCGATGAGCTCAGCGGCGGTGCCATCAGCGCCATCCTCAAGCGTGGCGACCTGGCCGGCAAGGTTGGCCAGAGCCTGTTGCTGCACAGCCTGCCGAACCTCAAGGCCGAACGCGTGCTGCTGGTGGGCGTGGGCAAGGACGCAGAACTGGGCGACCGTCCGTTCCGCAAAATCGTCGCCGGCATCCTCAGCACCCTCAAGGGCCTGGGTGGCAGCGATGCCGCACTGGCGCTGGACGAAGTGGTGGTCAAGGGTCGTGACAGCTACGGCAAGACCCGCCTGTTGGCCGAGACCCTGGTGGACGGCGAATACAGCTTCGACCAGTTCAAGAGCCAGAAGGCCGAACCGCGTGCCCTGAAGAAAATCACCCTGTTGACCATCAAGGCCGCCCAGGCCGAAGTACAACGCGCCGTGACCCACGCCAGCGCAATTGCCACTGGCATGGCCTTCACCCGCGACCTGGGCAACCTGCCGCCGAACATCTGCCACCCGACCTTCCTCGGTGAGCAAGCCAAAAACCTGGGCAAAACCTTCAAGAGCCTGAAGGTCGAAGTCCTGGATGAGAAGAAGATCAAGGAACTGGGCATGGGCTCGTTCTACGCCGTCGGCCAGGGCAGCGCCCAGCCGCCGCGCCTGATCGTCATGCAGTACAACGGCGGCAAGAAATCCGAGAAGCCGTACGCCCTGGTGGGCAAGGGCATCACCTTCGACACCGGCGGTATCAGCCTCAAGCCGGGCGCCGGCATGGATGAAATGAAGTACGACATGGGCGGTGCGGCCAGTGTGTTCGGCACGCTGCGCGCGGTGCTCGAACTGAAGCTGCCGATCAACCTGGTGTGCATCCTGGCCTGCGCCGAAAACATGCCAAGCGGCAACGCTGCGCGCCCGGGCGACATCGTCACCACCATGAGCGGCCAGACCGTGGAGATCCTCAACACCGACGCCGAAGGCCGCCTGGTGCTGTGTGACGCCCTGACCTACGCCGAACGCTTCAAGCCACAGGCAGTGATCGACATCGCCACCCTGACCGGCGCCTGCATCGTCGCCCTGGGCTCCCACACCTCCGGCCTGCTGGGCAACAACGACGAACTGATCGAGCAATTGCTGAGCGCTGGCAAGGCTGCCGACGACCGCGCCTGGCAACTGCCGCTGTTCGATGAGTACCAGGAACAACTGGACAGCCCGTTCGCCGACATCGCCAACATCGGCGGACCGAAAGCCGGCACCATCACGGCGGCGTGCTTCCTGTCGCGTTTCACCAAAAACCTCAACTGGGCGCACCTGGACATCGCAGGCACCGCCTGGACCAGCGGCGGCAAGGACAAGGGCGCCACTGGCCGCCCGGTACCGTTGCTGACCCAATACCTGCTGGATCGCGCCAAGGCCTGAAACCGATGACCTGAAGCGGCGTCACCCAACGTGGCGCCGCTCCAGGCTCAGGAACCGCAATGACCAAAGTCGATTTCTACATCCTGCCCAGCGCCGATCCTCAGGCGCGCCTGGATTTCGCCTGCAAGCTCAGCGAAAAGGCCTGGCGCATGGGGCACCGCATCTACCTGCATTGCAGCGATGCCGCCCAACGCGACGACCTCGATGCTCGACTGTGGGCGTTCAAAGGCGAAAGTTTCGTGCCCCACGGCCTTGCCGAGAGCGAACCGGATGGCTTGATTGTGCTGGGCCTGGGCGATGATCCGGGCGAGCACCAGGACCTGCTGGTCAACCTCGACCTCAAGGTCCCGCCGTTTGTCCAACGGTTTGCCCGGGTGGCGGAAGTGGTGGTCGAAGATCCCGCTATTCGTCAGGCCGCGCGGGAGAGTTTCCGCTTCTACCGCGAACAGGGCTATCCTTTGCAAGATCACCGTCTACAGCGACTCTGAGTACAAGATGGACACGCCAAAACCACTGCAAAAGGCCGCACACCTGCTGGACGACCTCGAGTCGATCCGCCAGTTGCTCGGCGATGACAACCTGCAACCACCGCTGCTGACCGACACCGTCGAGACCGCAAGTGATGAAGGCCAGATTCCCTTGCTGTTCGACCAGGTCAGTGGCAAACCGCTGGCCGCAGCCGTCGAGCAACCTGCTCCAGCACCCGCACCCACCCCCTCACCCGCACCGATTGTGCAAGCAGCGCCCGCCCCTGTCGCCACGACGACCGCCCAGCAAGCTGCCGACGTCATGTTGCACCTGGACGGTGAGTTGCGCGCCGCTGCGCAATTGATCATGCAAGACGTGATCGATGATTTTGCCCCGCACATCGAGACTGAAATCAAGCGTCGCCTCGATGCGCGAATGGAACGGTTATTGAGTCAGTACGACAACTGATCCGGTGCTTTTGAGTTCTCCCCTTGAACGAGAGATTGGTCGCCAGTGAAGGTGGCGACCGCACACTTCAAACACCCCCTATAAAGAGCAGTACGTTGAGCAACTACTCTTTATCGGGACGGTCACACGATTTCAACTAACCTTTACTTGGACGAGACAGCTCCTTGAACGAGCAGGCACCCGCGGTCTTATCCTCGCAGTAGTACTGGCCATGCCATTGCTCCCAGGCTCCCCCCTCCTGAATACTGACAACGGTGCCTTCGCGCTTGAAGCGCATATCCAGCTTCCCGCCGTCGCGCAAGTTGTAGCCGCAACGCAGGAGTTCACCGACCACGACACCATCGACTGCGCCCCCGTGGGCCTTGAAGATTGCCTCCTCGAACCCCGCCACCGGGCCACGCCCAGTCTGAGAGGTGCCGTTCCATTCGTCCTGGCCACTGACAGTCGCGGCGATATAGCTGGCCGTGTTACCGACCTCCTTGATATCTGCAACTTTCGGGCAATACTCCACGGTGCTTGCCCAGGTATTGGCCGACATCAGCAGAGGAATCAACAACGCAACTTGTTTAATATTCATAAATGCTCCATGCCATTATTTAAAACACTATATTTCTCAGTAGGTACCGTGCAACATATTCAACTTGCACAAACCTGCGCGAATACTACGTACACACAGCACTTACTCAAACAGGCAAACTTGTAGGCAAATTCCTTATATACCAAGGAAACTATCGCACTGACTCTCCACCCACTGCCCCCTTCCCCATCAGCCCAAGGCAATTCCCCCACGAGCCTGGAGCACCTCGACCGTCCCTCCTGGAAAAAAGCTCGAGATTTCTCCCCCCTGCCATCAGCTCGCTCTACGCCCCAGGCGACATCCCCGCTATACTTGCCGGCTTTTCCTGAATAAATGCCAATAGGGTCCCGCCGCGCATGGATAAGACCTACCAGCCGCACGCCATTGAAACTTCCTGGTACAACACCTGGGAGTCCGAGAACTACTTCGCCCCGCAAGGCGCGGGCGATTCCTACACCATCATGATTCCGCCGCCGAACGTCACCGGCAGCCTGCACATGGGCCATGGCTTCAACAACGCGATCATGGACGCCCTGATCCGTTTCCGCCGCATGCAGGGTCGCAACACCCTGTGGCAGCCGGGCACCGACCACGCCGGTATCGCCACCCAGATGCTGGTGGAGCGTCAGCTCGAAGCCAAAGGCCAAAGCCGCCACGACCTGGGCCGTGAGAAATTCCTGGAAAAGGTCTGGGAATGGAAAGATGAGTCCGGTGGCAACATCAGCCGTCAGATCCGTCGGCTCGGCTCGTCGGTGGACTGGAGCCGCGAGCGCTTCACCATGGACGACGGCCTCTCGGAAGCGGTCAAGGAAGCGTTCGTGCGCCTGCACGAAGACGGCCTGATCTACCGCGGCAAGCGCCTGGTCAACTGGGACACCAAGCTGCACACGGCGATTTCCGACCTCGAAGTGGAAAACCACGACGAGAAAGGCTTCCTGTGGAACCTCAAGTACCCGCTGGCCGACGGCGCCAAGACCGCTGAAGGCAACGATTTCCTGATCGTCGCGACCACTCGCCCGGAAACCATGCTCGGCGACTCCGCCGTGGCCGTTAACCCGAACGATGAACGCTACAAGGCCCTGATCGGCCAATTCGTCGAGCTGCCGCTGGTTGGCCGCCGTATCCCGATCATCGCTGACGATTACTGTGATCCTGAGTTCGGCACCGGCTGTGTGAAAATCACCCCGGCCCACGATTTCAACGACTACGAAGTCGGCAAGCGCCACAACCTGCCGCTGCTCAACATCTTCGACAAGAACGCCGCAGTGCTGCCTGCCTGCCAGGTGTTCAACCTCGACGGTACGCTCAACGAAAGCATCGACGGCAAGATCCCGGCCGAATACGCCGGCCTCGACCGTTTCGAAGCGCGCAAGCAGATCGTCGCTGCATTCGACGCCGCCGGCCTGCTGGTCAGCGTTGATGATCACGGCCTGAAAGTGCCGAAAGGCGACCGCTCCGGCACCATCATCGAACCGTGGCTGACCGACCAGTGGTACGTGTCCACCAAACCACTGGCCGAGCCTGCGATTGCCGCCGTGGAAGACGGTCGCATCCAGTTCGTCCCCAAACAGTACGAAAACATGTACTTCTCGTGGATGCGCGACATCCAGGACTGGTGCATCAGCCGTCAGCTGTGGTGGGGCCACCGGATTCCGGCCTGGTACGACGAGTCGGGCAAGGTCTACGTCGGTCGCGACGAAGCCGAAGTGCGCGCCAAGCACAACCTCGGTCCCGACGTTGCCCTGCAGCAGGACAACGACGTCCTCGACACCTGGTTCAGCTCGGGCCTGTGGACCTTCTCCACCCTCGGCTGGCCGCAACAGACCGAGTTCCTCAAGAAGTTCCACTCCACCGACGTACTGGTGACCGGCTTCGACATCATTTTCTTCTGGGTTGCCCGGATGATCATGCTCACCATGCACTTGGTGAAGAACGAAGACGGCACGCCACAGGTACCGTTCAAGACCGTGTACGTACACGGCCTGGTGCGCGACGGCCAGGGCCAGAAGATGTCCAAGTCCAAGGGCAACGTCCTTGACCCGCTGGATATCATCGACGGCATCGACCTGGAAACCCTGGTGCAAAAACGCACCAGCGGCCTGATGCAGCCGAAGCTGGCGAAAAAGATCGAGAAGCAGACCCGCGACGAGTTTGCCGACGGCATCGCCAGCTACGGCACCGACGCCCTGCGCTTCACCTTCTGCTCCCTGGCGTCCACCGGTCGCGACATCAAGTTCGACATGGGCCGCGTCGAAGGCTATCGCAACTTCTGCAACAAAATCTGGAACGCTGCGCGCTACGTCCTGGACAAGGGCGAAGACTGCGGCCAGAACGGCGAAGCCTACGAGCTGTCGCTGGCCGATCGCTGGATCATCTCCCAGTTGCAGCGCACCGAAGCCGAAGTGACCCGCCAACTCGACCAGTTCCGCTTCGACCTGGCCGCACAGGCCCTGTACGAGTTCATCTGGAACCAGTATTGCGACTGGTACCTGGAACTGTCCAAGCCCGTGCTGTGGGACGAAAACGGCCCGATCGAACGCCAGCGCGGCACCCGTCGCACCCTGGTGCGCGTGCTGGAAGTGGCGCTGCGCCTGGCGCACCCGTTCATGCCGTTCATCACCGAAGAAATCTGGCAGCGCATCGCGCCACTGGCCGGCATCGACGGCAAGACCATCATGCTGCAACCTTGGCCAGTGGCCAACGAAGCACGCATCGACCAGGCGGCCGAAGACGACATCGAATGGCTCAAGGGCCTGATGCTGGGCACACGCAACATTCGCGGCGAGATGAACATCGGCCCGGGCAAACCCCTGCCGATCTTCCTGAAGAACGTCAGCGCCGAAGACCAGCGTCGCCTGAGCGAAAACGAAGTCCTGCTGAAAAAGCTGGCCAAGCTGGAGTCCATCACCGTATTGGCGGCCGGCGAAGAAGCGCCACTGTCGGCCACCGCGCTGGTCGGCGAGATGGAAGTGCTGGTGCCGATGGCCGGCCTGATCGACAAGGGTGCGGAACTCGCCCGTCTGGACAAGGAAATCCAGCGCCTGCAAGGTGAAGTGCAACGTGTCGGCGGCAAGCTGTCCAACGCTGGCTTCGTTGACAAGGCCCCGGCCGAAGTCATCGAGAAAGAACGCGCCAAACTGGCCGAAGCCGAACAGGCTCTGGGCAAGCTGGCCGAGCAACACGCGCGGATTGCCAGCCTGTAACGGCAAACCGCAATAAAACAGGGAGGCCCGTGTGGTCTCCCTTTTTTATGCCCGCCACTTGCCCACAAACACCACAACACCCTGTGGGAGCGGGCTTGCCCGCGATGAGGCCCTCATATTCAACATTGATGTGACTGACAGATCGCCATCGCGGGCAAGCCCGCTCCCACAGGGATTCGTGCTGATCTTCACAATTGCATTCACAGCGCCTGGATGTGGGACAATGCCCGCCTCTTTCAGCCACACCCGAATCGACAACGCCCATGACCACCCCCCGCACACCAAGACCTGCGCGCAAAAAGCCTGCTGCCGCGACCCCGGCCAAAGCCGTGGAGCCCCGCGAGAAGGCCAGCCTGCACCCGCGCAACCGCCACCAGGGCCGTTACGACTTCCCGGCACTGATCAAGACCACGCCGGAACTGGCGAAGTTCGTGATCATCAACCCCTATGGCAAAGAGAGCATCGACTTCGCAAGCCCGGATGCGGTGCGGGTGTTCAACCGGGCGTTGCTCAAGGCGTTCTACGGCATCGCCCATTGGGACATCCCTGCCGACTACCTGTGCCCACCGGTTCCGGGGCGTGCCGACTACGTGCACTTTCTCGCCGACCTGCTGGCCAGCGTCAACGACGGTGAGATCCCTCGCGGCGCACCGGTCAAGGTGCTCGACATCGGCATGGGCGCCAACTGCGTCTATCCCTTGATTGGCTACAGTGATTACCGCTGGCATTTCCTCGGTTCGGAAATCGACCCGACCGCCGTGGCTGCCGCCAAAGCCATTGTGCAATCCAACGGCCTCAACAAAGCCATCCAACTGCGCCAGCAAACCAATCCCAAGCACATCCTGCTGGGCTTGCTGGAACCGGGCGAACGGTTTGACCTGACCATGTGCAACCCGCCGTTCCATGCCTCGATGGACGAGGCGACCAAGGGCAGCGAGCGTAAATGGCGTGCCCTGGGCCGTGCCGATCCGAAACGCAAACTGCCGGTGCTGAACTTTGGCGGGCAGTCCGCCGAGTTGTGGTGTGAAGGCGGTGAAGCGCGGTTCGTGACGCAACTGATCGCCGAAAGCGCACACTTTCAACACAAGGTGCTGTGGTTCAGTACCCTGGTCTCGAAAGCGTCAAACCTGCCCGCCATCCAGACCGCACTGAAAAAGGCCGGCGTGCTGGAGAGCCAGGTCGTGGAAATGTCCCAGGGGCAAAAGCAAAGCCGCTTTGTCGCCTGGACCTTCCAGACCAAATCCGAGCAGCACGTCTGGCGCGAGCGCTGGGTTCGCAAAAGCTGAGCCTTGCCGGCCACATTGCTGCAGGCACAAAAAAGCCGCGCCCGGATCGCTCCGAGGCGCGGCTCTTTTTTATGCGTCTTACTTGTTAACAGCGTCGGTCAGGCCTTTAGCCACAACCAGCTTGATAACTTTTTTGGCAGCGATTTCGATGGCAGCGCCAGTCGAAGGGTTGCGGCCGGTACGGGCAGGACGCTCGGTCACTTTCAGCTTACCGATACCTGGCAGGGTGATTTCACCGCCGTTTTCCAGTTGATCAGCAACGATTTGGCCCAGTTGGTCCAGAGCGTTACGCGCGGTGGTTTTAGGCGCGTCGATAGCTTCAGCGATATCGGCGATCAGTTGGTCTTTAGTAAGAGCCATGTAGTGTTCCTTCCCTATCAAATTCATATGGATTGCAGAGTGCAGTGTCAGCCATCGAGCCCGATCTTCTGGATCTGGCACCCTCGGCTACAACACCGACGGGTCGGGGTTATAGATACCGAAATCAGGGTTTGGTTCGACCTGACAAATGCTGAATGCACGCTTAACGCAGTGACTTCGCGTAAGACCGGGCAAAACTAGCACAGAGACGGGGAAATATCCGCCTCTACCTACCCATTTGGTCAGCTTTATTGCTCTAAATCCGCAAAAAAGCGCATAAGCCCGGGATGTCCTGTCTCCCAGCCCCTTCGAGCACCGCCAAAACCAGCAGGTGCGGTACACTGGGCACTTTTTCGGGGGAGCACGCCCTCCTCCATTCATACAGCCGAGAAGCCCATGCCGATCCGTCATTGCATCGTCCACCTGATCGACAAAAAACCCGACGGCACACCCGCAGTGCTACACGCCCGCGACTCGGAACTGGCCGAATCCGCCGCCATCGAGAATATGCTTGCCGACCTCAACGAGAGCTACAACGCCAAGCAAGGCAAGGCTTGGGGTTTGTTCCACGCCGAGTCCGGCGCACATCCGTTCAGCGGCTGGCTGAAGGAGTACCTCGACGGTGGCCAGGATTTCACCGCCTTCAGCCGCATTGCCGTGGAGCACCTGCAAAAGCTGATGGAGGAGTCCAACCTGTCGACCGGCGGCCACGTCCTGTTCGCCCACTACCAGCAAGGCATGACCGACTACCTGGCCATCGCCCTGCTGCACCACAGTGAAGGCGTGGCCGTGACCGACCAGCTCGACGTGACCCCGTCCCGGCACCTGGACCTGGGCCAGTTGCACCTGGCCGCACGGATCAACCTCTCCGAGTGGCAGAACAACAAGCAGTCCAAGCAGTACATTTCGTTCATCAAAGGCAAGAACGGGAAAAAGGTTTCGGAGTACTTCCGCGACTTCATCGGCTGCCAGGAAGGCGTCGACGGGCCAGGCGAAACCCGCACCCTGCTCAAGGCCTTCAGCGACTTCGTCGAAAGTGAAGACCTGCCGGAAGACTCCGCCCGCGAGAAGACCAAGACCTTGGTCGACTACGCCAGCAGCCAGGCCAAGCTGGGTGAGCCCATGGGCCTGGAGGAGCTGTCCGAACTGATCGACGAAGAACGTCCAAAAGCCTTCTACGATCACATCCGCAACAAGGACTACGGCCTGTCACCGGAGATCCCGGCGGACAAACGCACCCTCAACCAGTTCCGCCGTTTCACCGGCCGCGCCGAAGGCCTGTCCATCAGCTTCGAAGCGCACCTGCTGGGCTCCAAGATCGAGTACGACGAAGAAGCCGGCACCCTGGTCATCAAGGGCCTGCCGACCTCCCTCACCGACCAGCTCAAGCGTCGCAACTGATGCTCGCAGGCGCACTGAAGAAGGTCCTGCTGATTGTGCTGGTGCTGGTGGTCTATCAGAACTGGGGCAAGATCGAGCGGTGGTTCAACCCCTCGCAGGTAGTCGCCGAACAGGTCCGGGCCAACGCCCGGGTGGTGCTCTACGCCACCGACTGGTGCGGCTACTGCAAGCTGACCCGGCGCTTCCTTGACCAGAAGGGCGTACCGTTCAAGGAATACGACATCGAGAAAGATGCCGAGGCGCGCAAGGCCTATGAGGCCCTGGGCGGGCGCGGCATTCCGGTACTGGACGTGAACGGCACGCTGATTCGCGGGTATGAGCCCGAAGCAATTCTGGCGGCGTTGAAATAAACCCGCTCAGAAAATCGCCACCTGCACCGCAGGCGGCGAACCGTTGCCGTTAGCAAGCCTCGATGCGGAAACCCAACCGCGGGAAGTGCACATGCACCACCCCACCACGCGGGTCTTCGCGACGCAGGATCAACTCTTCGCTGCCGGCAAACAACAACTCGCCGGCCACCGGATCAACCCCATAGTCGGTTGCCGCGATCACCACCTGCTGGCCTGCGGTAAAACCATTCGGTTCGTTGAACGGTTCATCCGGCAGGGCCGCCGGGGTTGAATCCCGCGCCACCTGCAGGGCTTCTTCTGCACTCATATCACTGAACGCACCATGACCGAAACCCAGGACCCGGGTCAGCCAGGCCGAGACTGTCGGGTAGGCATCGACCAAGGGCGAAGTCACGGGCGTGGCCTTCAAGAACCACAGCGGATGGGCCAGGGCGAAGTCGGCAATCGAGGGTTCGCCGAACAGGTAGTCGCCATCACGCTGCAGTTGCTGCTCCAGGCGCGCCATGATCGTCGGCCATTGATGACGGGCCTGGTCCGCCGACAGCCGGGTGGCGCTACCACCGCTGAACAGCCCGGCACGGTCGGCGACAAAGGCCTTCACCGCCTCCGGTGACAACTTGCCGAAGCGTACCGCGATCGATTCCGGCTGGAACACCAGGCTGACCGCATGCTGGAACACCACCGAGTCGGCCCAGGCAGCGACCGTGGCGCTGACCATTTCCTGACCTTCTGGGAAGAACGCCGGCAGGGCCTTCTGCTGCTCCAGTCGGCGGGCGATCAGCGCAGTATCGCAATAGATATCGGCACCGATCTGCAGCACCGGCGTGCGGCGGTAGCCACCGGTCAAGGCCGTGAGGTCAGGCTTGGGCATCACCGGCGAGATGTTCACCGAGCGCCAGGACAACCCCTTGAAGCCCAGCAACAGCCGCGCCTTTTCTGCAAAAGGAGAAGTTGGGTAATGGTGAAGAATCAACTCTGACATACACAATCCGCCGCTGATGTGAGAAGCCAGCAGCTTAACTCGCAATCGAATAGCAGCCTACCCATCTGCCTGATGGGAACTCATCAGTCAGGGTGATAAGCCGCCACCAGGCATTCCTTGGCGCTCTTGCGCAGCTTCTTGATCAGGCGTTCCTGGCGCAACGCTTCACGCTTGTCGCGGCAGGCCTCGGTATAGACCAACGCCATCGCCGGGCTTGAGAGAAAAAACCGTGCGCCCTTGCCGCTCTGGTGTTTGGCGAAGCGCTTGAGCGGATCGTCGCTGATGCCGCAATACAACGCGCCATTGGCCGCGCGCACGAGGTAGACGAACCAGGGTTTGCTCACGGGCATCGCGGGGTCGACAGGGGATTGGTCGGGGCTGTTCACGGGACGTTCAGGACTTGAAGGAAAACAGCTGCCGATCTTATCAGCGACTGGCCTGGAATGCCCTCAAGCCTTTGAGTGCCTGCTTGCGCACCGCATTGCCCACCAGCGGCGTCCAGCCCAGGAGCAGACCTTTGACACCCAATGCCTGGCGCGACCAGCGCCACAGATCAAAGGAGTCGTGGTGCTCGCAGATCTTGCCGTCACGCAGGACGAAGCGCGCCTGGATGTCGTTGACCACGGTGTTGCCGGTCTGGCTGAACAGGTAGCGAGCAACCCAGTGCGCGCTGCCACTGCGCTCGTCGGCCTGCACGCTGTCGAAGGTCAGGGAAAAGTCCTTGGCCCGGGTGGTGAGCATTCGCCACATGTCACCGGCATCACGCCCGCGCAGCTCGCCAAAGGCCGGGTCACTGAACAGCACATCCTCGCTGTAGCAGGCGCTCATGGCCTCGGCATCCAGGCGCTGGAAGGCTTGATAGAACTCGGTGATCACGGCGCGATTGACGTCACTCATGGGCAGGCTCCCTGCATTGGAAAATGGCTTCGAAAGGTACCTGCACGATAGTCCGCAAACCTTGGGAACACTACTGGCATTCGCCGGGCAAATACCGCCAGTGCGACGCCGTCACACCCGTTCGCTTTCGACCTGCACGTACCGTGCACGCCCAGCCCCCAGCCCGGCGATGATCGCACCCAGGCCAATCACCCCGAAAATCCAGCCCAGCGCGGTCCACCCTCCGGTCCAGTCGTGCACCAGACCGACCGCAAACGGCCCCATGGACGCCAGGGTGTAGCCGAACCCCTGGGCCATGCTCGACAGATTGGCCGCCACATGGGCATCGCGCGAGCGCAGCACAATCAGGGTCAGCGCCAGGGCGAAGGTTGCGCCCTGCCCCAGGCCCAGCAGGATCGCCCAGCCCCACAAGCCTTCGATCGGCGCATACAGGCAACCGAACAGCCCGCCCAGGGTCATCAGCATCACCACCACGATCGCCAGGCGCTGGTCCTTGCCCCGCGTGGCCAGCCAGGGAGCGGCCAGGGAACTGGCCAACTGCACAATCACCGAACCCGACAGCACCAGCCCGGCCTGGGTCGGCGTCAGGCCACGGCCGATCAGAATCGACGGCAACCAGCCAAAGACGATGTAGGCCAGCGACGACTGCAGGCCCATGTACAGGGTCACTTGCCAGGCCAGCGGGTCACGCAGCAGCCCGCGCACCCGATACGCGACGTTGTGGGCGCCGTGTCTTGGCCCCACCTGCGGCAGCCAGAACAGCGCCGCCAGCAGTGCCGGAATCCCCCAGAACCCCAGGCCCACGGCCCAATCCTGGTCAAAGTGCTCGCTCAAGGGCACCGAGGCTCCGGCGGCCATGGCGGCGCCCAGGCACAGGGCCATGGTGTAGACGCCGGTCATGGTGCCGGCGTGCTTGGCAAAATCGCGCTTGACGATGCCCGGCAGCAACACGCCGATCACCCCAATGCTGGCGCCGGCCAGGATGCTCCCGGCAAACAGGCCGACCTCACCAAACGAACTGCGCAGGATGATCCCGCCCGCCAGGGTCAGGAGAATCCCCAACACCACGCGCTCCGCACCAAAACGCCGTGCCAGGATCGGCGCCAAGGGCGCAAACAGGCCCAGGCACAACACCGGCAAAGTGGTCAGCAACCCGGCCTGGGCCGCCGACAAGCCAAGACTCTTCGACACCTCGCTGAGCAGCGGCGCCATGCTCGACAGCGCTGGACGCAGGTTCAGCGCCACCAGAATCAGCCCCAGCAGCAACAACCAGGGTCGGCGCAACAGCGGTTGGCTCTGCTGGACTTGCTCGTCATCGGCCTCGGCATCGATCAGCAATTCTTCAAGCTCTGCCGAGCGCTTGGGGGAGACGGTATCGCGGGTATTGGCCGGTTGGCTGGACATGGAATTCTCGGTTTCAAGGCTCATTGATCAACTGCCGGGAAAGGGCCTTGGCCCGCTCCGGATCGCGCTGCTCGACGGCGTCGAGTAAATCGACATGCAAATCGAACACGGCTTGACGCCTGGGGAGGATGTTCAACGTTTCACGCAACTGCGCGCTGACGATGCTGGAGAAGTAGCGGTACAGCTCACTGAGGGTGGGGTTATGCGCGGCATCCACCAGGCGGCGGTGAAACACCATGTCGCAGGCGATGTGGCTATCAAGGTCGCCGTGATAGTGGGTACCACTGATTGTCAGCGCTTCACGCAGGGCCACCAGGTCCTCGTCGGTCCGACGCAACGCCGCCAGGCCAATGGCCTCCACCTCGAGAATATGCCGGGTCTCCCGGGCCTGCTCATGGGAGCAACGGGACAAGGCTTTCATCGTATCCAACGGATCGATCACCGCCCGCAAATAACTGCCGTCACCCTGGCGAATCTCAATCAACCCGGAAAACGCCAGCACCCGCATGGCCTCACGCACGGTATTGCGACTGATCCCCAACTCAGCCGCCAACTCAGGCTCGGTGGGCAGGCGCTGGCCAACCGTCCAACTGCCGTTGTTGATGCGTAGGCGCAATTGCTCCAGGGCCTGATCGACCAGGGAACGCTTAATCAGTGGAGAAGTGTCTGTCATCAAATTCGCCCTTTCATCCAATCATAGGATGAATTTTTTTGACATGTTAGTCAGCTTGACTCGGTAGAGCAATGAGGAAGTTAGGGTTGATGGCGAGGCGAGGACTGCGGGCTCGGCAGCTGCGGGGGGTTTACCCCAGACCTATGGTGTGGCGGATATCGCCATCGCGAGCAGGCTCGCGCCCACAATGACATCCCACTGAAACAATCCAGCCAGAAAAAGCAGGCCGGCCCGTAGGCCGCCTCACCCGCCATTACCACAGCAACGGATATGCCCCACAAAAAACCAGACCAAAAAAACCCGGAACACGTCCGGGTTTATCTCATCACTCAACTCCCATCAATGCAGAATCTGACTCAAGAACAACTTGGTCCGCTCATTCTGCGGATTGTCGAAGAAGTCATTCGGCGCCGCCTGCTCAACAATCTCCCCCTTGTCCATGAAGATCACCCGATTCGCCACCGTCCGCGCAAAGCCCATCTCATGGGTCACACAGAGCATGGTCATACCATCTTCGGCCAGGCCTATCATGGTATCGAGCACCTCCTTGACCATCTCCGGATCGAGCGCCGAGGTCGGCTCATCGAACAGCATGATCTTCGGCTTCATGCACAGCGCCCGGGCAATCGCCACCCGCTGCTGCTGACCACCGGACAGTTGCCCCGGAAACTTGTGCGCCTGCTCCGGAATGCGCACGCGCTCCAGGTAATGCATGGCAATTTCCTCGGCCTTGCGCTTGGGCATCTTGCGCACCCACATCGGTGCCAGGGTGCAGTTCTGCAAAATGGTCAGGTGCGGGAACAGATTGAAGTGCTGGAACACCATGCCGACTTCACGGCGCACCGTTTCGATCTGCTTGAGGTCATTGGTCAGCTCCACACCATCGACCACGATCCGCCCCTGCTGGTGCTCTTCCAGGCGGTTGAGGCAACGAATGGTGGTCGACTTGCCGGACCCCGAAGGCCCGCACAAGACAATCCGCTCGCCCTGCTTGACGTTGAGGTTGATGTCTTTCAACACATGGAACTGGCCGTACCACTTGTTCACGCCCTGCATCTGAATAATGCCTTCAGGGCTCATCGGCTGTTTGCTTGCTTCGCTCATTACAGAACTCCTAACGCTTGTGGCCAGTGTCGAGCTTGCGTTCCAGGTGCATGGAATAGCGCGACATACCAAAACAGAAAATCCAGAAGACCAGGGCCGCGAACACGTAGCCCTCGGTGGCCATGCCCAACCATTTCGGGTCGGCGGCGGCTTGCTTGACGCTGTTGAGCAAGTCGAACAGGCCAATGATGATCACCAGGCTCGTGTCCTTGAACAGGGCAATGAAGGTGTTGACGATGCCGGGGATCACCAGCTTCAAGGCTTGCGGCAGGATCACCAGCCCCATGCTGCGCCAGTACCCCAGGCCCATCGCGGCAGCCGCTTCGTACTGCCCCTTGGGAATGGCTTGCAGGCCGCCACGCACCACTTCGGCGACGTAGGCCGACTGGAACAGGATCACCCCGATCAGCGCCCGCAGCAGCTTGTCGAAGTTCATGCCTTCAGGCAGGAACAACGGCAGCATCACCGAGGACATGAACAGCACTGTGATCAATGGCACGCCGCGCCAGAACTCGATGAAGGTCACGCAGACCACCCGAATCGCCGGCATGTTCGAGCGCCGCCCCAGGGCCAGGATGATGCCCAGCGGCAGCGCGCCGGCGATCCCGACGGTGGCGATCACCAGGGTCAGCATCAAGCCGCCCCATTGGCTGGTCGCCACCTGGGTCAAGCCGAAAACGCCGCCATGCAACAGGCACCAGGCAATGATCGGGTACAGCACCAGGAAGCTCAGCCCATACACCGCTTTACGCGGGAAGCGCGAGATGAACAGCGGTGCAACACCGATCACCGCCAGCCACACGGTCAGGTCCACGCGCCAGCGCAGTTCCGCCGGGTAGTAGCCATACATGAACTGGCCGAAGCGCTGCTGGATGAACACCCAGCAGGCGCCTTCCTTGGTGCAGTCGGCCTGGGTGGTGCCGACCCAGTTGGCGTCGATGATCGCCCACTGCAGGATCGGCGGCACCACCAGGTAGATCAGGTAGAACGCGAACAGCGTCAGCAGGGTGTTGAGCCAACTGGAGAACATGTTGGCGCGCATCCACGCCACCACGCCGATGCTGCTGCTCGGCGGTGGCATATCCGGTTTGAAGGTATGAGTGCTCATGCGCTTTTCCTTACCGCTCGATCAGCGCAATGCGCTTGTTGTACCAGTTCATCAGCAAGGAAATGCTGATGCTGATCGCCAGGTACACGCTCATGGTGATGGCAATCACCTCGATTGCCTGCCCGGTCTGGTTCAGCACCGTGCCGGCAAACAGCGAGACCATTTCCGGGTAACCGATACCGGCCGCCAGCGAGGAGTTCTTCGCCAGGTTGAGGTATTGGCTGGTCAACGGCGGAATGATCACCCGCAGCGCCTGGGGAATGATCACCTTGCGCAGGGTCGGGCCGTTGCGCAAACCGAGGGAGTGCGCCGCTTCGGTCTGGCCATGGCTGACCGACTTGATGCCCGAACGCACGATCTCGGCGATGAACGCCGCGGTATAGACGGTCAAGGCCAGGGTCAGCGCCAGCAGTTCCGGGATCAGCACCCAGCCACCGACGAAGTTGAAGCCTTGCAGTTTGGGCTGCTCCCAGTGCAGCGGCGTGCCGAAGATCAACGCACAGAGCGCCGGGATCGCCAGAAACAGCGCCAGCCCCACCCAGAATTTATGAAACGGCACACCGGTCGCTTCGAAGCGCCTGGTGGCCCAGCGGCTCATCAGCACGATGGCGACAATGGCCACGCCGATGCTGGCCACAAACGGCCAGAAGCCGTCCGCCGTCAACGCGGCCGGCATATTCAGGCCACGGCTGCTGACGAAGAAGGTGTCGCCGAAGCTATGGCTGTTACGCGGCCCAGGCAGGGTCAGGAACACCGCGAAATACCAGAACAGGATCTGCAGCAGCGGCGGAATGTTGCGAAAGACTTCCACGTACACGGTCGCCAGCTTGGCGATGATCCAGTTCTTCGACAGCCGCGAAACGCCAACGATGAACCCCAGGATCGTTGCCAGGATCACGCCAATGAAGGTCACCAGCAAGGTGTTGAGCAGGCCGATGACAAACACCCGGGCATAGCTGTCCGATTCGGTGTAGTCGATCAGGGTTTGAGCGATACCGAAGCCGGCACTGCGCTCAAGAAAGTCGAAGCCGGAAGTAATACCCCGGTGTTGCAGGTTGGTCTGTGTATTGTCGAACAGGTACCAACCCATCGAGACCACCGCCACAATGGTGATGATCTGAAATAGCCACGCACGCACTTTGGGATCGCTGAGGCTGAGCCTCTGCTTTGGTGCGCCGATAGAATTTTGCATGGAGTGCCCCAGAAATAATGGTACAGAACATCACCCGGTGGTTGGCCCACCGGGTGATAGAACCATCAGCGCACGGGTGGTGCGTATTGAATGCCGCCGTTGTTCCACAGGGCGTTCAGCCCGCGGTCGATTTCCAGCGGAGTGCCCTTGCCGAGGTTTTTCTCGAACACTTCGCCGTAGTTGCCGACCTGCTTGACGATCTGGACGACCCAGTCTTTCGGCAGCTTCAGATCCTTGCCGTATTCACCGTCAGCCCCGAGCATACGAGCGACATCCGGGTTCTTGGTGGACTTGGCTTCGGCTTCGACGTTTTTCGAAGTGATACCGGCTTCTTCAGCGTTGAGCATGGCGTAGCCAGTCCAGCGGATCACGGCCAGCCATTCGTCGTCACCATTACGCACGACAGGGCCCAGTGGCTCCTTGGAGATGGTTTCCGGCAGAACCACGTAGTCCTTCGGCGCAGCCAGCTTGCTGCGCTGGGCAAACAGTTGGGATTTGTCGGAAGTCAGAACATCGCAACGCCCGGACTCCAGCGACTTGGCGCTTTCGTCGGAGGTGTCGAAGGTGATCGGGGTGTATTTCAGGCCGTTGCCGCGGAAGTAGTCGGAAACGTTCAGCTCGGTCGTGGTACCGGCTTGAATGCAGATAGTGGCGCCATCCAGTTCCTTGGCACTCTTGACACCCAGCTTGTTGTTTACCAGGAAGCCGATGCCGTCGTAGTAAGTGATGAAGCCAGGAAACTTCAGGCCCATGCCCGCATCACGGGAGCTGGTCATGGTGGTGTTGCGCGACAGGATGTCAATTTCGCCGGACTGCAGCGCGGTGAAACGCTCCTTGGCGTTCAACTGACTGAATTTCACTTTGGTTGCGTCGCCGAATACTGCGGCGGCCACAGCGCGACAGAAGTCGGCATCAATGCCAAGGATCTTGCCGGTGGAATCCGGTACCGAGAAACCCGGCAGACCGTCACTGACGCCGCACTGTACGAAACCTTTCTTCTGCACTGCATCCAGGGTTGCGCCCGCCTGAGCGAACCCGCTGACACCGAGTACTGCGGCTGCAGTCACCACTGCCAGGGTGGATTTCAACATCTTCATTCAAACCTCCAGTTTTGCTCTTGTTGTGTCGGAGCTTGAGTCCTGCCGCACCCTTATGAGGCGCTGTTGACCCGTGTTGGCTTGTTTTAGGGTCAAGCGGCGTAAGACCTTAGCTATGAGTCTAGTAGGAGAAAATCCACATCATGGAAAACTCACTGCTCACCAATCGGCCGAACGGGCTGTAGCCCTTTCTTGTCTGCCAAGCCCGTAGCGGCCATTGGCGAACGTCCATCACCGGATTTTTTGCTCTCCCGCGGCAGGCGGTTGCCTGATAGTGTTACCGCCAGGCGCAGGATCGCGTGCACAGGTTTTCCCATAGCAAGGCCCGTACCACACCGGGCGCTAAAGCGATTCAGCCGCAGGTCAAGAGCAAAACTTTCAACCTTGCGACAACTTCTTAACTGATCGACCCGTCGTGCACTTTGAGCTCGCACTCAAAGCGGGCGAACGCACAATATTGGAGCAGCCATGACCGAGCCCTTGATTCTTCACCCCGCCAAACCGGAAGACGCCTGTGTCATCTGGCTCCACGGCCTGGGCGCCGACCGCTACGACTTCCTGCCGGTAGCCGAAGCCCTGCAGGAAACCCTGCAGACCACGCGCTTCGTCCTGCCCCAGGCGCCGACCCGCGCGGTGACCATCAACGGTGGTTACGAGATGCCCAGTTGGTACGACATTCTGGCCATGAACCCGGCCCGGTCGATCGACCGCGAGCAACTGGAAGCGTCGGCGCAACGCATCATCGATTTGATCGAAGAGCAGCGCGCGGGCGGAATAGACCCTTCGCGGATTTTTCTCGCGGGGTTTTCCCAGGGGGGCGCGGTGGTCCTGCACAGCACCTTCCTCAAGTGGCAGGGGCCGCTGGGTGGCGTACTTGCCCTCTCCACCTATGCCCCGACCTTCAGTGAAGAACTCGAGCTGTCCGCCAGCCAGCAACGGATTCCGGTGCTATGCCTGCATGGCCAGTACGATGAGGTGGTGCCAAACGCCATGGGCCGCACCGCCTACGAGTACCTGAAGACCCGCGGTGTCACCGTGACATGGCAGGAATACCCAATGGGTCACGAAGTGTTACCCAAAGAAATTCGTGATATTGGCGTCTGGCTCGCCGAGCGTTTGCGCTAATCCGCCAACATCTGTGTAGCAGTGTGACCAACGCACTACGCCGCGCCCGATTCTTGCATTACACTGGCCGGCGTACATTCCTTAACCAATTGATGAGATGACCGTGCTCAAAGCACTCAAGAAAATGTTCGGTAAAAGCGAGGCTGAGCAGCTCGCGCCCAGTTCCAGCGCACCCTCCCCAACCACCAGCCACCGCACCGACGGTCATCAGCCTGGTCGGACCGCAGCTGTCGTGGCACCGCAAAACGAGCCGGTGAACACACCGGCCACCGACGTTGCCCCGCCAAAAGCGCGCAGCGAGACCCCGAAGCCGCGTCGCGAACGCGCGCCAAAACCGCCGGTCGTGGCCTGGAAACTCGAAGACTTCGTCGTCGAACCCCAGGAAGGCAAGACCCGCTTCCACGACTTCAAGCTGGCCCCGGAGCTGATGCACGCCATCCAGGACCTGGGCTTCCCGTACTGCACGCCGATCCAGGCACAGGTATTGGGCTTCACCCTGGCCGGCAAAGACGCCATCGGCCGCGCCCAGACCGGCACCGGCAAGACCGCCGCGTTCCTGGTCTCGATCATCACCCAGTTGCTGCAAACCCCACCGCCGAAAGAGCGCTACATGGGTGAGCCACGGGCACTGATCATCGCGCCGACCCGTGAACTGGTGGTGCAGATCGCCAAGGACGCGGCCGACCTGACCAAGTACACCGGCCTCAACGTCATGACCTTTGTCGGCGGCATGGACTTCGACAAGCAGCTCAAGCACCTCGAGGCCCGTCACTGCGACATCCTGGTCGCCACCCCGGGCCGCCTGCTGGACTTCAACCAGCGCGGCGACGTGCACCTGGACATGGTCGAAGTGATGGTGCTGGACGAAGCTGACCGGATGCTCGACATGGGTTTCATCCCACAAGTGCGTCAGATCATTCGCCAGACCCCACCGAAAAGCGAACGCCAGACCCTGCTGTTCTCCGCCACCTTCACCGAAGACGTGATGAACCTGGCCAAGCAATGGACCACCGACCCGTCCATCGTCGAGATCGAGGCCTTGAACGTCGCCAGCGAAAACGTCGAACAGCACATCTACGCCGTTGCCGGTGCCGATAAGTACAAGCTGCTCTACAACCTGGTGACCGACAACGGCTGGGAGCGGGTGATGGTCTTCGCCAACCGCAAGGACGAAGTGCGGCGCATCGAAGAACGCCTGGTCCGCGATGGCGTCAACGCCGCCCAACTGTCGGGCGATGTGCCGCAACACAAGCGCATCAAGACCCTGGAAGGTTTCCGCGAGGGCAAGATCCGCGTCCTGGTGGCCACCGATGTCGCCGGCCGTGGGATTCACATCGACGGCATCAGCCACGTGATCAACTTCACCCTGCCGGAAGTACCGGACGATTACGTGCACCGCATCGGTCGTACCGGTCGTGCAGGCGCAGAAGGCGTCTCCATCAGCTTTGCCGGTGAAGACGACTCCTACCAGCTACCGTCCATCGAGGCGCTGCTGGGTCGCAAGATCAGTTGCGAAACCCCGCCGACCCATCTGCTGCGCCCGGTAGAGCGCAAGCGCCCGTAAGCTCGGGTCGCTCCCCCCAAGCGCAGCCGGCCACGGACTGCGCTTTTTTTACGCCGGGATATTGCCAATCGGAACAATAAGTCCACAATGGACAAATTAGTTCAATTTCCATTCCTCGGAGCCTGCGCATGCCCCCTTCCCCTGTTGTGATCGCCCAAGCCCAGGCTCGCGAACTGCTGGCGCAAGTCGACGTGCCGCAGATCCTGCGCAAACTGTTCCGCGACCTGGCGGCCGGCCAGGCCGTGCAGCCGGCCCAGCAACGGGTGGAATTCCCCCAAGGCGCCGGGGACTTCATCAACTACCTCGGGGTGCTGGCCGAAGACGGCGTCTACGGGGTGAAAACCTCGCCCTACATCGTGCGCCCGCAAGGTGGCCCGTTGGTGACCGCCTGGACACTGCTGATGTCGATGCACACCGGCCAGCCACTGCTGTTGTGCGATGCCGGCGAACTGACCACTGCGCGCACGGCCGCCACCACAGCCGTGGCGGTGGACGCCCTGGCCCGGCCGGATGCCAGGCGCCTGGTGATCATCGGCAGCGGCCCGGTGGCGCAAGCGCACCTGCACTACGCCCGGCAACTGCGCGAGTGGCACAGCATCAGCCTCTACTCGCCAAGCCTGGCCAAGCGCGACCCCGAGGCACTGGCGCAGTGGATGGCCATGGACTCGCGCCTGCAGATCAAGGGCAGCCTGGAAGCGGCGCTCGAGGAGGCCGACGTGATCATGCTCTGCACCTCCTCTGCCGGCCCGGTGATCGATCCCCTCCGCTTGCGCAAGCCCGCCTTGATCACCTCCATCAGCACCAACGCGGTGCGCGCCCACGAAGTCCCGCCGCACAGCCTCGGCCAGATGCAGGTGTATTGCGACTACCGCCGGACCACCCCCGACGCTGCCGGGGAAATGCTGATCGCCCAAGAGCAACACGACTGGAACCCGGCGGCGATCGTCGGTGACCTGGCGCAACTGCTCAGTGGGCAGACACCCCGCCCGACGTACGAGCGCCACGTGTTCTTCCGCTCCATCGGCCTGGGCCTGGAAGACATCGCGCTGGCCAATGCCATCTACCAACGGCTCAACTGACCCACACCGTCCCCTTCCCCAATTCCAGTAGGACCGGGGGTGTTTGCGCCTTTTCAGGATACGTTCATGACCCAGGCAGACTTCATCATCATCGGCGGCGGTATCGCCGGGGCTTCCACCGGTTTCTGGCTGTCGCCCCACGGCCGGGTCATCGTGCTCGAACGCGAATCCCACCCGGCCTACCATTCCACCGGGCGCTCGGCCGCGCTGTACACCGCCGCGTATGGCACCCCGCAAGTGCGCGCGTTGACCCAGGCCAGCCGGGCGTTCTTCGATGCCCCGCCAGCAGGCTTCTGCGAGCACCCGCTGCTCACCCCCCGGGGCGAGATGACCGTGGACTTCACCGGCGACCCGGACGAGTTGCGCAATCAATACCTGAGCGCCAAGGCCACCGTGCCGCAGATGCAATTGCTCAGCGCCGACGAGGCCCTGGCGCGCCTGCCGATCCTGCGCCGGGAGAAGGTCTTTGGCGCGATCTACGACCCGACCGCCACCGACATCGACACCGATGCCCTGCACCAGGGTTACCTGCGGGGCATCCGCCGCAACCAGGGGCAGGTACACATCGACTGCGAAGTGCTGGGGCTGAGCCATGATCCCCAGGGACAGTGGCACGTGCAGACCGCCGGCCAGACATTCAGCGCACCGATCATCATCAATGCCGCCGGGGCCTGGGCCGACCACCTCGGTGCAATGGCCGGTGCCCGACCGCTGGGGCTAATTCCCAAGCGGCGCGCGGCGTTTATCTTCGAAGGTCCCAAGGGCCTGGATTGCCACGCCTGGCCAATGCTGGTCAGCCTCGACGAATCCTTCTACATGAAACCCGATGCCGGGATGTTCCTCGGCTCGCCGGCCAACGCCGATCCGGTAGAGCCTCACGACGTGCAGCCGGAAGAACTGGATATCGCCATGGGCATCTATCAGATCGAAGAGGCCACCACCCTGACCATCCGCCGTCCGACCCGCACCTGGGCCGGCCTGCGCAGCTTTGTCAGCGATGGCGACCTGGTCAGCGGCTTCGACCCGCGGGTGCCCGGGCTGTTCTGGGTCGCCGCCCAGGGCGGCTATGGCATCCAGACGTCGCCCGCCATGGGCCAGGCCAGCGCCGCGCTGGTGCGCGGTGAAGACCTGCCGCCGGCGCTGCAACACTTTGGCCTCAGCGCCAGCATGCTCTCCCCTTCACGCCTGGGCTGAGCTGGCGCCGGGGTGACGTTCGATCCCGATTGCGGCAAACTTCCAGCGCCCCGGCTCACGGGGCGCCGATTGCCTGGAGCAACACCGATGACCCCACCTCTACCAAACCCTGCACTGGATAACTTCCGGGCGATCGCCGACGCCATTGCCACGCTGTTTTTCCCCCACGCCGAGGTGGTGCTGCACGACCTGCGCACGCAGAAAATCGATTACATCGCCAACAACCTGTCCAAGCGCGAAATCGGCGGCGATGCGGCGCTCGAAGACATGCTCAGCGACGACATCAGCGAGCGCAACATCGGCCCCTACGAGAAGCTCAATTGGGATGGCCAGAAAATCCGCAGCCTGAGCAGCGTCCTGCGCGACAGCAACGGCCATCCCATGGCCGTGCTGTGCATCAACCTGAACATTTCGCTGTTCGAGAACGCCAAGGCGGCGCTGGACCTGTTCCTGTCACCGAGCAAGCTGATCCCGCAACCCGACGCGCTGTTTCGCGATGACTGGCAGGAGCGCATCAACACCTTCCTGCACAACTGGCTGCGGGAACGGCAACTGGGCTTGAGCGTGCTGACGCGCGAGCACAAGCGCGAACTGGTGCTGGCCCTGCATGCCGAAGGCGCCTTCAAGGGCAAAAGCGCCTCCAACTATGTGGCCAATGTGCTGAACATGGGACGGGCGACGGTGTACAAGCACCTGAAGGAATTGAAGGGCTGAGCCTGGATTATTCGCGGGCAGCTTCGCCCCTACCGCTGTAGGAGCAAGGCTTGCCCGCGGTCACGGTTGATCAGTCGCCGTAGATGTCCGACTTGAAGTACTTCTGGGAAATCTGCTGGTACTCGCCATTGGCGCGAATGCCATCGATGGCCTTGTTCAACTCGGCGACCAACTCGGTGTTGCCCTTGCGCACCGCAATCCCGGCACCCTCACCGACGTACTTGGGATCCTTGAGTTCTGGCCCGACGAACGCATACCCCTTGCCGCGGGGCATCGACAGGAAGTCGCTCAACGGAATGGTGTCGGCGAAAATACCGTCCAGGCGCCCGGCGGCCAGGTCCATGTAGATTTCTTCGTTGTTGCTGTAGCGCTTGACCAGCACCCCCTTGGGTTCCAGCACTTCAGTGGCAAAACGATCCGTGGTGGTAGCGCGCTGTACCCCCAGGGTCTTGCCCTTGAGGCTGGCGTACTGGTCATCCACCACGGCGCCTTCCTTCATCACAAACCGTGACGAGGTGAAGTAGTACTTGTGGCTGAAATCCACCGACTTCTTGCGGTCTTCGTTGATGGTCATGGACGACAGGGCCGCATCGATTTTCTTCACCTTGAGCGAAGGAATCAGCCCATCGAATTCACCCTCGACCCACTCGCACTTGACCTTCATCTGCGCGCACAGCGCATTGCCAATCTCGTAGTCAAAACCGGTGATGGTGCCTTCGGAGGTTTTCGAGGCGAACGGCGGGTACGCCGCTTCAATGCCCAGGCGCAGGGTTTTCTCAGCGGCGAACAACGGGCTGCATGCCAACAGGCTGAAGGCCAGACCACTGATGAGGGGAAGCTTCTTCATGGTGATTTTCTCGCGAGTTGTTGTTGGTTTGGCAAGAGGAAGAGAAGCAATTGCAGGCTCGAGGCTGGAAGCTTCAAGCGGTTTTTTATACTTATAATTCCATACTGGACTTTTATGTATTTGCCGTCAATCAGGCGCACGGAGGTAATTCGGCCATTGGTCGAGTGTCTGATCTCAGGAGTGGAAGGGGCATTGGAGGGCCCCATCGCGGGCATCAGGCGCTACGGCTTCCAGCGATCCGCCGCCGCATGATCGCTGTCACGTCCATCCACCCAGCGCGGACCGTCGCGGGTCAGTTCTTTTTTCCAGAACGGCGCGCGAGTCTTGAGGTAGTCCATGACAAAGGCACAGGCGTCGAACGCCGCCTGGCGGTGGGCGCTGGCGGCGCCGACAAACACGATCGGCTCACCCGGCTGCAACGCACCGATGCGGTGCAGTACTTCCAGTTTCAGCAACGGCCAGCGCTGCTCGGCTTCCACGGCAATCTTGGCCAGGGCCTTCTGCGTCATGCCCGGGTAGTGTTCCAGGAACATCCCGGCCACCTCCAGGCCGTCGTTGAAGTCGCGCACGTAGCCGACAAAACTCACCACCGCGCCCACGCCGACATTGGCGGCCTGCATCGCATTGACTTCAGCACCCGGATCGAAGGGCGACGCCTGCACGCGAATCGCCATGGCTCAGCCTCCGGTCACAGTGGGGAAAAAAGCCACTTCATCGCCGTCGCCGACCGGTTCATCCAGTTGGCACAGCTCTTCGTTACGCGCGCACATCAGGTTCTGCTCGCCCAGGACCTCGGCGCCGTCACGTTGCACCAGCAGGGCCCGGACATCGTCGACCGTGGCGAAGTCGCCCTCGACCTTTACCGAATCCACCCCCAGTGCTTCGCGGTAACGGGCAAAAAACTTCACCGTGAGGTTCATTGCCCGGCCACCTGATAGTGCCCGCTCTTGCCGCCCAGCTTCTCCAGCAGGCGCACACTTTCAATGACCATGCCCCGGTCCACGGCCTTGCACATGTCATAGAGGGTCAGGGCGGCGATGCTGGCGGCGGTCAGGGCCTCCATTTCCACCCCGGTCTGCCCGGCCAGCTTGCACCGCGCGGTAATGCGTACGGCATCGGCACCCTCGGCACTGAGTTCGACCTTGACCCCGGTCAGCATCAGCGGGTGGCACAAGGGGATCAGGTCGGAGGTTTTTTTCGCTGCCTGGATCCCGGCAATGCGGGCCACGGCGAACACATCCCCCTTGGGATGGCCACCGCTGACAATCATTTGCAGGGTTTCGGGAAGCATGCGCACCAGCGCTTCGGCCGTGGCCTCACGGGACGTCACGGCTTTTTCGGTGACGTCGACCATATTGGCGCGACCTTGGGAATCGAGATGAGTCAGCACGGGGTTACTCCTGATCAGGAGCACCGATTGTAAACCCGCGGGTCAATTTTTCGCACGCAGGATTATTGGATCAGCCCACCAAGGTATTGGCCACAAACAAACACGGGCGGTACAGGCCGCCCGTGTTTGCCGAGTAAGTTACAGATGGGATTCGGCGTATTCGGCCAGAATCGAACGTGGCACCCCTTGCAGGGTGATGTGCACACCGTTGGGGAAGTCCTTGAAGCGTTCGGTCAGGTACGTCAGCCCGGAGCTGGTCGCGGACAGGTAAGGGGTATCGATCTGCGCCAGGTTACCCAGGCACACCACTTTGGAACCGGCGCCGGCACGGGTGATGATGGTTTTCATCTGGTGCGGCGTGAGGTTCTGGCATTCATCGATCAGGATCAGGCTCTGCTGGAAGCTGCGACCCCGAATGTAGTTGAGGGATTTGAACTGCAAAGGCACTTTGCTGAGGATGTAGTCGACGCTGCCATGGGTGCTTTCGTCATCCATGTGCAAGGCTTCGAGGTTGTCGGTGATGGCGCCGAGCCAAGGCTCCATTTTTTCCGCTTCGGTACCCGGCAGGAAGCCGATTTCCTGGTCCAGCCCCTGCACGCTGCGGGTGGCGATAATGCGCCGGTAACGCTTGCTGACCATGGTCTGCTCGATGGCCGCGGCCAAGGCCAGGATGGTTTTACCGGAGCCTGCAGCGCCCGACAGGTTGACCAGGTGAATGTCCGGGTCCAGCAGGGCGTACAGCGCCAGGCTCTGGTAGATGTCGCGCGGTTTCAGGCCCCAGGCTTCCTGGTGCAACAGGGGCTCCTGATGCAGGTCGAGGATTAGCAGCTTGTCGACCTGGATTTCCTTGATCCAGCCGACAAACCCCTGCTCGTCGATGATGAATTCGTTGATGTGCACCGCCGGCAGGTTGTCGATCAATTGCACCTGGTGCCAGGTGCGGCCATGGTCCTGACGGGTCTCGACCTTGCTCACCCGGTCCCAGAAGGAGCCGGTCATGGTGTGATAGCCGTTGGGCAGCAAGGACACGTCATCAACCAGTTGGTCGGTGCTGTAGTCCTCTGCAGCGATCCCGCAGGCCCGGGCCTTGAGGCGCATGTTGATGTCTTTGGTGACCAGCACCACGGGCAGTTCCGGTTCACGCGCGTGCAGGTCGATCAACTGGTTGATGATGATGTTGTCGTTCAGGTGCTCGGGCAGAACGATGTTCGGTTCGGCGCGCTTGCTCATCAGAATCGACAGCAGCCCCTTGGGCCCGCTTTTTCCGCGCTGGATCGGCACACCCAGTTCAACGTCTTCGGGAGAGGCATCGCCCAGGGTCTTGTCGATCAGGCGGATGGCCTGGCGGCATTCGGCGGCGACGCTGTGATGGCCACTCTTGAGCTTGTCCAGCTCTTCAAGGACGGTCATCGGGATGGCCACGTGGTGCTCTTCAAAGTTGAGCAGCGCGTTGGGATCGTGAATCAATACGTTGGTATCGAGTACATAAAGGATTGGCTGGTTGGAGGAAGAACTACGTCCGTGATCATCCATACTCGGTCACCTTTGTGGGAGCCATTCGACGCAATACCGTGACAGTGCTGCGCCTCGAAGTGGCCACCGAATTCACTGACCGTGCGCCTACGGCACGACTCAAGTGAATTGCACACAAGGGGTCTTGGAAGACGCCACCTGTGTTGCAGGTTTCGGCGGTCTGTCTTCGTAATACTCCAAAACCCGTGACAGAAAAAAGCACTTTGATGCTTTTTTGAAGTTTATTTTTTTACCCGATAAATACCGCTTGGCGCATCGCCCCGGCACCGTTAAAGTCGGAAGTCCGCCTGCATCGAAATGCCCCTCAAAATCGGCCAGAAACCAATGATTCCGGGCTTTTGCCTTTTCAGCGAAAAGCCTGCCGACACGCCTCCCAACCGATCCCGCTTTGCACCGTTTGCGCCAACAGCCAGGGCAGCGCCGTTTTCACCCCATCCTGCCGAGTGTTGAAATTGATCACCCCGTGGCGCCACAGCAGCATCAGGGTCAAGACCCGCTGCGCACTCTGCTCCCCCGTCAGTTGCCGGGTGCTGTCGGCCGGATCGATGTCCCACAGCGCCACCTGCAACCCCTGAGCCTCGAAAAATCCCGCGGCATCGGCCCGCCGTTGTCCGTTGGGTGGGCGAAACAGCGGCACGTAGTTGTCCGGCAGCCGGTTCTTCACCAACTCGACGCTGCGCGTCACCGAGTACTGCCAGTCCTGCCAATGGCTGTGGGAACGGAACTGCCACCCCTGGACCCCGACGCACTGGCGCGCGTAAAGCTGTTGCAACTGGGTCACCGACTGTTGCGCCAGGCGGCTCTGGATATCGCTGCCCAAGACAAAGAACACCCCGGACAGATTGGCCTTGCGCAGGTACTCGGTCACCCACGCCGTATGATCCGGCACCCGATTGGCGCCGCTGTCGAAACTCAGGACAAACAGCCGGTCATGCAGGGACTCGCCATTGCGCTCGTAATCGCCAAACAGCTCGACTTCGCTGCTCGTCTGGGGCAACAGCGCGGCCTTGCGCAACTGTTCGTCCAGGTAGCGCTGGTGAAACGCCCGGCTCGGCTCGGCCCAGCGGGTGTAATAGGACTCCGGCCCGAGTTCGAACTTGGCGGCCTGCTGGCGCAACGTCTCGCGGTCCTCGACCAGGAAACAGAAGGAGGCATCCTGGTCGCAGCTTTGCTCGGCGAAGCCGTAGTTGACCAGCAGGCGTGACCACATCCGTTCGCGCAGGGTATTGATCGCCTCGAGATTGATCATGCGCAAGCCCAGGCGCTGCTTCAGGGCCGCCTCGTCGAGCCCTTCACTGTCGAGCAAGGCCCGAGAGAACGCGAGGACCTCCGCCCGCGAGGCGACATCGAACAGGGTCGGGCTGGTCAGTTGCTCAGGCCAGGTGCTGCGATCCAGGGTGGCCGGTGCAGTGGGCGCGGCAATCACGCCCGCACTGAACAGCCAGGCACCAAACAGTAAAGCGATACGCAAAGGGATGTCTCCGTTACAAAACCCGCGCGGACTATAGCCCATCTGCACGTTGCCTCCCCCGATCTCACGCACACCGCCTGGCGCCTATCGCTCCGATAGCTGGAGTCAAACCGCCCAACCCCCTAGAATCCCCGCACGATTAAAGGAGACGACTTCATGCTGATGGTGATTTCCCCCGCCAAGACCCTCGATTACGAAACACCGCCGGCCACCCAGCGCTTCACCCAGCCGCAGTACCTCGATCATTCCCAAGAGTTGATCCAGCAGTTGCGCGAGCTGAGCCCGGCGCAGATCAGCGAACTGATGCACGTTTCCGACAAGATCGGCGGCCTCAATGCCGCGCGCTTTGGCAGCTGGACCCCGGCGTTCACCCCGCAGAACGCCAAGCAGGCGCTGCTGGCCTTCAAAGGCGACGTCTACACCGGGATGAACGCCCAGACCTTCAGCGAAGCCGATTTCGACTATGCCCAGCAGCACCTGCGCATGCTCTCGGGCCTGTACGGCCTGCTGCGCCCGCTGGACCTGATGCAGCCGTACCGCCTGGAGATGGGTACCAAGCTGGCCAACGCCCGGGGCAAGGACCTGTACGCCTTCTGGGGCACGCAGATCAGTGAGTGGCTGAACGAAGCCCTGGCCGAGCAAGGCGACGACGTGCTGCTCAACCTGGCCTCCAACGAGTACTTCTCGGCGGTCAAGCGCAACGCCCTCAACGCCCGGATCATCAACACCGAGTTCAAGGACCTGAAGAACGGCCAGTATAAGATCATCAGCTTCTACGCGAAAAAGGCCCGCGGCATGATGAGCCGCTTTGTGATCCAGGAGCGTATCAACGACCCCGCCAAGCTCAAGCAATTTGACCTGCAGGGTTACCGCTATAGCGCCGAACAATCGAAACCGGACAACCTGGTGTTCCTGCGCGACCACGCCGAGGAATAACGCCCCCTCCTGGCGCACGGCCTGACCAACGGTACGTGCGCCGCCGTCCCCCCCTCTCCCCCGCTGCGCGCCATCACGCCCTCCTTGTGGCGCCGAAAAACCCTCCGCCATTTGCGCTAACGTTAATTTCACTCGACAGGGGTGATTTTTTTCACTAGTGGCACCGGTTTATTAACCCGGTAGTGGCATAAAACTATCCAGGCCAATTAACGCCCCATTAATAAAGGGCCAAACGGCAAGTGCTATCAATATGCGAGCAGTGCCATCTTTGCCAATATTTCAAGAAATTTCAGAGTTCGGGATGAACGGCCATGAACTATCTGAAAATACGCCGCTCATACCACCGGTAACGATTATCCCCGCAGCGGCAGGCGATAACTTACATCCAGTGCCAAGCCATTAACCAAGTTGTCACATTAAACTTGGCAGGCCGCACCACTGAACCGGGATAACAGTGAACGACAGGAGACTCCCTCACCTCACTATTGCCCAAAGGCCAAGGCTGCGCCCCTGGAAGCGTGTTCATAGAGACACCTAAGTGGTTGAGATCAATGATATTTGTTGATCATCAAGACCACCCTACTGAGGCACCATGGCTTCCCCAAGGAAGTCCTGCCGCTTATCAGGGCGAGCCAACATAATCAGGCCAAGTTACGCACAACTTGAGTGCACTTACTTAGACACTCGTCATTCAGCATGCCAATAGAAGGCAGTGCGGTGTTCGCCCGCCGCACTGCCGCGTTAATTACGACCGCTAAATACTTTTAACTTCGGCCATTTAATGGCGTGATAAACACAGAGGTAAATGCGATGCGCATCAGCATATTTGGTTTGGGTTACGTCGGTGCAGTCTGTGCCGGCTGCCTGTCTGCACGGGGCCATGACGTCGTCGGCGTCGATGTCGCCAAAGACAAGATCGATATGATCAATGCCGGTCGTTCGCCGATCGTTGAGCCGGGCCTGGGCGAACTGCTCGCACAAGGCATCCAGACCGGTCGCCTGCGGGGTACCACCAACTTCGCCGAGGCCATTCGCGACACCGACCTGTCGATGATCTGCGTCGGTACGCCGAGCAAGAAGAACGGCGACCTGGAACTCAACTACATCGAGGCGGTGTGCCGCGAGATTGGTTTTGTCCTGCGTGACAAGACCACCCGCCACACCATCGTGGTGCGCAGCACCGTCTTGCCGGGCACCGTGGCCAACGTGGTGATCCCGATTCTCGAAGACTGCTCGGGCAAGAAGGCCGGGGTCGACTTCGGCGTCGCGGTCAACCCTGAGTTCCTGCGTGAAAGCACCGCGATCAAGGACTACGACCAACCGCCGATGACCGTGATCGGCGAATTCGACACCGCTTCGGGTGACGTTCTGCAATCGCTGTACGAAGAACTCGACGCGCCGATCATCCGCAAGGACATCGCCGTGGCCGAGATGATCAAGTACACCTGCAACGTCTGGCACGCCACCAAGGTCACCTTCGCCAACGAAATCGGCAACATCGCCAAGGCCGTCGGCGTCGATGGCCGCGAGGTGATGGACGTGGTCTGCCAGGACAAGACCCTCAACCTGTCCCAGTACTACATGCGCCCGGGCTTCGCCTTTGGCGGTTCCTGCCTGCCCAAGGACGTGCGTGCCCTGACCTACCGCGCCAGCTCCCTGGACGTCGAGGCACCGCTGCTCAACTCGCTGATGCGCAGTAACGAGTCCCAGGTGCAGAACGCCTTCGACATCGTCGAAAGCCACGACAAACGCAAAGTCGCCCTGCTCGGCCTGAGCTTCAAGGCCGGCACCGACGACCTGCGCGAAAGCCCGCTGGTGGACCTGGCAGAAATGCTCATCGGCAAGGGCTACGACCTGAGCATCTACGACAGCAACGTCGAGTACGCCCGGGTTCACGGCGCCAACCGCGACTACATCGAGTCGAAGATCCCCCACGTCTCGTCCCTGCTCAACTCCGACTTCGACTCGGTGATCGACACCTGCGACGTGATCATCCTCGGTAACCGCGACGAGAAGTTCCGCGCCCTGGCCCAGCACGCCCCCCACGGCAAACAGGTCATCGACCTGGTGGGCTTCATGTCCAAGGCCACCAGCGTGAGCGGTCGCACCGAAGGCATCTGCTGGTAAGCACCCTGTAGGAGCGGGCACCCGCTCCTACAGGTTTGTACGCCTGCGTTAACCCGAGATCTAGACGGATGCAGCTTATGCACAGGCTAAAGCACGGCCTACTCCAGGCCGCCGGTTGGCTATTGTTTTTATGTGTGTTGATGGGCCTCGCCTTGCTGTTGCCCGCGACCACCTTTGACGCCGAGTCCAAGGACTTTATTTTCCTGATTGGCGCCGTGGGCATCTGGCGCTATTCGATGGGGGCCACGCACTTTCTGCGCGGCATGCTGTTTCTCTACGTGGTCTACCCGCACCTGCGGCGCAAAGTGCGCAAGCTGGGCAGCGCGGCGGACCCGTCCCATGTATTCCTGATGGTCACCAGCTTTCGCATCGACGCGTTGACCACCGCCCAGGTGTACGGCTCGGTGATCCGCGAAGCCATCGACTGCGGCTTCCCGACCACCCTGGTCTGCTCGATCGTGGAAATGTCCGATGAGCTGCTGGTGAAAAGCCTGTGGGCAAAAATGAACCCGCCGGCTCACGTCAAACTCGACTTCGTGCGCATCCCCGGCACCGGCAAGCGCGACGGCCTGGCCTACGGCTTTCGCGCCATCTCCCGCCACCTGCCGGACAACCGCGCCGTGGTCGCCGTGATCGATGGCGACACCGTGCTCGCCGAAGGTGTCGTGCGCAAGACCGTGCCCTGGTTCCAACTGTTCGAAAACGTCGGCGGCCTGACCACCAACGAATTCTGTGAAGTGCGTGGCGGCTACATCATGAGCGAATGGCACAAGCTGCGTTTCGCCCAGCGCCACATCAACATGTGCTCCATGGCCCTGTCCAAGCGCGTGCTGACCATGACCGGGCGCATGTCGGTATTCCGCGCCACCGTGGTCACCAACCCGGACTTCATCGCCGACGTCGAAAGCGACTCGCTGCAACACTGGCGCCTGGGCCGCTTCAAGTTCCTCACCGGTGACGACAAGTCCAGCTGGTTCAGCCTGATGCGCCTGGGCTACGACACGTTCTACGTGCCCGATGCCGCCATCAACACCGTGGAACACCCGCCGGAAAAGAGCTTCATCAAGGCCAGTCGCAAGCTGATGTTCCGCTGGTACGGCAACAACCTGCGGCAGAACTCCCGGGCCCTGGGCCTGGGGATGAAACGCCTGGGCCTGTTCACCTCGGTGGTGCTGTTCGACCAGCGCGTGTCGATGTGGACCTCACTGCTGGGCCTGACCGTGGCGATCATCGCCAGCTTCAAGTACGGCACCGCCTTCATCCTGGTGTACCTGCTGTGGATCGGCATCACCCGGCTGCTCCTGACCCTGCTGCTGTCCTGCTCCGGTCACCGGATCGGCCCGGCCTACCCGGTGATTCTCTATTACAACCAGATCGTCGGCGCGCTGGTGAAGATCTACGTGTTCTTTCGCCTCGACCAGCAGTCCTGGACGCGCCAGCCCACTTCCCTGACCCGTGATCTCGCCAGCTTTCAACGTTGGTTCAACACCTGGTCGTCTCGGACCATGACCTTCTCCGCCGGCAGCATTTTCGTCGCCGTGCTGCTGATGATGGTCTGACCCGCCTTGCCTGAATTAACTAGGAAATCGCCCCTATGAATACCGCCGTGAACGTCAACGTAGTGCATGAATCCGAAGCCCAACGCCAACACGCCCGAGTCAAGATCCCGGCCAAGCTGCGCTTCTTCGGCCCGGACCGCACGCCCGTGGAGGCGCGCCTGATCGACCTCTCGGCCGGTGGCCTGAGCTTCAATGGCGGACAGATCCCGTTCAAGGTCGGTGAGGTGAAAAAGGGGCGGCTGCAGTTCCTGATCGACAACCTTGGCCTGGCCATGGACGTCGAACTGATGGTCCGCTCGTTCGACCGCCAGACCGGGCGCGTCGGCTGCCAGTTCCAGAACCTGGAACCCCAGGACATCTCGACCCTGCGCCACCTGATCACCTCGCACCTGTCCGGCGATATCGTGACCATGGGCGACGTGCTGGCGACCCTGCAGCGGGACAACTTCACCAAGGCGCGCAAGGTCAAGGACGGCGGCAGCGGCATGACTGCCTTCGGCCGCCTGCGTGCGGTGACCTTCAGCGCCGGGATCTTCGTCGTGGGTCTGGCGGCGTTCGGCTTCATCCTCAAGTCGGTGTACGGCATGTACTTCGTCAGCCACGCCCAGGCCGGACTGGTCAGCGTGCCGGGAATGAACGTCACCATGCCCCGCGACGGCACGGTGCAGAGCCTGGTGCAAACCGACGGCGTGGCCACCAAGGGCGCGCCCCTGGCGACCTTCAGCACCAGCATGCTCGACGTGCTCAAAGGCCATCTGGACGAAGACCAGTTGCAGCCGGCCAAGGTCGAGGAACTGTTCGGCAAGCAGATGACTGGCACCCTCACCTCCCCCTGCGACTGCACCGTGGCCCAACAGAGGGTTGCCGACGGCCAGTACGCCAGCAAGGGCGATGTGATCTTCCAGTTGGTACCGCGCAACAGCCAGGCCAACGTCGAGGCACGCTTCACCTATCGCCAGTTCGCCGACGTGCGCCCGGGCACCGCGGTGAACTTCCAGGTGGCCGGCGACGACGAGCTGCGCAGCGGCAAGATCGTCAGCAGCACCAGCCTCAACAGCGCCGACCTGTCGTCCGACATCCGCGTGCAGATCAAGCCTGACGCCCCCCTGGACAGCACCTTCGCCGGCCGCCCGGTGGAAGTCAGCAGCGACCGTGGTCCGTCCCTCAACTGGCTGATCGACAAAGCCATGGCCAAAGGTCTCTAAGCGGAGGACATGCCTGTGATCACGCCCCCATTCCAAAGAACACCGCAGCCTCTGTGGGAGCGAGCCATTGTGGGAGCGGGCTTGCCCGCGAAAGCAGCGCCTCGGTCCGCCAGGCACACCCAACCATGCCCATCGCGGGCAAGCCCGGCGCCCACAAAAGCCTGTTTCCACAAGGGTTATGCGTTCTGCGCACTGGCCTTGGCCATCGGCCTCAGTGGCTGCGCCGGCCTGCCCGACCAGCGCCTGGCCAATGAAGCGCTGAAACGTGGCGACACCGCACTGGCGCAACAGAACTACCAGCAACTGGCCGCGCTGGGTTACAGCGAAGCCCAGGTCGGCCTGGCCGACCTGCAGGTGGAAACCCGTGACCCGGCGCAGATCAAGGCCGCCGAAGCCACCTACCGTGCCGCCGCCCAGACCTCGCCGCGCGCCCAGGCACGCCTGGGGCGCCTGCTGGTGGCCAAGCCGGGCGCCAGCGAAGCCGAGCGGCACGAAGCCCAGGACCTGCTGAAAAAAGCCTTCGCCAACGGTGAGGGCAATACCCTGATCCCCCTGGCGATGCTGTACCTGCAATACCCCCACAGTTTTCCCAACGTCAATGCGCAACAGCAGATCAGCCAATGGCGCAGCGCCGGTTACCCACAAGCCGGCTTGGCCCAGGTGCTGCTGTACCGCACCCAGGGCACCTACGACCAGCACCTGGATGACGTCGAGCAAATCTGCAAAGCCGCGCTGGCCAGCACCGACATCTGCTACGTCGAATTGGCCACGGTCTATCAGAAACGTGCCCAACCCGAACAACAGGCCGAACTGCTCAAGCAACTGCAGGCCGGCTTCAGCCGCGGCACCGTGTCGGCTCAACGCATGGACAGCGTGGCGCGGGTCCTGGCGGATGCCAGCCTCGGCACCCCGGACGAAAAAACCGCCCAGGCCATGCTGGAGCAGATCGCCCCCGCCTACCCCGCCGCCTGGGTCAGCCTGGCCCAGTTGCTCTACGACTTCCCGGAACTGGGGGATGTCGACACGCTGATGGCGTACCTGGAAAACGGCCGCGCCGCCGACCAGCCACGGGCCGAACTGCTGTTGGGCAAGCTCTACTACGACGGCAAGTGGGTACCGGCCGACGCCAAGCAGGCTGAATCCCACTTCCAGAAAGCCGTGGGCCGGGAGGTCGCCGCCGACTACTACCTCGGCCAGATCTACCGCCGGGGCTACCTGGGCCAGGTCTATTCGCAAAAAGCCCTGGAGCACCTGCTGACCGCGGCGCGCAACGGCCAGAACAGTGCCGACTTCGCCATCGCCCAGCTGTTCTCCCAAGGCAAGGGCACCCAGCCCAACCTGCTCAACGCCTATGTCTTCAGCCAACTGGCCAAGGCCCAGAACACCCCGCAAGCCACTGAGCTGGCACAGACACTCGAAGCCCAATTGCCGCCCGCACAACGGGCTGAGGCGCAACGCCTGTTGCAACAGGAACAGGCGATCCGTGGCGCCGTCAGCCAGACCCCCTTGAACGTGCAGGCCCTGCAAGAAGATGGTGAGGAATCCCTATGAAGTTGAATCCCTTTGTAAAGGCTGGCATCGGCCTGAGCTTCGCCCTGCTGTGGTCCTGCCCGACCCTGGCGGCGATGACTGATACCCAGCACATGGGCCTGGACGTGAAGATCACCGGTCAATCCGAAGACGACCGCGACCTGGGCACCGCCCCTGGCGGCGACGTCAACGGCGTGGGCCTGGACCTGCGTCCGTGGGTCTACGGCGAAAGCGGCAACTGGAGCGCCTACGCCATGGGCCAGGCCGTGACCTCCACCGACATCATCGAGACCGACACCCTGCAGCAGTCCGACACCCAAGGCACCCAGGGCAGCACCGACGACGGTCGCAAGAGCAAGAAAAACTACCTGGCCATGCGCGAGTTCTGGGTCGGCTACGGCGGCCTCACCCCCTACCCCGGCGAGGTCCTCAAGTTCGGTCGCCAACGCCTGCGCAACGACGACGGGCAATGGCGCGACACCAACATCGAAGCGTTGAACTGGACCTTCGACACCACCCTGTTGAAAGCCAACGTCGGGGCCACCGAACGCTTCAGCGAATACCGCACCGACCTCACCGAACTGTCCCCCCAGGACAAGGACCGCCTGCATGTGTTCGGCGATGTCGCGACCCAATGGACGCCGGGGCAATGGGTCGGCCTACGCGCCCACCACAGCCATGACGACGGCAAGCTCGATTACGCGACACCGGGCGAAGCGAGCGATACCAGCGACAAAAAACAGAATGGCGACCTGAGCTGGGTCGGCCTGGAGGCCAACAGCGACGCTTACAACTGGCGCAATACCAACCCGGTCAACTACTGGGCCAGCGTCACCGGCATGTCGGGCGACCGCGACACGGTCAACCCGCTCAACGCCGATGGCAGCCGCCCGGCCGAGGCCAAGCGCAGTGGTGATGTCGATGGCTGGGCCACCGACCTGGGGGTGCGCCTGCGCCTGGATCCGAAGTGGCAGGTCGGTGCCGCCTACGCCCGTTCCAGCACCGACTACGAGCAGAACGGCCTGCAGAGCAACCGCTCCAACTACACCGGCACCCGCGCCCGGGTCCACCGTTTTGGCGAGGCCTTCCGTGGCGAAATGAACAATATGCAGAGCGCCACCCTGTTCGGTTCCTGGATGCTCCAGGACGACTACGACGCCAGCCTGGTCTACCACAAGTTCTGGCGTGTCGACGGCAACAAGCCGGTGGGCAGCAACGGCATCAATGCCGTGGACAACCACTACGACGACGTCACCGGCGCGCTGCTCTCGAGCACCTCGCTGCCACTGGAAGACGGCAACAAAGACCTCGGCCAGGAAGTCGACCTGGTGGTCACCAAGTACTTCAAGCAAGGCTTGCTGCCCGCCAGCCTGAGCAAGTCGATCGACGAACCGGCGGCACTGGTGCGCTTTCGTGGCGGCGTGTTCAAGCCCGGCGATGCCTACGGCAATCAGGTCGACTCGTACATGCACCGCGCATTCGTCGACGTGATCTGGCGCTTCTGATGCGAGCCGCCAAGGGAGTGCCCCGGATGAACAACCCCGCGATCAACCTGTTGGCCGCCGCCCTGCTGCTGGCGGGCAACGCAGCGTTCGCCAGCGTCGAGCCTGGTGCACCGGCGGGCAAAAACCCGCCGGCGACCGTGACCAAGGAGCTGCAACAGGCCAAGACCTACACCGTCAGCAGTGCGCCGACGGCGCCCCTGGAGCTGGCGGCGCCCACGCTGCCCGACCTGTCCGGCTACACCGCGCAAGCGGTGGAGGCCAAGATCGTGCGCAGCAAGGCCGGCAAGGTCAGCGTGCGGCGGATGATGCAGGAAGACGCGCTGAAGGACTTCATCGGCGGCGACAACAAGATGGCCGAATGGGTGGTGCGCCAACACGGCATCCCCCAGGCGATCTTCATCGACGACGGCTACCTCAACCTCAAGGACCTGAGTAAACAGCTGCCCAAACAGTACTTCAGCGAAACCTCACCCGGGGTGTTCCTGGCCCGCTTGCCGATCGTGGTCGGGGCCAAGGGCATCCTCGACATCGACAAGCAGACCCAAGAGCTGCGCCTGTCCGAGGAGGCCGGCTCGTTCCTGGTCAACGACGGCCAACTGTTCGTGCGCGACAGCAAAATCACCGGCTGGCGCGAGAAAACCAATGGCCCGGCCACCTTCCGCTCGCCCAAGGAATTCCGCCCGTTCCTGCTGGCCTGGGGCGGCACCCAGACCTACATCGTCAACAGCCAGATGGCCAGCTTCGGCTACGCCAACAGCAAGTCCTACGGGGTCAGTATTTCCCAGTACACGCCGAACATGGCCAAGGTGCTCAAGCGCTCTGAACCGACTGGCTGGATCGTCGACTCCGAGTTCTCGGACATGTGGTACGGCTTCTACTGCTATGAAACCCGCGACTTCGTGGTCAAGGGCAACACCTACAAAGACAACATCGTCTATGGCATCGACCCCCACGACCGTTCCCACGGGCTGATCATTGCCGACAACACCGTGCATGGCACCAAGAAGAAGCACGGCATCATCATTTCCCGGGAAGTCAACGACAGCTTCATCTTCAACAACCGCAGTTACGACAACACGCTGTCAGGCCTGGTGATCGACCGTAACAGCGTCAACAACCTGGTGGCCTACAACGAGATCTACCGCAACCACACCGACGGCATCACCCTCTATGAGAGTGGCGACAACCTGCTGTGGGGCAACAAGGTCATCAACAACCGGCGCCATGGCATTCGTATTCGTAACAGCGTGAACATCCGCCTCTACGAAAACATCGCCATGGCCAACGGCCTGACCGGGGTCTACGGCCACATCAAGGACCTCACCGACACCGACCGCGACATCAAGCTCGACCCGTTCGACGCCCAGGTCTCGCTGATCGTGGTCGGCGGTGAACTGGCCGCCAACGGCAGCGGGCCGCTGTCCATCGACTCGCCGCTGAGCGTCGAGCTGTACCGGGTGTCGATGCTCGCCCCGACCAAATCCAGTGGCATCAGCTTCTCGGGGATCCTCGGCGAACGCCAGGACGAAATCCTCGACCTGCTGGTGCGCCAGCAAAAAGCCGTGCTGATCGACCCCGTCGAACGCCAGACCGAAATGCGCGACTGAGGATGACACTCATGAAACCCCACCTGATCAAACTGCTCAGCCTCACCGGCCTGGCCGCTGCCCTGTTCACCCTCAGTGACGCGGCCAGCGCCGATGCCGCCAAGGCACCGAACTTCAGCGCCGAGCCATGCTGCAACCTGTGCCCCGCAGCCCATGACGCGAAGAACTACACCACCCGTTACCAGCAGAACTTCACCACCCTGGTGCAAGCCCAGGGCGACTGGCTGTTCCGTACCCAGGAAGACCTGCGCACCGAATTCACCACCACGCCGGCAGGCTTTCGCCGCCTCAAGCAACTGCGCGAAGCCTTCAAGAGCAAGGGCATTGAACTGGTGGTGGTCTACCAGCCGACCCGTGGCCTGGTAAACCGCAACAAGCTCAACCCCCAGGAGAAAGCCGCGTTCGATTACGACAAGGCGCTGAAAAACTACCAGGGCATGCTCGCGCGTTTTGCCCAGATGGGCTACGTGGTCCCGGACCTCTCGCCGCTGACCAACGAGGCGCTGCCCGAGACCCTGCCGGCCCATGATTTCTACTTCCGTGGCGACCAGCACTGGACCCCCTATGGCGCCCAACGCACGGCAAAAATCGTCGCCGAGAAGGTCAAACACCTGGCCGAATTCGCCGACATTCCCAAGCGCGAATTCGAGACCAAAAAGTCTGGGCGCATGGGCAAGACCGGCACCCTGCACAACATGGCCGGGCAACTGTGCGGCACCAGCTACGCCATCCAATACATGGACCAATTCACCACCGAGCCCAAGGGCGAGGCGGCGGACGGCGACCTGTTCAGCGATGCCGGCAACCCGCAGATCACCCTGGTCGGCACCAGCCACAGCGGCAAGAACTACAACTTCGCCGGCTTCCTGCAAGAGGCCATCGGCGCCGACATCCTCAACGTCGCCTTCCCCGGCGGCGGCCTGGAAGGTTCGATGCTGCAGTACCTGGGCAGCGAGGAGTTCCAGAAGACCCCGCCGAAAATCCTCATCTGGGAGTTCTCGCCGCTGTATCGCCTGGACCAGGAAACCATCTACCGCCAGATGATGGCCCTGCTCGATAACGGCTGCGAAGGCAAAGAGGCGCTGCTCGGCAGCCACTCGACCCTCAAGCCGGGCAAGAACGAGTTGATGGTCAACAGCCAGAACATGGACCTGCGCAACGGCAACCATCAGATCGATATCCGCTTCGCCGACCCCTCGGTGAAAACCCTGCAAGCCACCCTCTGGTACATGAACGGTCGCCACGAGGACATCAAGATCGACAAGCCGGAAACCTCCGACACCGATGGTCGTTTCGCCTTTGAACTGCGCACCGACGAAGACTGGGCCACGCAGAACCTGCTGGCCGTTGAAGTCCAGGGCCCGCAAGCGGGTGCTGCGCCACAGAAAGTCGAAGCAACAATCTGCAAACGCAACGTATTCCCGAGCGCTGGGCAACGTACCGCCCAGGCCGGGCAATGAGGTCTGCCATGCACAATCGAAAACTGCCCCGCCGTTTGGCGCCCGCCCTGCTCAGCCTGGCGCTGTTCGCCGGCGTCACACAGGCCGCCGCGCCGCTGCGTCCGCCCCAGGGCTATCTGGCCCCGGTGGAGAAATTCAAGACCGGCGACAGCAACAGCGACTGTGGCGCCACGCCGACGCCGTATACCGGCGCCCTGCAATTTCGCAGCAAATATGAAGGCTCCGACAAGGCCCGCTCGACCCTCAACGCGCAATCGGAAAAAGCCTTTCGCGACGCCACCGCCGACATCACCCGCATCGAACGGGACACCAGCAAACGGGTGATGCAGTTCATGCGCGACGGTCGCCCGCAGCAGCTCGAATGCACGCTCAACCAGTTGACCGCCTGGGCCACCGCCGACGCCTTGATGTCCAAGGACTTCAACCACACCGGCAAGTCGATGCGCAAATGGGCGCTGGGCAGCATGGCCTCGGCCTACATCCGCCTGAAGTTCTCCAGCTCCCAGCCGCTGGCGACTCACCAACAGCAAGCGCAGCAGATCGAGGCCTGGTTCGGCCGGATGGCCGACCAGGTCGTCAGCGACTGGGACAACCTGCCGCTGGACAAGACCAACAATCACTCGTACTGGGCCGCCTGGTCGGTGATGGCCACCGCCGTCGCGATCAATCGCCGCGACCTGTTCGACTGGTCCGTAAAGGAATTCAAGGTCGGCGCCAACCAGGTCGACGCCGAGGGTTTCCTGCCCAACGAACTCAAGCGCCAGCAACGGGCACTGGCCTACCACAACTACGCCTTGCCGCCGCTGGCCATGATCGCCAGCTTCGCCCAGGCCAACGGCGTCGACCTGCGCCAGGAAAACCTGGGCGCGCTCAAGCGCCTCGGTGAACGGGTACTCGCCGGGGTGAAAGACCCGGATGAATTCGAGGACAAGAACGGCAAGGAGCAGGACATGACCGACCTTGAGGTCGACTCGAAATTCGCCTGGCTCGAACCCTTCTGCAGCCTCTACACCTGCCCGACCGAAGTGCTGGAGCACAAGCACGAGATGCAACCGTTCAAGACCTTCCGCCTGGGGGGTGACCTGACCAAGGTCTACGACCCGAGCCATGAGAAGGGCAAAGGCTCTTAAGACAAACACGCAACCTTGTGGGAGCGGGCTTGCCCGCGATAGCGGTGTATCAGTCGACATCATTGGTGATGTGTCAGGGCGATATCGCGGGCAAGCCCGCTCCCACAGTGAAGATGTATGCCCTCCACATTTCGACGGGGGGTTTGGGGGGGCCGTTGGCCCTTGAATGTGAGTTCAACTAGGAGAGATCGGGATGGTGTTTTCATCCAACGTGTTCCTGTTTTTGTTCTTGCCGATCTTCCTCGGCTTGTACTACCTGAGCGGGCAACGCTATCGCAACCTGCTGCTGTTGATCGCCAGCTACGTGTTCTATGCCTGGTGGCGCGTGGACTTCCTCGCGCTGTTCGCCGCCGTCACGCTGTGGAACTACTGGATCGGCCTCAAGGTCGGTGCCGCCGGCGTGCGCACCAAGCCAGCCCAGCGCTGGCTGCTGCTGGGCGTGGGGGTGGACCTGTGCATCCTCGGCTACTTCAAGTACGCCAACTTCGGCGTCGACAGCATCAACGCCATGATGACCTCGGTGGGGCTGGAGCCGTTCATCCTGACCCACGTGCTGTTGCCGATCGGGATCTCGTTCTACATCTTCGAGTCCATCAGCTACATCATCGACGTCTACCGCGGCGACACCCCGGCCACCCGCAACCTGATCGACTTCGCGGCGTTCGTGGCGATCTTCCCGCACCTGATCGCCGGTCCCGTGCTGCGTTTTCGCGACCTGGCCGACCAGTTCAACCACCGCACCCACACCCTCGATAAATTCTCCGAGGGCTGCACGCGGTTCATGCAGGGCTTCATCAAGAAAGTGTTCATCGCCGACACCCTGGCGGTGGTCGCCGACCATTGTTTCGCCCTGCAGAACCCGACCACCGGCGACGCCTGGCTCGGCGCCCTGGCGTACACCGCGCAGCTGTACTTCGACTTCTCCGGCTACAGCGACATGGCCATCGGCCTGGGCTTGATGATGGGTTTCCGCTTCATGGAAAACTTCAAGCAGCCGTACATCAGCCAGTCGATCACCGAGTTCTGGCGGCGCTGGCACATCAGCCTGTCGACCTGGCTGCGCGACTACCTGTACATCACCCTGGGCGGCAATCGCAAAGGCACCCTGACCACCTACCGCAACCTGTTCCTGACCATGTTGCTTGGCGGGCTGTGGCATGGCGCCAACATCACCTACATCGTCTGGGGCGCGTGGCACGGCATGTGGCTGGCGATCGAAAAAGCCATCGGCCTGAACACCTCGCCGCACCGCTTCAACCCGATCCGCTGGGCCCTGACGTTCCTGCTGGTGGTGATGGGCTGGGTGATCTTCCGCGCCGAAAACCTGCACGTCGCCGGGCGCATGTACGGCGCCATGTTCAGCTTCAGTGACTGGTCGCTGTCGGAGCTCAACCGTGCCAGCCTCACCGGCCTGCAAGTGACAACCCTGGTGGTGGCCTACGCAACCCTGGCGTTCTTTGGCCTGCGGGATTTCTACCGCAACCGCCCTGCCGCCCCCCAAGGCACAGCGGCCAACCCGGCGCTCGGCGCTGACACCCTGGTGTTGGCCGGTGGCGCGGTCGCGGTGTGGCCACGCTATGCCATGCGCGCCCTGGTGCTGCTGCTGTTCCTCGCCTCCATCCTGAAACTCTCGGCGCAAAGCTTCTCGCCGTTCCTTTACTTCCAGTTCTGAGGGATCTGACCATGACCCGCTCATTACGCGTGTTCTACATCACCCTGTTCCTGGTGACCCTGATGGTCCTGGGCCTGTGGTCGGTACGCAGCTTCTTCGGCTTCAGCACCAACGCCGAGGCGACCGTGCTCAACGGTCGCTGGAGCAAAGCCGTGGAAACCCATTACGACGAGCAGTTTCCGATCAAGCGCCTGGGCACCAACCTGTGGGCCGCGCTGGACTTCAAGCTGTTCAACGAAGGCCGTCCGGGCGTGGTGCTCGGCCGCGACCAGTGGTTGTACAGCGATGAAGAGTTCAACCCGATCGTCAACGAAGAGCTGAACCTGCAAGGCAACTACGCGCTGGTCGAAGGCGTGCGCCAGACCCTCAAGGCGCGCGGCGTGCAACTGGTGATGGCGGTGGTGCCGGCCAAGGTGCGCCTGTACCCGGAACACCTGGGCGAGGTCAAACCGGCGAGCATCCACGCCGACCTCTACCAGGACTTCCACCAGCGCCTGGCGGCTGACCGGATCCCTGCACCTGATTTGCTCGGCCCCTTGCAAGCGGCCAAGCACGCCGGCAAGCAAGTGTTCCTGCGCACCGACACCCACTGGACCCCGGAGGGTGCCGAGGTCGCCGCCAACCGCCTGGCCAAGACCATTGCCGACAAGTTCCCGCTGAGCGGTGCCCCGCAAGACTTCGTCACCCAACCCGCGCAGAACGTCACGCACAAGGGCGACCTGCGCCTGTTCCTGCCGCTGGACCCGCTGTTCGAAAACCTGATGCCGGCGCAAGAACCGCTGCACAAGCGCACCACCGTTGCCGCTTCCGACCAGCCCGCCGGTGACGACGCTCTGTTCGCCAACACCGAAGTGCCCGTAGCGCTGATCGGCACCAGCTACAGCGCCAACCCCAACTGGAACTTCGTCGGTGCATTGCAGCAGGCCCTGCGCAGCGACGTGGTCAATTACGCCGAGGACGGCCACGGGCCGATCCTGCCGATGCTCAGTTACCTGAAAAGTGACGACTTCAAGAACAGCCCGCCCCAGGTGCTGATCTGGGAGTTCCCCGAACGTTATCTGCCCGTGAACAACGAAATCGGCGACGCCGACCCGCAGTGGGTCGCAGAACTCAAACAAGCCGGTGCGCGCCAACAGAACGTAGCCACAAACACTCAATCCGAGACGCCCGACCGGGCGCAAAACTAGAAAGAGGTAACTCCCATGACTTGCACTTCCACTCCTCGTCGTCTCGCCAAAACCTTCGCCCTCGTAGCCGGCATGAGCATGCTGTCGTTGTCGGCGTTCGCCGGTGATGCCGCCCTCTACGGCCCCGTCGCCCCAAAGGGCTCGAGCTTCGTGCGCATCTACAACGCCAGCAACGCCGAAGTCAGCGCCACGGTCGGCAGCACCAACTTGAGCGAAGTCGCACCACTGGCCAGCAGTGATTTCAGCTTCATGCCCGGCGGCGACTACAGCGCCAAGGTCGGCAGCCAGACCCTGCCAGTGAAGCTGGCCGCGGACCACTATTACACCCTGGTCAACAACGCCAGTGGCCAGCCGCAGTTGATCGAAGAACCGCCGTTCAAGAACAAGCAGAAGTCCCTGGTGCGGGTGCAGAACCTCACCGACAAGGCCTTGACCCTGAAGACCGCCGACGGCAAGACCGAAGTGGTCAAGACCGTCGCCGCCAAGGGCCGTGGCGAGCGGGAGATCAACCCGGTGAAAGTCAGCCTGGCGCTGTACGACGGCACGAAAAAAGTCGGCGACCTCAAGCCAATCGCCCTGGAACGCGGTGAAGCCGCGGTGCTGTACGTCACCGGCAACGGCAGCAGCCTGTCGCCAGTGTGGGTGAAACGCCCGGTGTCGACGCGCTGATGAATTCGTCCCGCTGACCCATTTCCCTGTGAGAGCGGGGTTGCCCGCGATGCAGACGACTCGGTGAGATAGATGCACCGGGTTGATGCCATCGCTGGCAAGCCAGCTCCCACAGGGACCGAGGTGTCAGCTGGGACACGGAACAAGAACAAGAGTGAAACGACACAGCGTTCGTCGCTCTAACCCAAAACGATTGTGCAGGAGTAACACCATGATTCCAGTGATCTTGTCAGGTGGTAGCGGTTCACGTCTCTGGCCGCTTTCGCGTAAACAGTTCCCCAAGCAATTCCTCGCCCTGACCGGTGAGCACACGCTGTTCCAGCAGACCCTCGAGCGCCTGGTGTTCGAGGGCATGGACACGCCCATCGTGGTCTGCAACAAGGACCACCGCTTCATCGTCAACGAGCAACTGAGCAACCGTAAGCTGGAAACCCAACGCATCCTGATGGAGCCCTTCGGGCGCAACACCGCACCGGCCGTGGCGCTGACGGCAATGATGCTGGTCAACGAAGGTCGCGATGAGCTAATGCTGGTGCTGCCGGCCGACCACGTGCTCGAAGACCAGAAGGCCCTGCAGCGCGCCCTGGCCCTGGCCACCGTGGCCGCCGAGCGTGGTGAGATGGTGCTGTTCGGCGTACCGGCCACCAAACCGGAAACCGGCTACGGCTACATCAAGTCCTGCAACGATGCGTTGCTGCCCGAAGGTGTCAGCCGGGTCTCGCACTTCGTCGAAAAACCTGACGTCAAGCGCGCCACCGAGTTCGTCCAGGCCGGGGGCTATTTCTGGAACAGCGGGATGTTCCTGTTCCGCGCCAGCCGCTTCCTCGAAGAACTGAAAAAGCACGACCCGGACATCTACGACACCTGCCTGCTGACCCTCGAACGCAGCGAACAGGATGCCGACACCCTGACCCTCGACGAGGCCACCTTCGCCTGCTGCCCGGACAACTCCATCGACTACGCGGTGATGGAAAAAACCCAGCGCGCCTGCGTGGTACCGCTGACCGCCGGCTGGAGCGATGTCGGTTGCTGGTCGTCGTTGTGGGATGTGCACGAGAAAGACAGCAACGGCAACGTCAGCAAGGGCGACGTGGTGATCCAGGACAGCCGCAACTGCATGATCCACGGCAACGGCAAACTGGTGTCGGTGATCGGCCTGGACAACATCGTCGTGGTCGAGACCAAGGACGCCATGATGATCGCCCACAAGGACAAGGTCCAAGGCGTCAAGCAGATGGTCAACACCCTCAACGAACAGGGCCGCAGCGAAACCCAGAACCACTGCGAGGTCTACCGGCCGTGGGGCTCCTATGACTCGGTGGACATGGGCGGGCGCTTCCAGGTCAAGCACATCTCGGTCAAGCCGGGGGCCTGCCTGTCGCTGCAAATGCACCACCACCGCGCCGAACACTGGATCGTGGTCAGCGGCACCGCCGAGGTGACCTGCGACGAGAACGTGTTCCTGCTGACCGAAAACCAGTCGACCTACATTCCGATTGCCTCGGTGCATCGCCTGCGCAACCCGGGCAAGATCCCGTTGGAGATTATCGAGGTGCAATCGGGCAGCTACCTGGGCGAGGACGACATCGAGCGGTTCGAGGATATCTACGGCCGCTCCACCCCGCTTGAGCGTGGGGTGTCAGTGAAGACTATCGCGCAGTAATCGGCCGATAAAAACGACGCCTTCACTCAGTTCACTGCGTTTCCTATCCGCAGTGAATTGAGTGAGGGACCTCTGCAGGTTGCTATCTGATCATCTATTTCTTGGGCAGCAACGTATTGCTGGACGCACTTTTTGGGGTATATCGACTCCACCCCGCCTGATCCGTACGCCAAGGTGCATCTACCAGCATCTGCTTTCTGTAAAACAAAACTTTATCTGCAAGCTTTTCACGATTTCTAAAAAGATAACGCAATTCCGACGACGTAGCGGACGCACGTGTTTTCATCACGACTTGCTCCATATCCAATTCGTCAAGGGTGAAATGAATCACATCAGTGCGCCCAGAATTCAGTATCGTTGACAGCCCCGCCTTACTCGCCCGACTAATAAGTTTATGGCCAAACTTATCATCGACATCGACATACTTCTCAAAGGTTTTTCGAACAGAGTAATGACCTTTGGAAAGATTATCTGCGTAACTTTCTGAAAACTGCTTGTTAGCGGCGGTCGATGTCCGCCCCTCGTAACGCGCTTTTATATTTTCGTAATACTTCTCCTCTTTCTTGAAGATCAATGCGTCGAACGATGAATATTGCCCTTGCCAGAACCGATCATTGATGCCTGTTTTTGCCACCCCAGAGTACAAAGCCAACCTCCTGGCCGAATCTCGGATTGAGCGATAGCTATGGCGCAACGGATCCAGGTCTTTCTCCAAGCGGGCGATATCATCTCCGCTTATATACTTCGCCAGATAATCACCACGACCAGTCAGCGCAGCCCGCCAACTCAAGTATCCCTGATCCAGGACCTTCGCCAAGCCAAAAATCAGATCCCCCTGTTCAGGTTTATAAAACTTACTAAAGTCACTTTGCCTTCCATCATCATCCTTATAACTGACTGGGTTGTTCTGGACTATGCAGTAAAAATTCAATCCATCTACTTCACCCGCCGGGTCCGGATTCAACCAACGCTGCCACCCCGCCAGGTAATACCTGAACCCATAATAATAAAGCCCCGTCGCATCCCGCTCCTTGCCCGAATAGCGCACGGTTTTATAACTCGCCTCCACCTCGCCTCTTCCGGCAAACCACGCCGTGGTGCCAAACGGGTGATACCGCTCCTGGCTGATCACCTCGCCGGCATCATCGAGCTCCAGCGTGCTGGAGCCCAGATGATCATTCAGGCTGTAACGGTACCGGTCATTGGCCGTGTCAGTGGGCGGTGCGGATGCCCAATGCAATACCCGCACACTGCTGCGTCCGGCCTGAACGTTGATCACCTGCAGCACTTCACCCGTACCGGTGTGGCTGCGCAGTTCCAGGTTCGGCAGGTAACGGGTTTCAGAGATCAGCGTGCGCGCATTGGTCTGCGCCGAGCGTATTTTGCGTACGCGCATGCCGTCGGCACCATAGACGTAACCCTCTCGGTCATTGACGCCTGTTTCACGCTCGACCGGGCACACCTCGCATAACTGATTGCGCGGGTCCCAGGTCAACAACTGCCCCGGCTGCAAGTTGAGCAGGTTGCCGTTGCCGTCGAACCCCTTGCGAAAATCGTCCTCCCCCGGTTCCACTCCCTCGCGCACGGGCAAGCAGCGGTTGCTGTGCGCCGCCGCGACCAGCTGATGCCCGTGCTTTTGCGAGCCTTGATGGACCAGTTCCAACAGATTGCCACCCTTATCGTAGCGATACCGCTGATGGTAGTTGGCGCAGGGGACGGGGTCGTCAGAGGCTGAAAATGGCGGACCTTTGTTTGGTCCGCCCGCCTCCCAACCGGTGGCCTCGATCAACTGGCCAAGGCTGTCGTACCAATACCAACTGATCGGCTCGATACGCTGGTTGGCGAAAAAACGAATCGGCAGCGCGGCGTCTTCGATACTCGATACGTTGCCCTTCGGATCGTAGACATAGCGCAGGTCTTGCAGAGCCTCAATGCCACGCTTGGCTTGCAGCCGAGTCAGGCGGCCGTCCTGCGCGTTGTACTCCAGCGTGGTCATTACGCCATTGCCGGCCACTTCTCGTTCGGCCTGGCCGTCGGCGTTGTACTGGAGGGTGTTGACCAGGGTGGTTGGCCGCTGGTCGTGCGCCAGTTGCAGCCGCACCTCGTCTAACTGACCGGCAACGGTCTGAGCGAAAAACTGGCGGTGACCTTTGGCATCGGTCTGCTCGATCACCTCGCCCTGCGCATTGTAGTGCGAGCGGGTGGTTGCCCCAGGGCCGGGCTCGAGCATTAGCTCACGTTCATCCACCGGTTCAGGCCACGTCGGCGTAACCAGCTCGCGCAGGAAGAACCGCGTCTGCTCGAGCACTCCACCGCTCAATCCGAACACGGCAAACAGCTGGCTGCCCGCCGGATCATCATGGCGAATCAAGCGCCCGCATTGATTACGCCGAGCAAACTCGGGTGCCGAGCCGGCATAGCTCATCCGCTCTACAACCTTGACCTCCCCCTCCAGAGCCCGATCATGCACCGCCAGCGGTCGCAGTTGCGGATCGAACTCGCTGCGCCAATGGCTCCCCCGACCATCCCAGTGCTCCAGCGGCTGCCCGGCCTCGCCGGACAAGCCCAGGCGCCACCCGGCATCGACACTGTCGGTGAGCAAGGCGGTCACTGAGAGGCTGTAGACCGTCGTCAGGTTCGCCCGTTGGCTCGGTGCCTGAAACCGCGGATCGCGCTGCGCCACCGCGCGGCCGGCGGCATCATGTTGCGCGCTGGTGATCCGCGCCTGCGGGCTGATCTGGCGGCTGTCGCCCCGCCAATAGGCGACCTGGCGCACCGACAAACCACGACTGTCGATGACTGTCAGGCCGGGCGTGTGCGTATCAACTCGCATGCCCGTTAAGTCCCCCATGGTGTTCGCCGTTGCTCAGGTGGCGGGTCGAACAGATCGTTCTCATCGAAGGCGATGGTGTACCAGGTGCGGTAGTGCTGTTCCCGACGCAAGGGTATGGCCTGAGGCGGGTTGCCTTGCAGCATTTTGCGCGCCAGCACAGTTTCGCTCGGGCGACCGGCCGCGTCGTAGAACTGCTGGTCGTGATAGGCATGCTGGCGCATTGAGTGATCGTTGATGTAGCGCGGTTGATCGGCAAAGTACGGCCGGTAGATCCGAACCTTTTGCCCTTTGTTGTTGTACTCGACCGGCTCACTGACCCGCCAGCGCCGTGGCACTTCGGCTTCCTGCGGTGTGCCATCGGGCTTGAGTTGCAACTCGCCGTTTGCATCGACCAACCAGGACTTGCCCGGTTCGACCTCCTGCTTGGTTTGCAAGGTTCGGCCAAAACCATCCCAGCACTGAATACTCACCCGCACTTGCATCTCTGGATCGCCCGGATAGCGGTCAGCCAACAGACTCACCCGGTACACCGGCTCACGCTGCGCACCGTCAATCTGTTGCTGGAGAATCAGCTCGTCCGGCCCGGGGTTCTCAAGGTCGGCAAGGTGCTGCCGGGCCCTGTCGCACAGGTGCCCGCTGGGCAGGATAAACCCCTGGCTACGCGCCCACGCCAGCCACGCCGGGGGCGGTGGCGATTGTTCGGCAACCCGCCCCATCCAGCTGAAAGGGTCGGAAAAACTGGCGCTGGCGAAATTTGTGATGGCTTTTTTCGGATCGGCAATCGCCAGCCGAGGGTCACTGTCGGGCGGCGGCACGTAGGTCTCCAGTAGATAGAAACCCACGGGCAAGCCCAACTCTGTGCCGTGGAAACTGCTGACTTTGGGTTCGCCAAAGGCCGTGTAACGAGCCTCCTGGATATTCTGATTGGCATCCTCGATGGTTGCCGGCAGGAACGTGCAGTAATCGATGTCGAGGCTGCGGGTGGTGCAGCCGTCCGGCAAGGTAACGGCCGTGACGAGGCAACCATAGTCGTCGTAGCTCACCTGGGTAATGCCATGGCTTTGCGTCGCCTGGAACGCCTTGACGTTATAAAAACCCTTCAGCCCATGGTACGTGGGGAAACTGCGGTGCACGGCCCACAGGTAGTTTTTTGCCTCTTGCGGGTCCGCCGGCGGTGGCTGTTTCACCTCGGGCAGGAACCCCTGCATGATGTGGTAGCCGACCTCCCTGGACTCCAGCTTCTCCTTCAGGTTGAAGGGCATATTACCTTGCTCGTCCTTGAGTTTGTCGTAGGCCTCCAGGGCCTTGGCATCCAGTTCCGCCGTCTCGATATGGCCAGGCAAGCCTTCAAAGGTTGCGGTGCCCGGGGCCAGGCTTTGACCGTCAAGGGGGTCGAGGTAGTGCTGCAGCGACATGCCGGTCAGCACCGCTTGCTGTGACCATTCGCCACCGTCCTGGCTCATCTCAAGCAGGTATTCATGATTGATCAGGCTGGGGTTCAGTGCCTGTTTGTCCAGCACCAGAGCATTACCACGTTGCTGATAGGGCAAGCCCAGGCGCCAGGCCTCGGCGTCCGCCAAGTGAATGTGCGATGCCCGGGTCTGCGTCAGGTACCAGAACTGTTGCGCCTCGTCATGGGCGTCCTTCCACCAGGTGTTCTGGTGCTCGTCATTGAAGGGCGGCGTATTGTCGAGGGACTGGCGCCGCGCGTAGTGCACATTGACGGCGTGGATGACCAGGCCATATTGATCCCACTCAAGGTTGAGCTGGTGCTGGCATAACGGGTCATCCGCGAGTTCTGGTTCGTAGTGGTAACTGATCGACTCCAGCTCCAAGACCTGGAGCACGGCATAGGGATGATGCGCGCCTTTGGGGCGCAGCACCTGCACGGCATAACGATTCTCCTGGACAACGTAAGGCACGGCAGTAGCCGGATCGTCATCCGCCCGGTAGACCTCCGAGTGCATTATCCTGCCGCTCAGGCCGCGGGCAATTTCACGGGCACTGTCCTCGTCGGGTGTGACCAGGCCTTGCACGGCGCGATCAGTGAAAGGGTAGTCCTGCAGGCGCGTCGGCTTGAGTGCAACCGCCAACGGATCCCTGGGGTAATAGCCGTCTCTGCACGCATCAATAGCCTCGCCCACATGAAACCAGGTCCGGGTCAGGATCGGCGCCGTGAAACCGGGACTCGCCCGCTCCGCCGCGCCGGCCTCGGTATCGACCTGCTCCACCTGGCGAAAGCCACGAAACTCGCGTTCGAAACGATCGTAGAAGCCGCCTCGGTAAGCGTACCCCTGGGTCAGGCGATTTCCGGTGATCTCATCAAACTGGGTTTGCTGACTGACCAGGTGCATGGCAAAGGGTAGATGGGAGACCGGGTTGGCCACACCGGCGTCGTGCTGCTCACGCTTTTCATCCAGCCACTCCTGGGCCGAACTGCGGTAAGTCACCCGGCTGCTGGCACCCATGTTGTTGCAGGTGCCGTGCATCAGGTAAGGCTTGTTCTGGACAAAGTCGTAGCGCCAGTGGCGGGGTGTCATGTGCGGCACGCTGACAATCAGGCTGGAGCAGCCCAACCCTTGCAGGTCGGCGGTGCTGACCTGGCAAAAACGGTCGTAACGCACGCCTTCGGGCCAGGGCAGGTCGACGCTGGTGGCCGCATAGCCAGTACCGGCATGATTCATGAACACCCGTACGCGATCGGGTTCCAGGTAAATCAAGTCAACGGCGCCCGAGCCGTCGAGGTCGGCCAGCAACACCTGCGACGCATTGAACTGGGTGTAGGTGAACGGCAAGGCACAGAGCACGAAGCCCCTGCCGAAACGTCCTCGGCCCAGGTTCGGCCAGCATTTGACTTCATTGTGGCGCAGGCGCACCAGATGCTGCTGGCCGCTGCCCAGTACATCGGCGAAGGCCACCAGTTCGCTGGGGGTGTTGCTCAGCAGTGGCAGGTCGTCGTCCGCTTGCACGCTGTCATCGGGATGGGGCACGTCAATGCCGTGGGCGAACCCGACCTCCCGCAGGTTGGCGTACAGGCGCACGCTACGGGTGCCAATCAATGCCACGTCGCTCAGGCCGTCTCCGACCAGGTCGGCCAGCCGTGACTGAGGGTGGAAGAACTCGCTGGGGAAGGCGTCGAAGCTGACGAAGCGCGACCAGTTACGCTCAGGATCAAGGGTGAAAAATCCGCTGAGCCCCGGTTGCGCGATCACCCAGTCCAGCTTGCCATCGCCCGTCAGGTCGGTCAGGGACTGGTGCAGCGGTTGGCTGCTATCGGCCAGCGGAATGTGCTCCAGGCGTTTCCAGGCGCTGTAGCCCACCGCGTCCCCCCCCGCCTCGCCCCGTATCGGTTCGCGGTAATACCAGGCCTGATCATAACGACAGAGTATCCCCGGCATGCCTTCACCGTAGAGATCCACACACTGGAACAGCTGTCCGTCGTTGAGTCCGGGCATGTCCGGGAACTGCGAGTAGCCCTGCGGTGGCGGGTCGAGGTCGAATGGCTGGTACACAAACTCCATCGGTGGCCGACTCTCAACCTGCCCCAGGCTGTCATAGGCCTGAATGTGCGCAGCCGTCAGGTGGTTGTAGCCAAGCCCGCTTGGCCGGTGGTCCAGCAACAGGCGCTGGACCAATACCGGGGCATCCCCGAGCTCCATGGGGAAGTGATGGAACATCAACACTTGCCGGCACAAGCGCCGCGTTCCCAGTTCAAACCCGTAGGCATAGCTCCAGAAGGGATCGCTGCGCTCCAGCCAGGGCTGCTGCTCAGCGAAGCCCGGCACGACTTCGAGATTGGTGCAGCGCTCGCCATAATCGAACACCAAGTGAAAATGCCATTGCTGGTCCTTCCAGCTATCGGCGACCCACGCATACAACTGCCCATCCGCCTTTTGATTGCCGTAGCACACGCGCTTGAGATAACGCTGGGCGCGATAGTCGCGCAGCTGCGGGGGGGCGGGTGCGTCCACTTCGGCCTTGTACTCGTAGACGATATGCTCGCCCCGGGTATTGAGGCTTTCGTCGATCATCCAAACACCCACATGCCGTGGATTGTTCGGATCACTGCGCCGCGAGTCGGCGGTCTTGCCATACAGGTGCAGGCTGCCATCGGCACTGTGGACCAACCAGAACCCTGCCGGGTCGGTTGCACTACTCCAATGCTCGATCAGAGCAAACCCGCCCTCGACGCGCGGCCAATGTCGCACCACGGTATGGGGCGAGCCCAGCGCCAGACCGCGATACGTGCTGACGATCCGGCTGATCGGCTGACCATCGTCCTGATTGCGCTCGGGCATCCACACCTCACCGTCCGGCCCCACCACCTGGTCGTTGCCGTCAAAATTCGACACGCCCTTGGTGGTACGCAAGGTGATGGCGTTGACCGTCAAACGCCAACCGATACCGAAGGGGCTATTGCCGACATCGCTGCTATAGCCCAGCCCCAGCGCCGGGGCAAAGCCACGCCCCCGGGAAATCGGCAAGACCAACTCGGTGGACCCGGCGCCATTGATGCCCCCCGCGCTGCTGCCCTTGCCAATGCTCTGGATAGCGCCGCCGCCCTTGGGCAAGGAAGGGGCATTGATTTCAATCGGGGCTTGTTCGTTCATAGCGAACCCGCGCCGCGCCTGGCGGTATAGGAAACATGCACGATGATGTCGGTCAGTGATCTGAGCATGGCCTCCTGGGTCGTCGGGTTGGGGAAGGTCAGGATCCAGCGGGAAATGGCCCCGGTGTATTCGAAGGGCAAGTAGCGCTCATCCTGGAAGTTGAGCTGGAACTGGCCGTAGTCATCGACGCCGTGGGAAAGCGCTATCTGCTGGCTGGGCCTGAGATTTTCCTTGATAGTGCCGACCGTGGCAGCCATTTCAACCTTGCTGTAGCTCTGGCTCAGCACCGCGCAGATGTCCTGGTACGGGCCAACGGTAACCGGCAGGCTGACGCTGATGGTCTTGATGCGACGCAGGTAATGGGCCTCGCCGGCGTAGTCGTCGTCGAACATTTTTTGCGTCAGTTCAAACTCACAGGTGCCGCTGCTGACCAGCGAATCTTTGATTTCTTCCCACGTTTGGTTGATGGCTTCGTCGTCCTTGGCCTTGAGTTCCTTGAGTGATACGGTTTTGCGGATCTCCAGGTCGCGCTGATTGTGCTGCACATACTCACGGTACATTTGCTGCAGGCTCACCTTCAGCTCTTCGCCGGCTCCCAGGCCCCGGTAACTGTTGTTCCAGGCGCCGGGCCGAATGAAGGTCTGGGTGAAGTCACCCATCTCGTACTGCCAGCAGGCCTCGGCCGCCTGGCACAACGATTGGGCGGTGGTGTAGGCGCTGTAGTAGAAACCGGCGAACTTGCTGTTGAGCCAGTCATAGGTCTGAGACTTGCTGAAACGGTTGCTGCCCAGCAGGAAATCATGGGTGGCCTTGGCCTGGTTCAGCGCCGTTTGCGACTGGCGCAGTTGCAATTGGGTGGCGATGTGCTGCGCCTCAAAGACCTCGAGCTGCACCTTGATTTGCGCGGCCTCGAGTTTTGCCTGGTCGCGGGCTTGGGTCCATTCTTGCGCACGGCGGCGGTAGTGTTCATAGAGCCCAATGGTTTCACTTGCGCTGTGCAACTCTCCTGCGACACCTTGTGCAGTCGCTGCCAATGTTCTAGTCAATCCCTCAAGGCGCCAACCGCCAACCATTGAAAAGGCAAACCCAACACCTACCCCAGCACCAAACATGTTGGGAGGAATTTTAGCGAGTTCACCAACCGCCACGGCCGTATTCGCAACGCTCTCGGAAACTCGAGCACCCAGCTGCAAGCTACCGGCCAAAATTTCTCCACGGCTCACGCCTTCGTTCACCAACTTCTCGTAATAGCTGACCCGTTGCGCGATGGTTGCCTGACTGGCCAGCAGCGCCTTTTTGTTCGCTTCGTCGATTTTCCCAGCCTGGACCTGAATATCCAGCGCCACCTTCGCCAGGTTCCAGGCCTGCTGTTGTTGCAACTCCAGGTATTGCGCCTGCTCCTTGCGCTCGATCAGCGACAGCAGGGTCGAGCCGAACTGCATCACACTCTCCACCGCATTCTGCGCCAGGGCAAACATGAAACCGAACCGGTAATGGGGAATCTGCGGGCTCAACAGTCGATTGAGCGCAGCCCCCGACAACCCCTGGGCCGAGGCGGCGAGCAACGCGCGAGGGTCCAGTCGCGCGGCAAACAGCGGCAGGTTCAAGGCGCTGCCCGCCATGTCGAGGTTATGCCGCAAGTTGTACAGGCGACTTTCGGCCCGATCCCAGCGCTGGATCAGTTCCGGGTTGAATGAGCGGCGCAAATAGGGGTTGTCGACGCTCAGCACGCCGCGGTCTTCGGCGTAAGGTCGCAGGCACAGCAACGGCGCAGCCTGGGAGTCCGGGGCGGGGCCGATCCGCTGCGGTGGATGGTCTTGCAGGTGCTGGTGTGCGCTGACCAACTGTTGCTCGAATTCACGCAACTCGGTATTGCTTGCCGTACTCAGCGTATGCAGGCTGACGGACGTCCAGTCATCCACCTGCCAGACATCCGGGCGCGCGCCGAGCAAGTCGAGGATGCGCACATAGCGTAGCTTGGCTTCGGCCAGCCCGTCCGGCGTCAGCTCGCGGTAGGCGGCATCGGCCTGGTTGCTCTCGATGTCGATGTAAAGCCCGTACAGTGCCTTGCGAAAATGTACCGGAAAACTGAGGGCAATCAGGTGTGGGTCGTACGGATTGGCAAGCGACTGACTGGGGTCCATAGGCTGAGGCGATACGGGTTCCTCCAGCGGTACGGCCTGCCAATAGCCGGGGTGCCCAGGGCTACTGCTCTGGCGCGCGGGGTCGAAGGCATATGCCAGCCACTGCTTGGCCACCTCGTATTGCTGCTCCTGGTTAAAGCGGTGTGCCAGCAGCCACGGCACATAGAGAAACAGCTCCAGAAAATACAGGCCGTAGGCGCCCGAAAAATCCATGGGCTCAGCGCCCTGGCTTTTGGCGATGGGAGGCTCCTTCAGGTTCTGGGTTTCCCAACTCAACAGGGCGTCCATGCCGATCTCGGCACGCTCGATCAAGTGCCTGGCAAAGACCGTGTTCATACGGATTGGCGCCCGCGCCTCCCCTAAGTCCCCAGCCTCGTCAGTGACGGCAATGCTTGAACCGGTAAAGTCAATGAATTGGGCCTTGCCCAGGGACGGGCTGTCGTCCACGGACGGGGCGTTGATGCTTGGTGCCACTTGCAGCGTTTGATTGAGCGCTTCTGCCCAACCGACGGTGAGGGCCTTGAGAGCACCACCGATGAGTTGCCCATTCTCATGAATCAGCACCCCGTAAATGAGCGGTATCGTCAGGTTTTCCGCGGGCCACTCACCTGGCCAGCCGTCGGGCTGGTGCGTGGTCTGATCGATCGAGAAGGTGTAGGTGAGCGTTGAATCCTTGGCTAGAGTGGAGACAAGGGGGAGGGTCACCAGTTCGCGCATGTGCGCGAATGTCGTGGGCTTCTCATCCCTCACGTCAATGGGGTGCGCGACAAATAACTGATACTGGTAAGGTCCCGATTGAGTGCTCGTCACCTTCGGGCTGAGATACAACTTTTTCCATCCGCCCGCATAACGCCGACACTCTGTGAGGTAGTTATTTTCAGAGTGAAGGATATCGTCCAACATGTGTTTGTAGAGGCGTTTACCCCTGAGCGAGGCTGAACCTCCTTTTGGTGTTCTGGGTATCGAGAATGAATCGTCACCGGTACCACGTTCTATAATGAGATTCTTCCACCCCCCGTTGGTCGTGAATTGAAACGTGGCATTTGACTGATCCAACCAGTCGGTGCCCGTAGGTTTGATAACAGAGCCCTCCAGCAGAATATAACGTGAGTCATGAAAGCTGGACTCATTGAACACCAAGGTCAGTTCGAAGAGTTCCAATTCTGTATCAGTTCTATCAAAGATAGACAATGTGACGGTTTGAACATCACTAAAACTCTCCTCCAAGCTGACAGTCAGTTCAATGTTGGAACGGGCTTTATCGTAAATAATTCCGTTATTGTTTACGCTCGCCTTTATTCGCGACTGCCACTCGTTAAAATCCCAGGTGTTCTTTTCTTCCTTCGGATCAGTGTTCGTGACCGCACCAAAATCAGGCAGCCCGGAGGGCAGCCAGTACTGAAATCGGTTGCGGTTTTTATGCGCAAAAATACGCCCGATCAGTCGCACATGCCCCTGGCTCGGATCCACATGCAGTGGCGTGAATGCTGTGACAGATCCAGAGGCAGGAAACAACGAGCTCACATGGAAGTTTTTGTCGATTCGCACCGTTCTCAGAAAATCATACTTGTCATCTTTTCCTGTTTCTGGTGTTCCAGCGGGCACTTCTGGGCCAGGTTGATAGTTGGAATACAACATCAACACCATCGACTCGGGTGACGTCGAGTGGTCATACACGGCGATGGTCTGGGTTTGGCTCGCTATTTCTTCCGGCGTTTTTTCGATCAGCGCGGGCGTCTGGCAATAACTTTCGATATAGACCCGTGGCGTGCTCCAGCTGTCATCGTATTTCTTGTAGCTGGCGTACAACCGGAACCGTGGCCGCGTCTTGATGGAATTCTGTACTGTGACGCCGGACACTTCGGACGCCATCGCGTCCGGGTCCTGGTATTCCACCTCGGCCCAGATCACGAACAGCCGATTATTGAACCAGCATGGCCGGATCGTATGTTCCAGGGCGCTCTCGGGAATTGGCACGTTGGCCCGTTGCCAGTCCGTCCAGGCCGCGGGCAGCGGTTTGTCGTACTTGGTGGGAATATCGCCAGTCTGCGCCGCCGACTCGATCACCGGGCGCTGGCACATGTCCAGTGAACGCCAGTAATAAGCGCTTTCCGCCGGGGACTTGGCGATGAAGTAATAGGGGCTGTTGGCAAAATGTTCACCGTCGATATAGCCGTTACACACCGTCAGGTTGGAGATTTCCTCGAAGCGCGCCAGGTAGGCCAACACCGCCGCCTGCACCGTCTCGGGCTGGATCTGCGCCTGGTTGATATCGTTTTCCAGTTGCTCGAAACTCGCGGTCTTGGTCAGGCGCAAGGTCGGGTCCAGATAGATATCCGGAAAGTGCTGCAACTGCTGAATGGCTGCCCAGATCGGGTAGCGATTCAAGCCGTCGCCCCAGGCTTTGACCTGATGGGGCGTAAGACTGTTGTCGCCATAGCCTGGCTCCATGTTCAACATCATGCCGTTGACCAATTGCTGCAAGCTGGCAATGGCACAGGCGACTGGGCTGGTGGGCACTTGCTGGGCGATCAGCACGTCCAGTAACAGGAACTCGTACAGGTCGTTGGCGGTTGTGATCTGCGTGACCAGCCCCTTCTCGATCAGGTACGGGTTGTTGGGCACGTACTCATGCAAATACAACCCCAGCATTGCATCACGCCATGCCTCATTGAGTGAGGCGTCGATAGAAATCGTCATGACTGCTCCTTACACACTGGTAGGCGTTGAGTGAGCGCCGGGATGGGCGGCCATGACCGCCTCACCCACTACCTTCCACTCATCCAAGGTACTGGCGGCGTTGAGTGCGGTGGCCTGCAGCAATGCCTTGGCGGACAAGCCACTGGCCTGGCAACTGGCCTGGCAACGGCGTATCCAGTCGACCTGAGCCATCGTGCAGGCCCGCTTTGACTCCAGCCTGGCGGTCAGGAGCGCAATCTCTGTCTGCGGCCATTCCAGCAACCGGGCCAGGGCGCTATTGGCGGTGTCACTGGCGATCTGGCGCAGCGCTTTATTTTTCAGTTTCGCCGGGGCCGGGTTCGCCAGGTTGAAGTAGCTGAGCAAGGTATCCTCCGTCTGGCTCTGACCGTGCAGCCAGTGGCTGAAGCGCTCCAACAGATAGAGTTCGGCGAGCGAGGGCTCGCTGTTGGTCAGCGGGTATTGTTCACCCCCCAGCCAGTGCGGGTTGATCAGGAACAGGCGCAGGGCGCTATTGCTCAAGCGCAGTTGCAGAACGATTTCGGCATGCCGCGAGATGCGCTGGAAGTGCTCGGTCAGCGCCGGCCCGACTGTCTCTTCAAGCGCATCGTGCAGCACGGCATAGACCGAAGAGTGGGCCCACTCCATCACCGCGACACAACGCTCCGGTGCGAGGTGGGCGGTTTCCTGGAACAGCCTTTCGAGCAACTGGGTTTGCCGGTCGTGTGCATCCAGCAACAGCTCCAGCAGCTTTTGCCCACAGAGCTGCTTGACTGCCGCGCTCAGCGTGAGAGGTTCGATCAGCTCGTCTATGCCCGCCATGAGCCAGGTCCGTGGTTCATCAGTCAGGCTCAGGGGACGGTCCAGTCCTGGCAACAAGCCCTGTTGATCGAGCAAATCGTGGCTGATCAACAACTCATACCACTCGATAACGGCAAACGCCGATGCCTCATCCTCGCGCGCAGGCAGGTCGAGGGCCGCCACTTGCGCCGCGGTTACCGTGCTTAACACAACATCACCCTGCAACTTGGCCAGACGCTTTTGCAGGTCGTCCGTCAATGGCTGCTCGCCGCCATCGTCCGCCAAGGCGATCAACAGGGGAATATTCGGCCCCAGGCGTTGCTGCAACTGGGCAACACTCTGCTGGCTGTCTTTGAGCCACTGGGTGGCCCAGTCCAGTTGCATCAGCACATCGAGGATGTCCGGGACATCCGCTTTTTTCCGCGGACTCAATCGACCACTGGCCAATACACTCTGGTAGTCCTGACCACCGAGCAGGGTCGCCAGGGTCAGCAGCTCGGCCACCGTACAGCCAAACAACTGGGCAATGCGGGCCTGGCGAAACAGTGAGGATACGGTCGGTAAATCACGCATGAGCGGCCCGAGCGCCGAGGTTTGCCGGGCGATCAACAACAAGGAGTCGGCGGTCGGTTTTAAGCCCAGGCCGGCACACAATTGCAGCACCGTCTTCTGGTTGGCGGCGGTGGCACTGGTGGGGTCGAATGGGGTTTGATCAAGGATCAACGGCGTGTCAAACAGGCGCACCCGATTGAACACCTGATCGAACAGCGGTACTTCATCCTTGCCGCTGGCATAGGGCGTCAGGTCATGCATCAGCGCGGCGAACTCCTGGGGATCGATGCCATGGCGCTGGCTCAGGTAGCGATACACCCCCAGTACCCGCAGGGTGTTTTCGTTGAGCTCCAGCCCCAGGTTCTCTTCGCCCTCGGCCCGGATGGCACTGACGATCAGGGTGTCGAGTTTGGCAAAGGGGATGTTCGTCCAGCGCTGCAGGCGGATCATGCGTTGCAGGCGATCAAAACGGTTGAGCGAGGTTTTGGTCAGGCGCCAGGTTTTGCTGTCGCCGGTGTCGACTTGCTGGAGGTCCATGGCATTGTCGAGTTTGTCCCGCAGGATGGATTCGGCTGTAGGCGGGACAACACTGTCGAACTGGTCGCTCCCGGTGCCATTGACGTAACAGGCACCGTAATGGTTGGAGTAGGGGAACGGGGCAGTACTGGTGTCTTGCAGGTTTTTACTCGGACAACTGTCTGACAGACGCACCGCGTAAGCACGTCGCGACAACAGCCTCTCAACCTGTTCGGCCTGCAGCCCGGTGCGCTGCATAAAGGTGTTCAAGTCGGCGAGGAATGTCACATCGGGGTCTGTGATATCGACGCCGTACGCGTTTGTGACGCCGTCCTTTTCTGCGGCCGTCAGTTGGTACTGCTCGTCCAGCGTGATCGTGTAACGCCTGCGAAGCACTTTTACCCAAGCGTCCGTGGTTCCGGTGGCCATATTCAGATCAAAGCTGACCGAGTAGCCCGCCGCCTCGGGAACGGGCAATGCGGTTGGGGTGGCGATGCGCGCGCAAATGTTTGCAGTTGAATTTACATGCATCGAATTGAGCCGATACTTGCCGGTGTTGGCTGCCGAGCCCGAACTCAGCGCCAGGGTCACGGTAATGGGCTCTGCCCCCCCCTCCTTGCGAAAGCTCACTGGAACAAGCGTCGTTGAGTTGTTAACCGGGTCAACCGGTGCAATGGCCAGAGGATCAGCCGGGCCAATGTCGTCTTCGTCGTCTTGCTCTGCTGGCAACAAGTAACAGATCGAGGTCCGTACATGAGGATTGAGAAGGCCGCTGCCAACACCCTGCTGACCATGGGTCAAATCGCTCAAGCTACTGCGGTTCAAGTAAACGTGACTGAACGGCGAACGCTCAATCAACAATGTCTGTTGTTGCGGGCTCAACCCGCTCAACAGCCGCTGCGCCTGCACCACTGGCTGGGCGCCCTGGCCATAACGGTTAGTGGCGGCCTGCTCCAGCGGCAGCCATTCACTGGCCCGATAGTTCAGTTCACCCAATACCGGCTGCTTGCCCGACAAGCCCAAATGGCATTGCTGATGATAGAAGTTGTAGGGCAACACAAAGGGATAACGACGCTCGCTGAGGACCTGATAAATCGACTTGCCCTTGTCTGCCGGCAGGCCACTGAGGTAGGTCTGAAGGTTCGCACTCAACACGCCGTTAACGATTTCCAGCATCGGCCGTGGGGTAAAGGTACTTTCGTGAGTGATCAGCAGGTCCTTGAGGTCAGGGCGACGTTCATCCAGCAAGAGGCGCTGGGCGTCGGTGCTGGTGGCCTCCAGTTGCCGGACAAAGCGCCGCAACTCACTAAGGTAGGCCACCGGAGAATCCATGGCGGCCAGCGCGCCCACCTTGCAGAACTCGTCCCAGTTCTCCTTGAACAGATTGGGGAAAGTCGGTCCCTGCGGCACCAATGCACGAACACCGCTGCGCTGGGCCAGTTGCTGGAACTTGCCTGAAGAGGTCTTGTATTCGCGATACAGGCGCGTAATCAACACCGCGTATCCCATGGCGTTGTCATAGGCCAGGCCGGCGTCGACATCGCTGTACACCGCCAATTGTCGAATGAACTCAGGCCTGGACAGGCGGACGATGTCGAAGACCGAACTCATCGCCATTTTCCGCATGGCCGCCGCAAATGGGCTCTGCCCTGCTTTCGTTGACTTATTGGCGGCGATAAGTGAATTCATCAACGAGTTGTGCTCGGCAGTCATGGGACATTCTCCGGCCAGGAATAGACATGATGGGAGTGCCTGGCTAGATCAAACTAACGATAAACAGCGGTTGCGTAACCTGTCAGACCTGACAGGTATTGGGGGATAGTTAGAGCAAATCGAAATTAATGGACGAGTTGTTATCGCAAGCCTATAAAAAACAATCAACGAGCCGTGTAAAAGCCACTCTATAACGAATCTTTCAGACCCTAGGTTCTCAGTCTTTGAAATTGCGATCCAAGGGAGATGTCTTTAATAACGGTTGTAGGGATAGAGCGTCCGACCGCCTGTCTGAACTGTCATATCTGACAGGTGTCGCCAACCCGCCGTCTCGAGTAGAAGTAGCGTCATTGCACCTGGTGAAAGAACCAGACTCAGGAGCGCTACCCGCATGGCAGACGAAAAAGACGATCTTCAACAACCACAATTTATTCCCGCGCCTACAATCGATGCGCCCAAAGGTAACTACGCAACGCCAGGTTTTGTAATAGAGGCGCATGCATTCCTACCTGGTGCGCCCATTACCAAATGGTGGATACAGATAAGGGTTGGCAACGAACTACGGCATCGGGCCGAGCCGCCTTTTACTTCGTATCCGACTTATTCATCAATGAAATACGAGGTGCCTGAGAATATTCTGGCGCCCGGAGAGGTTTTTTTTGTTCGCGTACAGTACGAAGTTTCCTGGATACCGGAGAGCGAGTGGGCATATACGCAAGATATGACGATGGTCTCTTATCCCCCTCCTCCGGTATTCACCGGGCCAACAGCACTGACGAACAGACGACCGACCTTCAACGGCACAGGTTATGAGGGCGCGACGGTATATGTTACCCAACAGAACCAAGCAAGCCCTATTCTGGCATCAGCACTAGTCATCAATGGCGCTTGGCAGGCAACTCTGCGCTCCGATATACCTGATCTTCCGGCGGGTCCCTATGAGGTCTCCGCTCAGCAAATCTTCAAGGACATGGCCTCTCGCTGGGTCAATCCCCCATTCGTCATTCAGGTGAAGCCGTCCGATCCTGTAATCGTTGGTCCTGAAGAGGAGGACGTCATAGATCACGGCGGGATTTTCTATGGCAACCATGGTTATTCCGGACCTGGCTCGAGGGTAACACTGCAACAGGAAGGCGGTCATGAGTGGGCTCACGCCTTCCCGAACGCTAATGATGGTAGTTGGTCCTCAACACCACTGCCTCTGGACATCGGTTATGGACGTAAAACACTCTATGTTCGCGTTGATGTCGAGAATTATCATTCTGAGTACGTAGTGCGAAATTTCACCATCAGGCCACCTGTACCGTACATCACGGGCCCCACAGCGGCGACAACCCCCCAACCGACAATTACGGGTACAGGGTCTGAGAGAGCCACAGTCAATGTCGTGCAACAGAATCACGCAACGCCTGTTCTGGCGACTGCGATGGTAGTCAATGGCACCTGGGAGGCGCCGTTAAGTTCAGGCAGCGTTAGTCTTCCAGCAGGACGCTTTTGGCTTTCTGCCCAGCAGATCATCGATGCCACGGAGTCCAAATGGTTAAACCCACCGTTCGAACTCAAGGTAAAACCACCAAAACCCGCGATCAGTGCGGTCTCTAACCCGGTTTCACCAAAACAAGTGCTGACCATTACCGGTGTTTACTCCGCCACCGTCACTCTGGAGCTGTTCACTGAGGAGGGTATAAAAATTGCGGGGGCGTTCAACACCACTGCGACTGGTAGCACCTTCACACCGACGGCGGACTGGCCGGCGGGCAACACTCGGGTCAAGGTCGTGCAGGCCGTGGACAGCGTCCCCTCCGACTCCAGCGATCTGCGTCTGATTACCCGCATACCAGCGAAGCCTGTAATCACCCCGCCTCCGAACCCAGCCAGCGCGAAAGAGATACTGAACATTACTGATGTTCATTCCAGCACCGCCACCCTGAAGATGATCACCGTGGCGGGCGACACGGTTGAGGGTGAATTCCTCGGTTCGAGTGATAGCCGACGTTTCATTCCGGCGACAGAGTGGACACCGGGCACCACTGAGGTCCAGGTCGTGCAAACCGTGAACGGCCTGGACTCCGACCCCAGCGATCCGTGTTCGATCACCGTGAAGCCAACAATACTGTGGATCGATCCACCTCCACGCCCGCCCGCACCCAGACAATCGCTGATCATTACCCGCGTTTTTTCCGGCGCTGTCACCCTGAAAATTATCAATGCGGCAGGCGCCATCGTCCCCGGCACCTTCAACACCACAGGAACTTCCAGCACGTTCACACCGACGGCAGAATGGCCACTTGGTGTCAACCAGGTCCAGGCTGTGCAAACCGTGAACGGCCTGGACTCCGACCCAAGCGATCCGCGCTCCTTTACCGTGACGTTGGAGGCGCCTGCAATCACGTCGCCTCCCAACCCGGCCACTCCGACACAAGTGCTAACCATCACCGGTGTTTATTCCGGTACCGGCACGACCACCCTGGAAATACTCACTGAAGCAGGCACCAAAATCGCTGGTACCTTCAGCGGCACGGGTACGAACCGTACTTTCACGCCGACAACAAACTGGCCGACAGGCACAACCGTGGTCAAGGCCGTGCAAACCGTGGACGGCGTGGTGTCGGCCCCCAGTGGTCTGCGGCGCATTAACATCAAACCCGCGAAGCCGGTGATCACTCAGCCGCCGACCCCGTCCGCACCAAAACAAACACTGACCATTACCGGAGTCTTTTCCGGCAATGTCACCGTGGAGGTTTTCACTGAGTCGGGCGCCAAAGTCGCCGGCGCAATCAGCGGTACGGGAACTACCCGCACCTTCACCCCAACAGCGGACTGGCCGACGGGCACCACCCAGGTCAAGGCCGTGCAGACGGTAGGCGGCGTACCCTCCGACCCCAGTGATCTGTGTTCGATTGCCGTAAAACCGGCGAAACTGGTGATCCAGCCGCCGCCCACCCCGTCGCCCCCAAAACAGCCGCTGACCATTACCGAGGTCTATTCCAGAGCGGGCACCGTCACCGTGGAGCTCTTCACTGAGGCGGGCGTCAACGTCGCTGGCAACTTCACCGGTACGGGAACTACCCGCACCTTCACCCCAACAGCGAGCTGGCCGAAGGGCACCACCCAGGTCAAGGCCGTGCAGACGGTAGGCGGCGTACCCTCCGACCCCAGTGATCTGTGTTCAATTATCGTGGAATTGGTGACACCGCCAACGCTGGTGATCACCCCGCCACGTCCCCCATCCCCCCCAAGGCAGCAGTTGAGTATTTTTGAAGTTTTGCACAACGCCTCCAGCGTGGAGATCTTCACTGAGGCGGGCGTCAACGTCGCTGGCAACTTCACCGGTACGGGAAATCCCCGCACCTTCACCCCAACGGCGGACTGGCCAACCGGCACCACCCTGGTCAAGGCCGTGCAGACCGTAGGCGGCGTATCCTCCGACCCCAGTGATCTGATTCCGATTACCGTCAGACCCAACACGCCCACACTCGCGCAGCCTCCTAACCCATCTGCCGTAAGACAGACACTCAGCATCACCGGGGTCTATTCCGGCACCGTGACCGTGAAAATCTTCACGGAAACCGGCAACGAAGTCACCGGTAACGTCACCGGCACGGGAGCCAGTCGCACCTTCACGCCGAGCAAAGACTGGCCACCAGGCGACACCCGGGTCAAGGCCGAACAAACCGTAGGCGGCGTACGCTCCGAATTCAGTAATCTGGGTTTGATTGCCATCAAACCCGCGAAGCTGGTAATTGCCCAGCCACCTAACCCGGCCATCCCAAGACAGACGCTGACCATTACCGGGATCGTCTCCGGCACCGTGGAGATCTCCGATGAGACGGGCACCAGATTTTATGGCGACATCCGCGACACGGGAGCTAGCCACACCTTCGTGCCGATCAACGACTGGCCGATGGGCACCACTCAGATCAAGGCCGAACAGTTCGTAAACGGCATGCGCTCCGACCCCAGTGATCTGTGTTCGATTACCGTAAAACCGCCGAAACTGGTGATCCAGCCGCCGCCCACCCCGTCCTACCCAAAACAGCCGCTGACCATTACCGAGGTCTATTCCAGAGCGGGCACCGTCACCGTGGAGCTCTTCACTGAGGCGGGCGCCGAAGTCGCTGGTAACTTCACCAGTACGGGAGACGGTCGCATCTTCAGGCCGACCAACGATTGGCCACCGGGCATCAACAAAGTAAAGGCCGAACAGACCGTAGGCGGCGTACGCTCCGACCCCAGTGATCTGCGTTCGATTACCGTAAAACCGGCGAAACTGGTGATCCAGCAGCCGCCCACCCCGGCCACCCCAAAACAGCCGCTGACCATTACCGAGGTCTATTCCAGAGCGGGCACCGTCACCGTGGAGCTCTTCACTGAGGCGGGCGCCGAAGTCGCTGGTAACTTCACCGGTACGGGAGACAGTCGCATCTTCACGCCGACCAACGATTGGCCACCGGGCATCAACAAGGTAAAGGCCGAACAGACCGTAGGCGGCGTACGCTCCGACGCCAGTGACCTCTGCGTGTTCACCGTGCAGGAGCCGGTCGGGCCCGATGCTCCGCGTTTTGATCTGCCGTTGCCCAACTCACAAACACCGTCGCGCCCACAGATTAAGGTCGTGGGTCTGCCCGGGGCCTTGATGAGTGTGCGATTTTTCGAAGGCGAGGTTTGGCACGAGCAACTGGCGGATGCTGAAGGGCGGCTGATGTTCTCGCCTGCCGCCCCTCTCGGTCCAGGGCACATTAGTCTCCAGGTGAAGCAGAAGTCGGATGGGGCAGAGTCGCCGTGGAGCGAACCGCATGATTTCATGGCACTCCCCAGGCCGAGCACCCCAGCGGTCAACAGGCCGACTGAAAGCAGCGCAGTCTCGCGCAAGCCGCAAATCTCAGGTTCTGGCACCACAGGCGGGGAGATTCATTTGCGCGACGTGGATGCCCCGGACAATCTGCTCGGCACGACGGCGGGCCGGAGATCCTGGCGTTGGGCGGCCACGGAAAACTGGGCCCTGGGTTTTCATCGAGTTGAGGTGCAGCAAGAGGATCGAGGTGATGACTCTGAATGGTCAACACCTCGCAGGTTTGAGGTGGTTGATACCCTGTACGAGTTTGTCGCTGCCGATACGGTGCTGGCTCAACCTGCGGTGAGCTGCGACGCGAGTGTGGTGTTGCAGGTCCAGGTGGTGTCCACGAATAACAGGCAAGGGGTTCAAGGGGTAAGTGTCGAATGGTATGTCGATGATGAACCGATCGCCCGGGAGACGACCCTGACCGACCAGGAGGGCAGGACCCGTTTTGTCTACTCGCCGGAATCACCCGACGAGCACTGGGTCGAGGCCGCTATCACTCACGAAAACCAGGGGGTCGCGACCACGCAACTATTTGTCGTGAAAGCGGTGTAAGCCCACAGCCCGGAGCAGAAAATAGCGCCCTTTCTCGCTGGAGAAAGGGCGCTTGCTGCCAATATCCCCTCGCCTGCCGCCCTGGCACACACCCTGTCGCTCAACCCGCCATGGCCAATCTCCTCTACGCTTAGGTAGGATGGCTCCCCCCCTACCCGAGGTTGCGCGCCATGTTCATCGGCGTTTTGCTGGTCATTACCTGGTTGACCCTGTTGTTGCGTTATCCGGCCAAGGCGTTGCCTGTGTCCTTGGCGGCGGCGCTTGGATTGGGGTTGGTGGCGATCTGGGTGGTATGGCTGGACAGCCGCGAAGTCAAGCAGCTGGCGCGCCTGGAGTTGCGCATCACCTATGCCCCCGATCAGTGCCCGGCGGACCGTCCGTTGCTGCTGAAAATGAACAACGGCAACGCTGTGCCGCTGACCGAATTGCGTTGGCGGATCGCCGCTTATGCGCCGGGGGACACGATCAACCTGGCCGACAATCAATACGCAGCGCCGCGCTACCGCGGTCCCGGTGAATTGCAGGCGGGTGCCAACTGGCAAGACTGCCTGCCGATGCCCCCCCTGCGCCCTGGCTATCGCCCGCAAACGCTGGAGTTTCGCGCCGAGCGTTTGCAAGGTAGCTTCTCCGACTGAATCCCCTCTCTGCTGACTGCACAAGGATCGCGCCATGCCCATCGCGTTAATCACCGGTTGTTCCAGTGGCATCGGCCGTGCCCTGGCCGATGTGTTCAAACAGGCCGGTTACCAAGTATGGGCCACTGCGCGCAAGGCTGAGGATGTGACGACCCTGGCCGCCGCCGGTTTCACCGCTGTGCAGTTGGACGTCAACGATGGCCCGGCACTCGAGCAATTGAGCGAACGGATCAACCAGCAGCATGGCGGCCTGGATGTGTTGATCAACAATGCCGGTTACGGCGCCATGGGGCCGTTGCTCGATGGCGGGGTGCCGGCCATGCAGCGCCAGTTCGAAACCAATGTGTTCGCCATCGTAGGCGTCACGCGCGCGATGTTTCCCGTGCTACGCCGGACCAAAGGGCTGGTGGTGAACATCGGCAGTGTGTCCGGCGTCTTGGTCACGCCGTTCGCCGGTGCCTACTGCGCGTCCAAAGCCGCCGTGCATGCGTTGAGCGATGCCCTGCGCATGGAGCTGGCGCCGTTCGGTGTGCGGGTGATGGAAGTCCAGCCGGGGGCCATCGCCTCCAGCTTCGCCAAGAATGCCAGCCACGAAGCCGAGCAGCTGATCAGCGAACAATCGCCGTGGTTCCCGCTGCGCGAAGGCATTCGCGCCAGGGCCAAAGCGTCCCAGGACAAACCGACCGCCGCCAGCGAATTCGCCGCCGACCTGCTCAAGGCCGTGCAACAAGACCGCCCACCGCGCCTGCTGCGCCTGGGCAACGGCAGCCGCGCCCTGCCGCTGCTGGCGGGGTTGGTGCCCAAGGGCTTGCTGGAGTCGGTACTGATGAAACGGTTTGGTTTGCGCGGGCGGCTGTGAAGGTGGGAGCGAGCCTGCTCGCGATGGCGCCGCAACATTCAATGTTGATGGCGCCTGACACACTGCCATCGCGAGCAAGCTCGCTCCCACAGGGGAGACTCGTACACCAGAAAAGGCAGGCCGGCCGGTAGGCCGCCTCGCCCGCCCTTACCACTCAGGCCAACCGGCAGGTCGCCGTGCTCTGGCTCTTGATCTTGATCCACCCGCCCCATCGGCAGGCTGAGCGAAGGTGTCCATCAGGGGGAGGCGCGTAGCGCCATGCGGCGAAGCCGCATACATCGAGAGGAGGTGCAGCGAAGCAAACCGGAGGCGATGCCCCCGGATGGATACCGTAGCGAAGGAACCCCGAGCCTTGGCGAGGGGCCGAACGCTCGGGGCAAGCCTTTTTGGTTACTTTTTCGGCGTCTGGAAAAAGTGACCCGCCGTAAGGGCGGAACCCTAAGCCGCCGTTACCGCAGCAACGGATATGCCCACAAAACCAAGATCAAAAGATCGCAGCTTCGGCGCGAGATCTGTGGGCACCCAATACCACTGTGTACGAGCCAGCTTGCGATGACGTCCAAACAGACACCCGCCTACCTCAGCTCCATTGCTTCATGAAATCAATGAACGCCCGCACCTTCAGCGGCAGGTGCCGGGTGTCCGGGTACAAGGCATACACCCCCTGCAGGGCAAATCGGTGATCGGGCAACAAGCGTTGCAGACGTCCGTGCTGCAGATCTTCGGCAATCAGCCACTCAGGCAGAATCGCCACCCCCTGCCCGGTCAACGCAAACGCCCGCAGGGTCGCGGAGTTGTCGGCGATGATCGCGGTTCTCCCCGGCAGCGGTTGATAGACATGCTCGGTGCCCGCAGGGTCGGTAACCGTCAACTCGGGCACCCGGCCGTGCCCCAGGGTCGGCAGTGCCTCCAGCTCGGCCAGACGGGTCACCGGCCCATGGCGTTCGAGCAGCGCCAGGGTCGCCACCGGATAGATCTCGAAGGTCGACAACTGCACCGCGCGCAGGTTGGAGTCGTGCATACGCCCCAGGCGAATCGCCACGTCAAACCGTTCGGAAATCAGGTCGGCATGGGTCGAGGACGTCGACAAGTGAATGTTCAACTGCGGATGTTGCTGGCGGAACACCTCCAGCGCCGCCACCACCTGGGCCAGGGCAAACTCCAGGGTGGTGGTGATCCGCAGCGTGCCCTTGAGCTGGGTGTGCTCGGAACGCGCCTCCTCGATCGCCAGGCGCGCTTCATCCAGGGTGCGCAGGCAGCGCAGGTAAAAGCGCTCACCGGCGTCGGTCAGCGCCAGTTGCCGGGTGCTGCGGGTCAACAGGGTCACCCCCAATTCGGCTTCCAGACGCTTGAGATTGAAGCTGACCACCGCCCGGGTCTGCCCCAACAGATCGGCCGCGGCGGTCAACGAGCCGGCCTCGACCACGGCCTTGAAGGTATCAAAACGGTCCAGGCTGACCATGCTGATGGCATTCCTTGTCAAAATAATTTTGACAAACTAGCAGGCAAATCAGTGTTTCTCTAGCGCTTCCAGCGCCCTACCCTGCCCGTCTCTTTGACCGGGAAGTCGTCATGGCCTATCGCTGGAAAGTCGCATTGGTGTATCTGCTGGGGTTCGCCCTCGACCTGATGAACATGTTCGTCGCGAGCATCGCCTACCCCGACATCGCGCAGCAGTTGCAGGCCTCGGTGACCCAACTGGCGTGGATCAGCAACGCCTACATGCTCGGCCTGACCCTGATCATTCCTTTGAGTGTGTGGCTGGCGGCGCGGTGCGGCGAGCGCCGGTTGATCCTCACTTCACTGCTGCTGTTCGGCGGCGCTTCGCTGCTGGTGGCTGGCGCCCAGTCGATTGAAGCGCTGATCGGCTGGCGGCTGCTGCAAGGGCTCAGCGGCGGCCTGTTGATCCCCCTCGGCCAGGCCCTGGCGTTTCGCCAATTCCCGGCGCAGCAACGGGCCCAGTTGACCACCTGGGTGATGTCGGTGGCGTTGCTGGTGCCGGCGCTGTCGCCGGCCGCGGGTGGGCTGATCGTGCAAGCGTTGTCGTGGCGCTGGGTGTTCTACCTCAACCTGCCGCTGGCCCTGCTGGCCCTGGTGCTCGCGGCTTGTTGGCTGGAGGCCGATGCGCCGCGTACCCAGGATGGTGCGGGCAAACGCTCGGCCTGGCTCGATCTGCAGTTGTTGCACAGCCCGTCCCTGCGCCTGGCCATGTGGGTCTACCTGTTGATTCCCGGCGTGTTCATCGGCACCAGCCTGATCGCCGTGTTGTACCTGCACCAACAGGGTTGGGGTAACGCGCAGATCGGCGCCCTGATGCTGCCTTGGGCGCTGGGCTCGGCCCTGGCGATTGCCGTCGGCAAACGTGGTTTCGAACGCTGGGGCCCCAAGCCGTTGCTGGTGGTCGGTGCCCTGCTGCAAAGCCTGGGCATTGGCCTGCTGGTGCTGATCGAGCAACCGCAAGGCGGGTTGCCGGTGCTGGCCTATGCCTTGATGGGCCTGGGTGGCAGCCTGTGCAGCAGTTGCGCGCAGACCCTGGCCTTTATCGACATTCTTCCTGCGCGCATGAACCACGCCAGCGCCCTATGGAACATCAATCGGCAACTGAGTTTCTGCCTCGGCGGCGCCGTGCTGAGTGGCTTGCTCAGCGTCCTCGGCCCGCACTCGGCGCATGCCTTCGAGCGCTGTTTTCTGGCTGCCGCACTGCTCTCGCTGGTACCGCTGTGGGCCGTACTGCGCTTTGATTCATCGGGCGTGAAAGCGCTCGTCACCGCCCACCCACACCTGGAAAAAACCTGATGAACGACTATCGCGATTACTTTTCTGAAATCACCCAGACCCTCGTCGACATCGAGCAATGGTTCGCCGGCACGCCCGACCGGGGGGTACTGAGCCGCTTGCTGGCGCGTTTCTCCCCGCCGTTCTCGATGATTGCCCCCAATGGCAACAGCCTGGACTTTGCGGCCTTGCAGCAACTGTTCGAAAGCCTCGGCGGTGCTCGCCCAGGGTTGCGCATCGACTTGAGCGAACTGCACGGGCTCGACCAGCATGCCCATGGCGCGACCCTCAGCTACCGCGAACTGCAGTCGGATGCCAGCGGGGTCCTCAACGATCGCCGGGCCACGGTGGTGATCGAGAAGTTACCGTCAGGCCAGTTGCGGTGGCGGCATTTGCACGAAACCTTCTGCCAATGAAGGGGGCCCCGTAGCAGCTGTCGAGCCTGCGAAGCTGCGTTCGGTCGCGCAGCGGCCGCAGGATCCGAAAGGCGAGGACTGCGTCCTCGAACGCAGCCTCAAGGCGTCTGCTTGACCACCACCGTGCAGGTAATCCCCGCCGCCAGCAGCACCCCCTCCGGGACCTCGTCGATGTGGATCCGTACCGGCACCCGTTGTGCCAGGCGCACCCAGTTGAAGGTCGGGTTGACGTCGGCGATCAGTTCGCGGCTCTCCGGGTTGTCGCGGTCGTAGATGCCACGGGAAATGCTTTCCACGTGGCCCTTGAGGACTTCTCCGCTCATCAACTGCATGTCGGCCTGATCGCCAACGCGCACCCGGGGCAACTTGGTTTCTTCGAAGAAGCCGTAGACCCAGAACGAGTTCATGTCGACCACCGCCATTTTCGGCTCGCCGATGCGGGCGTAGTCGCCGCGATGGACGTTGAGGTTGGTGACATAGCCGTCCACCGCCGCCAGCACCTTGGTGCGCTTGAGGTTCAGTTGCGCCGCTTCCAGCTGCGCCTGGGCGTGCTGGTAGTCCGCCAGCGCCGAGTCGGCGATGTTGCTGGCGTCGTCACGGTTCTCGCGGGAGATCACCAGGTTGTCGAGGTCGGCGCGCCGGTGGGCGTTGACCTTGCGCATTTCCCAGGTGGCCTTGCGCGAGGCCACCAGCGACTGCGCCTGCTTGACCGCGATCAAGTAGTGCTCGGGGTCGATCTGCATCAGCAGGTCGCCCCTTTTCACCCACTGGTTATCGCGCACCGGCACGTCCACCACTTCACCGCTGACGTCGGCGGCGACGTTGATGATGTCGGCACGCACCCGGCCATCGCGGGTCCAGGGGGTGTTCATGTAATGCACCCAGAGGGTACGACCGATCCACATCGCCAAGGCCAGCACCAACAGGGTAGCGAGCAGGCTGAAGAGCTTTTTCATCGAGGTGGTCTCACTGATAAACAGTCAGCGCCAGGGCGCCGAACAAGCAAATGAACAGGCTCAGGCGCAACAGCGCCGGGTGCCAGAAAAAACGGTACAGGTCGAACCCGGACAGGAATCGGTCCAGCGCCCAGGCCAGCGCTGCGGCGATGAAAAACATCAGGGTCATGGTCGGCATGTAGACGCCATGGAAAGCGATTTCACGAGGCATGGGCAGGTCCTTGCAGGGCGGCCAGCGGCGATTGCGGGTCGAGCAGCGAAGTGCGGATGAAATGCAGGTAGCTCTTGACCCGGCGCAGGGGCGAGGTGTCGAAGTGGGGGGCGAAGGGTTCGTCGCTGGCCTGGACCCGGCTGATGGCGTGGTCGACGGCCACCAGCGCGCGCTCCAGGTTGCTTTGCCCCGGTTGCAGGAACAACCGCACCAGGGCGCGGCCCATGACCCGGATCGCCTGGCGCCAGGGTTGCGACTCGGCATACGCCGGATGCACCGGCAGGATCGCCTGCTCCTTGCGCAATTCGATGATCGCGTGGCCGACTTCCAGCACCACGAACATCCAGCGCAGCAGGTCCCGTTGCACCTGGGGTTGCCCGACCGCCAGGCCGTAGGCCTGGTGCAGCAGGTCGCGAGTGCTGCTTTCGAAACTCGACGCCAGGCCCTTGAGCTTGCCGCTGATGGCATACACCACCTGGCCGCGCAGGTCTTGCTCCAGGCGGCGCCACAGCCAGCGGCTGTTGGGCGGCAGAATGATCGCCCCGGCAGCCGCGCACACCAGCATGCCCATGACCATGGCGATGTAGTCATTGATGAAGGTGTAGGGGTTGTAGATCGTCAGGTTGTCCGGCACCGAGCCGGTGCTGAAAAAGATCAGTAAGCCCAGGCCCACCCCGGCGTATTGCGGCCGCGAGGAGAGGAACGAACCGAGCACGATCACCGGCGCGAGCATCACGCACAGCAATGGGAAACCATCGATCCTGGGGAAGATGAAAAACATCTCGACGAAGCCGATCAAGGCGCCCAGCAACGTCCCGCAGGCCATCTGGAAGGCCATGCGCTTGGGGTTCGGCGTGGCGGCGGAAAGCCCCACCGTGGCCGCCGCAATCAAGGTCATGGTGGCGCCGCTGGGCCAGGCGGTGGCGACCCAGTAGCTGCCCAGCACCAACAGAATGAACGCGGCCCGAATCCCCGAGGCCGCCGAGGCCAGCCAGTTGGTTTTCGGGGTGTAGGGCTCATCCCATTGCTCCCGTTCGTGGCGGTGCTCGGCCAGCGAGGCGTGGGTCTGGGCATAGCTGTGCAGCTCGTCGACAAACCGATAGAGCAGCTCATAGGCGGTATGAAAATCCAGTTGGTCGGCGTCGCTCGGCGCGCGCTCCTGGAAGCTCGCGCGCAGGCTGCGCACCCGCGCCGGCAGGCCGTCCTTGTAGGCGGCCAGTTGCATCGCCAGGCGCGCTGCATCGGCATGGGTCAGGGCCCGGCCAGAGAAGCCGTCGAGCAATTCGGCCAGGTCCTGCAGGCCCGGTTTGATCGCCACGATCACCTGGTCGGCGCCGCTGCCGCGCAGGCGTTCGAGCAACTGGTGCAGGGCATTGAAGCGGGTGGTGATGCCCATGAACTCGCTGTTCAGGCGACTGAGCCGGCCGTTGCGCCGGCGCATGTGCGGGTCTTCGAACACCGTGACGCTGCGCAGTCCTTCCAGGCCCACGGCTTCAGCAATGAAACCGACGTTGCGCCGTTCAAAACTGTCGGCCTGACTGCGCCCGCGCAGGCCATCGGTGACGAACAGGGCGAACACCCCGAAGCGCTGGTACAAGGCATTGCGCATCGCCGCGCTGGCGGTTTGCGGCAGGATCGCGGCACTGACCAGGGTCGCGCAGAGAATCCCCAGGGAGATTTCCAGCACCCGCCACACCGCCGCCATGAACGCCCCTTCCGGGTGCGCCAGGGCCGGCAGGCCGACCATCGCCGCGGTGTAGCCGGCGAGCACAAAACCGTAGGCGCGGAAGTTGCGATAACGCGCCGCGCCCGCCGAACAGATCCCGACCCAGATCGCCAGGGCGCCGAGGAACAGTTCGGTGTTCTGCGCGAACAAGGCGATCAACGCGACCATCACCGCCGAACCCGCGAGGGTCCCGAGGAAGCGGTAGAAGCTCTTGGCGAACACCTGGCCGCTCTGCGGTTGCATGACAATGAACACGGTGATCATCGCCGTGCGCGGTTGCGGCAGCTCCAGGCGCATGGCCAGCCACAAGGTCAGGAAGGCGGCAATCAGCACTTTGAAGATATACACCCAGGTCACGCCATCACTGCGTGCCCAGTCGAAAAAGCCACGGCGCCAGTCAAGGGCATACAGCCAGCGCAGCGGTGCAGGCAAGGGAGTCATGGCGTCCTGTCAGTGGTCGAGGGCAGAAAGAATGGCCGGGGTGGGCGGCGCCTGCAGCTGGTGCTCGGCGGGCACGTCGGCGCCGGCGCCGAGGCCGCCACCCAGGGCGGTGACCAGTTCGGCGTGGGCACTCAGGCGCGCGGCCTGGACCTGCTGCTGCACCTGTTGCTGGCGCAACAGCAGGGTTTGCGCGTTGAGCACGTTGAGGTAGTCGGTCAGGCCGCGCTGGTAGGCGATCATCGCGATGTCATAGGTTTTCTGCGCGGCGGCCACCGACTCGGTGGCGAAGGCTTGCTGTTTGTCCATCGACTCACGGCGGATCAACTGATCGGAGATGCCCTTGAGGGCATTGACCAGGGTTTGGTTGTATCGGGCCACGGCCAGGTCATAACCGGCCGCGGCCTCGCCCAGCTCCGCACGCAGGCGGCCACCGTCGAAAATCGGCAGGGAGATCGCCGGGCCCACGCTGTAGTTGAGTTTCTTGCCGGTGAGGAACTCCAGCGCGCCACCGCCGGTGGCCATGTAGCCAAGGCTGCCGACCAGGTCGACGTTGGGGTAGAAGCCGGCGTGCGCCACCTCGATGCCACGCGCCTGGGCCGCGACTTGCCAGCGGCTGGCAACCACGTCCGGGCGCTGCCCGAGCAATTGCGCCGGCAGCGCCGACGGCAGTTTCAACGCCGCCCCCAGCGCCAGGGTCGGACGCTGCAGACGCGCACCCTCCCCCGGCCCCTTGCCGGCCAAGGCCGCGAGTTGGTTGCGGCTCAGGGCGATGCTTTCGTCCAGGACGTCCAGTTGGCGATGGGTCTCCGGCAACGGGGTCTGCGCCTGGCTGACTTCGAAATGGGTGCCGATGCCGCCGTCCAGGCGCTTTTGCGCCAGATCGACAATCTGTTGTTGCTGGGCCAGGGTCGCCGCAATAATGTCGCGCTGGGCGTAATGCAGGGACAGCTGGATGTAGGCCCGCACCACGTTGTGCTGCAGTTCGAGCTGGGCCATGCGCGCTTCGGCGGCGCTCATGTGGGCCAGGTCGACGGCTCGCTCGCTGGCATTGCTTTCGCGGCCCCAGAGGTCCAGCGCATAGCTGAAGCCCAGTGCAGCGTTGTTATCCCAGGTGGTGGCGTTGGCCAACTCGCCCGGACCGTAGAACTGATCGGTGGGCCAGTTGTGGCGCTTGAGGGTACTGTCGGCGTTGACCTGCAACGACTCGGCGGACTCCACCGCCCCGGCCAGGGCCCGGGCCTGGCGCACTCGTGCCGCCGCCATGGCCATGCTTGGGCTACCCTGCAGGGCGAGGTCGACCCAGGCATTGAGTTGCGGATCGCCATAGGCCTGCCACCACTTGGCGCTGGGCCAGTGAGCATCCTGGATGGCGCTCTGGATGGCGCCGTCTGTGGCCAATGTATTGGCATCGAGTGCCTTGCCTTGTGGGGCAATACCTCCGGTTCCGATGCAGCCGCTGATTGCTAACGATAAAGCCCAGACACTGAGAGTCTTCAACTCTCTGTTGATGCGACGCGGCACTGCTGCAAATTCCTGAGGAGGGGGAGATTTCCAATCGGCACAATTCTAGGGGTGGGCCTGTGCGGCGATAAGCTGGGAATCCTGTGAATCTTTGTTACCGTTAACGAGATAATCCCTTGGTTGAATGCCTGAACCTTGTAACTTCGTGTCACAATTTGCCATCTCCCTTGAGAGCACCCCATGGACACTTTGCAAAACATGCGCGCCTTCAGCTGCGTCGCCGAAGCCGGCAGTTTCACCGCCGCCGCTGTGCAGCTTGATACCACTACCGCCAACGTCTCGCGCGCGGTCTCCAACCTTGAGGCCCACCTGCAAACCCGCCTGCTCAACCGCACCACCCGGCGCATTGCCCTGACCGAAGCGGGCAAACGCTATTTGCTGCGTTGCGAGCAGATCCTGGCTTATGTCGAAGAAGCCGAGGCCGAAGCCAGCGACGCCCATGCGCGCCCGGCCGGGCAGTTGAAAGTGCACACCATGACCGGGATCGGCCAGCACTTCGTGATCGACGCCATTGCGCGTTACCGCAAGACCCACCCCGACGTGACTTTCGACCTGACCCTGGCCAACCGCGTGCCGGACCTGCTGGACGAGGGCTACGACGTGTCCATCGTGCTCGCCAGCGAACTGCCGGACTCCGGTTTTGTCTCCCAGCGCCTGGGCATCACCTACAGCATCGTCTGTGCCTCGCCGGCCTACGTCAAAGCCAACGGCTGCGCACACAAGCCCAGCGACCTGCTGAACCACGCCTGCCTGCGCCTGGTAAGCCCGGTGATTCCCCTGGAAAAATGGCTGTTCGACGGCCCCGAGGGCCAGGAAATGGTCACCATCAACAGCTCGCCGTTTTTGGTGAACTCTGCCGATGCGATGAAAACCGCGATCACCAGCGGCATGGGGGTGGGCGTGCTGCCGGTGTACGCAGCGATTGAAGGCTTGCGCAACGGCACCCTGGTGCGGGTGATGCCCAACTACCGTTCCCAGGAGCTGAACCTGTACGCCATCTACCCGTCACGCCAGTACCTGGACGCCAAGATCAAGACCTGGGTGGAATACCTGCGCGGTTCGCTACCGGAAATCCTCGCCGCCCATCAGGCGGAACTGACGGCGTATGAACTGAGTGGGAGTTTGGGTGGGGTTCGGCTGGCGAATTAGTCATTGGCCTATGGCAAAGGAATGCCAAACTCACCGCGTCGATAGCCAATCAATATAAATAACCTGTCAGATATGACAGTAGACAAACTATCTCCTCGAATGAAAACCCCATGGGGCACTCTCATCTTTCATTCGAAGGGATACCAACATGAATGCTTACTACACGGGTTCAAGTAATGAATCCCGCTCCGCGACCGGCAAACTGACCGCCAGAATCCATAACAACTTCAAGTACACCGACTATGAGGGAACAGCCACTCGCTTTATCACTATTGGCGAGCAGGTGGTGTTATTGACCGAGCATAAAATCAGTGGGCTCGAATGGAACTCCATCTCCCTAATACTCCCGGCAACCATTGAAAATAAACGATATGAGTTTCAACCGGACGGTATTGTACGGCCACCTACCTTCATCGAAAACTGGGACGACCCCAGCGGTGGAACATGGCACCGACCTTACTTCCCGAAGAAGGATGTCGGGCATATCACCTTCGATTTCAACTTCAAGGATGGAACCCTCAAGGCCACCTTCAACTTTACGATCATGCACGGTACAACCAGCCATCAAGTGATTGGCGAAATCAATGTTGAAGGCCTTGTGCCTGAAAAAGCCGGACAGCGACACCTGGACAAGCTGTTCGAGTGATCGACAGCCTGTTGAACACTCATGTGCCGTTCTGGATGGCGTCAACCCGGCAATCCGAGCGCTCGCATAATGTCCGGGAAGAATGTTAGCGTGCTTGGCATTCTCCAAGCCCGACGAGCCGCCTCCAATGAAAAAAACCGTCCTCGCCTTCAGCCGTATCACTCCACCGATGATCGAACATCTGCGACAAGACTTCGACGTGATCGTACCGAACCCGAAAAACGGCGACATCAACGCCCAGTTCAACGAAGCCCTGCCCCACGCCCACGGCCTGATTGGCGTCGGGCGCAAGCTGGGGCGGGCGCAACTGGAAAACGCCGGGCAACTGCAAGTGGTGTCCAGTGTCTCGGTGGGCTACGACAACTATGACCTGGACTACTTCAACGAACGCGGGATCATGCTCACCAACACCCCGGATGTGCTGACCGAAAGCACTGCCGACCTGGCCTTCGCCCTGCTGATGAGCAGCGCTCGGCGGGTGACCGAACTGGACGCCTGGACCAAGGCCGGGCAATGGCAGGCCAGTGTCGGCGCGCCGCTGTTCGGTTGTGATGTAAACGGCAAGACCCTGGGCATTGTCGGCATGGGCAATATCGGCGCGGCCATCGCCCGGCGTGGGCACCTGGGCTTCAACATGCCGATCCTGTACAGCGGCAATAGCCGCAAGCACGCAGTGGAACAGGAGCTGGGCGCGCAGTTTCGCAGCCTCGACCAATTGCTGGCCGAAGCCGATTTCATCTGCCTGGTGGTGCCGCTCAGCGACCAGACCCGCCATCTGATCAGCCATCGCGAACTGGGCCTGATGAAGCCCAGCGCGATCCTGGTGAACATCTCCCGCGGCCCGGTCGTCGATGAGGCGGCGTTGATCCAGGCCCTGCAGGACAACCGGATCCGCGGCGCGGGCCTGGATGTCTATGAAAAGGAGCCATTGGCGCAGTCGCCACTGTTTGCGCTGAAAAACGCCGTGACCTTGCCGCATATCGGTTCCGCCACCCATGAAACCCGCGAGGCCATGGCCAACCGCGCCCTGGCCAACTTGCGCAGCGCCCTGCTGGGCGAGCGGCCGCAAGACCTGGTCAATCCGCAGGTATGGCGAGGCTGATAAGCCAGCGGCACGTTCTGGCCCACGTGCCGCCCACTTGCGCCGGCATCACCCAGGTGACGTAGACCCGCCAGGCGAACTGACTGACTGCGGCACAACATCAAGCGACAAAAGTTGCAACTTCGGCTCGCGACAAACTTTCGTCCGCGCGCTATAAACTCCGACTAGCACAAACAGCGCATTAAACGCTGCTAATACTCGGAGATAACGCGCATGATTAAATTCACGACCGCCTGCGCGATTCGGCGCAGCAAAGTACTCATCGTATTAATGGCGGGACTGTTCGGAATATTTACCCTGATCAACAATTACACCGACTACACGGCCTACTACGAATACATCGGCGACATCCTCAGCATGGCGACCACCGAGGGTAATGACTCGCGACGCTACAGGGCGGTCACGTCCAAGTTGTTCCATCATCGCTTCTACTGGACCATCATCACCCTGGAAACCATCTTTACGTTATGTTGCCTGGTCGGAACTTATCAACTTTACCGAAACATCGATTCCACCCATAAGGGCTTTCGCGGTGCAAAAAAAATGGCAATAGTCGGATTGACCATTGCCATTACTGTTTACTACGTCATGTACGTCATCATTCTCAACGAATGGTTTGACATGGAATACTCCACTAACCGCAACGCTTTCGATTGGGCGCGCAGCAATCTCGAATATATGTTTCCCGCGTTGATCTACCTGACCCTGGAAAACGACAGTTAACACACCCCCCTTCTCACGCCAGGCCGGCTTTGACCCGGTTGATCCGCACTGCGGGTGTGCGAAACACCAGCAGGTTACCCAGCATCACCAGCACCAGGCCGACCAGGGCGGGCGCGGTCCATTGATAACCCTCGACGAACGCCGAGACATTCAATGCCACCACCGGAAACAGCACGGTGCAATAGGCCGCACGCTCCGGGCCCATGCGCCCGACCAGCGTCAGGTATGCGGTGAAGCCGATCACCGACCCCGGAATCACCAGGTACAGCAGCGAACCGATGTAGCGGCGGGTCCATTCCATCTCGAAGGGAATGCCCTGGACCAGGCAGTACAGCGACAGCATCGCCGCCCCATAGGCCATGCCCCAGGCGTTGGTGGTCAGGGGCTTGAGGCCGGCTTTCTGTTGCAGGCTGGAAAGCAGGTTGCCCGCCGAAAAACACAGCGTACCGAGCAACGCCAGGCCCAGCCCCAGCAGTGTCTGCGGGCTGGCCATGTGACCCGCCAGTTCCGGCCAGAACAACAGCCCCAACCCGCCCAGGCCCAGTGCCCCGGCCATCAGTACGTTGCGGGCGATTTTCTGCCCGAAGAACACCCGCGCATTCAAGGCATTCCACAGCGTCGCCGTGGAGAACACCACGGCCACCAGGCCGCTGGGGATCCACTGGCTGGCGTAGAGGAAACACATGAAGTTGATGCAGAACAGGCACAGGCCCTGGGCCACGCAGATCAGGTGCCCACGCCGGTTCATCACCTGCAGCTTGCGACTGAGCAGCAGGATCACGAACAACACCAGGGCGGCCAGGCCAAAGCGATAGACAATCGACACCGGTATGGCCACGACCCCCAGTTGCAGTTTCAAGGCGATCCAGGTGGTGCCCCAGATCAGCACAGTCAGCAGGTATAGCGAGAGGTTCATGGCGGCAACTCCTGAAGATGGCCTCCAGTCTGTGCCGCAGTCGTGAGGCGCACTTGCATAAACTTGCGCTTTTGTCCGTTGCCGGGATGGCACGGGCAGGTCGACGGAGTAGGATGCAAGGCGTTGGAGAAACGATCATGCCCGCACTGGAAACCCTGCAAGTCTTTCAAGCCCTCAACCGCTCGCCCCATGCTCGTCTCGAGCACAGCGCCGAGCTCGGTGACGGCATGGCTGCAGCCCGGTGGAGCAACTATCACGACGCCCAGGACTATCAAGCCCCCGGGCATCACACCCTGTCCTGTTACCTGGCCGGCGGCACCGGGACTTTCCGCCGCGAACAGCCTGGCACCACCGGCGGTCCCGACAAGCTCTGCGTGCTGCCCGCCGAACATCAGTCCGCCTGGGTGATCAACGGGGACATCCGCCTGGCCCACCTGTATTTCAGCCCGGAGCAGTTCGCCCTCGGCTGCGTCACCCTGCTTGATCGTGAACCCCGTGCGCTGCACCTGCGCGAAGGCACCTTTCTCGACGACCCGTTGCAGGCCCGACGCTTTCACCAACTGATCGCTTTGAACTGGAATGAACCCGGCGAGCGCCTGCTGACCAGCAGCCTGGCCCACGAAATGCTCAGCCACACCCTGCTCAACCAGGTCGGCCTGCGCCAGGGGCTGCGGCTCAAGGGTGGCCTGGCCGCCCATCAACGACGGCGCCTGGTGGAGTACATCGACAGTCATCTGGAGCAGTCCATCAGCCTTGGCCAACTGGCGGCCCTGTGCGCGCTGTCGGAGTACCACTTCGCGCGGATGTTCCGGGAGAGCTTCGGCCTGCCGCCCCATCAATACCTGCTGGCCCGCCGCCTGGTCCAGGCCCGGCATCTGCTGCGCAGCACCCGGCACCCCTTGGGGGAGATTGCCCTGGCCTGCGGTTTTGCCAGCGCCAGCCATTTCACCAACCGCTTCCGCCAGGCCATGCACGGTACGCCTGGCGACTACCGCCAGGCGTTCCAGGCTTAGGCCATCGTTCAGAATTCGAGGGTGCTGGACAACGACACCTGCCGCGAATCCCCCATCGAGACAAAAAAGCGGCTGGCGGCCGAGGTGTAGTAGGTGCGGTCGAAGAGGTTCTTCACGTTGAGCTGGAACTTGACCTTCTGCCCGTCGAGCCGGGTGTCGTAGGTGGCGAAGGCATCCGCCACGGTGTAGCCCGGCAGGTCAAAGTCGTTGACCGCGTTACCGGCCCGTTCGCCGACATAACGGGCGCCAGCACCGACCCGCAGTTGATCGCCACCGATCAGGCTGCCGAAGTCGTAGACCGCCGACAGTGATCCGCTGTTGCGGGCGACGTTTTGCAGTTTCTTGCCCTGGTAGGTCGGGTCTTCGGTGACCTCGGCATCGGTGTAGGCATAACTGCCGATCAGGCTCCAGCGTTCGCTCAACTGCCCGCTCAGGTCCAGTTCCAGACCCCGGGAGCGAACCTCGCCCGCCGCACTGTAAATCGTCACCGGCCCCTCGGCGTTGGCCACCAGCACGTTGCGCTTCTTGATGTCGAACAGCGCGATATTGCCGGTGATGCGCCCCGGCAGATCGAGCTTGGCCCCCAGCTCCCAGGACTTGGCCTCTTCCGGCGCCACGCTGCCATCAAGCACTGTGCTACTGCCACTGAGCGGGGCAATGGTGGAGTTGGGCTTGAAGGATTCGGTGTAGCTGCCGTAGAACGACAGCGCATCGGTGTAGCGATACACCAGGCCGGCGCGGGGCACCCACTTCTGGCCGTTGGTGTCGGTGTTGACCTTGAACGGACGGCCCTTGCCGGCGTACTGGTCGTATTCCTGGAAGCGCGCCCCGGCGATGAGGATCCATTGCTCATTGAGATGAATCGAATCCTGCAGGAACACCGAATCGCTGCGCAGCAGGTCGGTCTGCGCGCTGTCCGCGGCGCTGACGGTGGTGCCTGCCACTTCACGGCCATAGACCGGGTCGAGGTAGCTGAACGACGGCGCCTGGCTCTTCTGCCGGATCAGGTCGGCGCGGTAGATCTTGCGGTACTCATCATCCACCCCCAGCACCAGGTCGTGTTGCATGCCGGTCAACTCGACCTGGCCCTGCAGGCTGGCGGTGGTGAAGCGGTCGGTGCTCAGGGCGCCCTGGGTGCCGTCCATGTTGCGGGTCAGCGTGCCCTTCGCCGGGTCGATCGCGGTGATGCGGACCTGGCTGGCATCGTAGGTTTCGCGGTTCCAACTGTAGCCGAAGTGGGCGCTCCAGTTGTCGTTGAGTAGGTGATCGGCTTCGAAGTGGTAGAGGTCCGAGCGCCCCTGCATGTTGTTGAACGGCTCGTCCAGACGTCGGTCAGCCGGAATGTCCAATGGGTGATTGGTCAGCGGATCGATGGCGGTGCCACGGTCGAATGGCGAGAGGAATTCGCGGTGCTCGTAGGCAAATTTCAGCGTGGTGCTGTCGCCGTACCAGGCCAGGGACGGCGCGATCAGGCTCTCGCGGTGGGTGCCGAAATTGCGCCAGTAATCTTCGTCTTCGTGGTCCAGCACCAACCGATAGGCCAGCCCGGACTCCCCCAGTGCCCCGGTGCTGTCCAGGCTGGCACCGCTGCCGTTCTTGCCGTCGCCATAGCTTGAGCCGCGCGCGGTCAGGGCGTTGTAGGCCTGCACCTGGGGTTGCTTGCTGACCATGTTCACCACCCCGCCCGGGTCCTGGATCCCGTAGAGCAAGGAAGCCGGTCCCTTCAGCACCTCGACCCGATCCACCGAGGCATTCAAGCCGCGCCCCTGCACGATCGGCATGCCGTCGCGCATGATCGAGCCGTTGCGGTTGTCACCAAAACCACGAGTCATCACCGAGTCCTGGGTGCTGCCCAGCGTATTGCCCTGAGTGATGCCGCTGACATTGGCCAGGGCATCGTCGAGGTTGCGCGGCGCCTGGTCACGCAGGACCTGGGCCGCGACCACGTTGATGGTCTGGGGGATTTCCTGCAGCGTGGCCGAGGAGCGCGCAATCGAGGTGGTTGCCGGCGGCTGGTAGCTCAGCGAGGGGTCCTGCACCGAGGTGATGGTGGTTGCCCCCAGGTTCAAGACGCCGGCAGTGGGCACAGGCTCCAGGACCAGGGTATGGGCATCGGTCTGGCGGAACGTCATTGTCGAACGGCTCAACAGCCGCTGCATGGCTTGCTCGGCACTCATCTGCCCACTGATGGCCGGTGCCGTCACGCCGTAGGGCGCTTCATCGGTGTAGACCACGCTGATGCCGGTCACCCGGCTGAAATCGCTCAGGGCCTGGGGCAAGGGTTTGGCATCGATATCGAAGCGAAATGGTGCGCTGTGTTGCTCACTGGGCGGTGCGGCCTGGGCCACGTTCAGCACTGATAACGTCGCCGCCGACACCGCCAGGACCGAGCCCCCGAACCACTGTTTGACCGAACCGCCTGCCACCGAAATTGCCCTGGACTTCATTGCTTGGACCCATGTGTAGTAACGCAACCAATACGAATAATTCGCACTTTCATCACTACACGGATGGCGCCCAGGTTTACCTCACCTGATCGGCAAAAATAATTGAATCCCTCCAGTTGCCCGTAGCAGCTGTCGAGCAACGCGAGGCCGCGTTCGGCTGCGCAGCAGACGCCAAGGGCCCACGCCGACCCGGCAGCGGCTACGGCTACGGCGGCTACAAAAGCGCGGTTAACGCAGGATGATCAGGCTGCCCAGGCGGTTCTGCTCGAAGCCCAGCAGCCCTTGCAACGACGCCAGGACTGCTTGCGGGTCCTGGCTGGGGAAGCTGCCGCTGATTCGCCGCGCGCCCAGCTCATCGTTGAGCAGGACGATTCGTCCCGGGTAATAGCGCTGCAGGTCCTGCACCACTTCGCCCAGGGGCACCTTGTAGTAATTGAGCCAGCCCTGGCGCCAGGCCAATTGCGCCTGCGCGTCGATGGCCTGCAGGGCGCGGGCATGGCCGGCGCTGTAGGCCACTTGCTGATCGGCGCCCAGCACCTGCTGCTCGGCGCCTTTGGCCGGGGTCACGCCGACCCGTCCCGAGAGCACGCTGACCTGCGCGCCCATGGATTGCAGACGCACTTCGAACTGGGTACCGAGGACCCGCGCCTCGCCCTGGTTGGCATCGACCACAAAGGGTTCGCCGGTGCGGCTCACGCTGAAAAACGCCGCCCCCCGACGCACCTCGACGTGCCGTTCACCGCCGCTGAAATCCACGGCAATGGCGCTGTCGGCATCCAGGGTGATCACCGATTGATCGGCCAAGGTCACGCTGCGCACCTGCCCCGGCGCCGAGACATAGTCGGCACCCAGGTCATCGAACCAGCGTGACGGCTGCCAGCCCGCCCCCATCGACACCATCAGCAGCAGGCTGGCAGCCAGCGCCAAGCCGCCCGACCAGCGCCGCACGCTGGAACGCCGCGAGCGGTTCATCGCATTCAGGTAACCCTGCAGGGCCAAGGCGTCCTCGTCGGCCAGGGCGCGGGCGGGCACTTCGCTGAGTTCCCAGATCACCTGGGCCTGGGCATAGGCCTCGGCGTGGGCAGGATCGGCCTGCAGCCAGTGGCTGAAGGTCGCTTGATCGCCACTGCTCGGCTGGTCGTGCAACAGGCTCAGCCAGGCCAGTGCGGCCTGTTCCTGCGCGGGCGTCGGCAAGACGCGAGTGTCGTGGTTCACGGGGCTTTCCCTGGCGTACGTGATTTGGGGTCCCGCAGACTGGCCTTGCAGGCTTCGAGCGCGCGCATCATATGTTTTTCCACGGCACTCTGGGACAGCCCCATGACCTTGGCAATCTCCGCGTACTTGCGGCCGTGGATGCGGTTGAGCAAAAAGATCTGCCGGGTGCGCTCGGGCAAACTGCGCAGCGCGGCTTCCACATGCCTTAAGTCATTACCGGCTTCGAGGGCCGCTTGCGGCTCCACACCGAGATTATCCTGTTGTTCCGGCAACCAGCCTTCGCTCAACCGCCCACGGGCTCCTTCGCTGCGCAGGTGATCGATGGCGATGTTGCCGGCGCAACGCAACAAATACGTACTGAGTTCCTCGACCTGCACCAAGGGCCGCCGCCAGAAGCGCAGGAACAGGTCCTGCACCAGGTCGGCCGCCGTCGCCCGACACCCCACCCGCCGACTGACCAAGGCCTCCATCTGCGAGCGCTGGGACAAGAACACCTGGAGAAAATGGGCGCGGCCGTTCGGGCTGTCGCTGCCGTCGGCCTTCTGCGGTTCAGGGGGCATGTTGATCATCCGGCTCGGTTCGCCTATCCCCGCGCCAGCGCAACAAGCGGGCTGAACAGCAACCCGAATGCCGCCATGAGCATGACCAGGCGTGGCCGATAGGGCAGCAACCACACCAGCAGCAGGGCGCTGGCCATCAGGGCCGCGCACCACTCAACCAGGCCCAGGCTCCAGCCGGTGGCCAGGACGGCCGCCGCCAATGACAGCCCCAGCAGCGACCAGCCGCACAGTTTCAACAACCGCCGCACACGCGCCGTCGGCGTGCGGGCGAGCAGGTCGCGATGATGGCGATCCATCGACAGGCACAACGCGGTAAATCCGCCGTAGCTCAGTAACACAGGCAATAACATTCAATTCACCTCGATTTCGGATGCCACACTCGGTGCACGCACCGCACGCGCCGGGGCTTTGCCGCCGAGCTGCCCGGCCCGCTTCATCTTCCACGCGGCCCAGGCGAGGAACAGGCCACTGCCCAGGCACGTCAGGTCAAAGCCCAGGCGAGTCCAGTCGCCTTGCGCCAGCAGCGCGCGCAACGACTGCTCGGCGCTCATGACGTCCAGCAGTGGCACCGCACAGAACAACCCGGCGGCCAGCGCCAGTTGCTCAACCCAGGCGGTGCGACCACGGCGCACCAGGGCATGGACCAGGCTCAAGCCCCAGGCGATGAAAAAGCTGTTCACCTCCCACTCGCCACGCTCGGTCAGGCTCACCGGCAACAGGCGGTTGGCCCAGAAGAACACCGCCACCGCGATCAGCAGCCCCGACATGCTGGCGATGTTGAGCACCTCCACCAGCCGCAACTCGAACGGCATCACCCCGCTCTTGGCATGTTTCAACTGCCGTTTGCCCAGCCAGATCACCAGCCCGGTGCCGATCATCGCGGTGCCGGCCAAGCCGCAGATAAAGTACAGCCAGCGCAGGGTCGGTCCGGCAAAATGCCCCAGGTGCAGGCCGTAGAAACTGCCAGCAATGGCCTGGGGCAGCGGGCGCGCCGGATCGGCCGTAAGAAATGCGCCGCTGACCCCGTCGAACGCCACGGCACTGCCAAACTCATGCATCACCCGGTCGGCGCTGCTGCGCATGACATTCACTGTGGCCTTGATGTCACCCGGATGGCTCACCGTCACCAGGCTCACCTGGCCGCCACCCCACTGCTCACGCGCCCGCTCGACAAAGGGCGCCAGCGCCAGCAACTGCCCGGGCTGACCCTGGGCCTTGGGCGACTCCGACGCCGGGAACAACTCACTGAAGAAGCCGTCGGTATCGCCCTGGTAAGCCACCAGGATGCTCGCCGGCATCACCATGTACATGAAGATCACCAGGCTGCTGTAGGTGATCATCAGGTGAAACGGCAACACCAGCACCCCCACCGCGTTGTGCCCGTCGAGCCAGGAACGCTGGCCCTTGCGCGGGCGGAAGGTGAAGAAGTCCTTGAAGATTTTCTTGTGGGTGATGATCCCAGTGATCAACGCCACCAGCATCAGCATCGCCGCACTGGTGGATAACCAGCGGCCCCACGGATGGGGCATCTGCAACTGGAAGTGGAAGCGATAGAAGAAGTCGCCGCCGCGGGTATCGCGCACCTGCAGCACCTCACCACTGAGCGGGTCGAGCTGGCGTTGCTCACGGGGGCCCCGTCGGCCCTCATTGCCCGGCATCTGCCAGGACACCGACAGGCCAGGGTCGCGCGCATTCGGCAGGCTGATCACCCAGCGCCCGGCACCGGCGGCGTGCTGCTGCAGGTAGTGCTGCGCCAGCGTCAGGCTGGCTTCGCTGTCGACCTGACGCACCGGCACCTCCGGCTGCATCCAGTGGCTGATCTCGTCGTTGAAGTACGACAGGGTCCCGGTGAGGAAAATCGCGAACAGGATCCAGCCAAAGATCAATCCGGTCCAGGTGTGCAACCAGGCCATGGCCTGACGGAAGCCCTCTTTCATGATTGCCCCAACCCGTAACCCAGGCCACCGAACGCCGCCAGCACTATGCCGGGCAGCAACAGACCGAGCCACGCCTGCCAGGCGCTACGGCTGGCAAAACACCAGAGCACGGCCACCAGGTACACCAGGAAGGACGTCATCATGCCGCTGATCACGGCTTCGGCGCGGGCCATGGGCAGCCACAGGCTCATGCAGATACTGGCCAGTGCCGCCAGGAGGTATCCGCCAAACAGCGCGGCCAGCACCCGCGAGGTGACGGCCAGACGATAGGAAACGGGAAGGCTTTTCATGTTTCGACCTTGAAACGAAGGGAGATCTGCGCGCGGTCCATGCCAACGCAGGGTCAACGAGGGCCAATAGTAATGATAAATATTCTCATGCGCAAAAGACTCCGATGAAAAAGCCTTGCCGCCGTCGGTCAGCGTTGATGGCTTGAGGGTCCCATCGGCAGACCTGCGTGGCGTTCTGCACCCTGTAGCCGCTGCCGAAGGCAGCTACAGGGAGCCCAAAAAAAACGGGCCTGCATCTGCAGGCCCGTTCTCATTGGGGGGGTCAAGGTGTTTCAGGCATCAGCTATTGAGCGCGGCCTGTTCGTTCTCGAGAAATTCTTCTTCCAGCAGCGCGTCGGCGTGGACTCCCGAGTGGATTGGGGTCACCGTTGCGCGTTTACCGCGCAGTTTGCCAAACAGGTGTTCCAGCGCATGTTCAAGCTTGGTGGCCGCCCCTTCGATGGCCTGTTCCAGTGTGTCGGCTTTATGAGTCACGGATACCGGTTGATGGCCTTTTGGCCGCGCTTCAAGTTGGCAGCGCATATCGTGTGGACCGGGTTTATCGCCGTTCTCGTCGCGCAGGTGGACCTCGATGCGTGTCAGGTCTTCGTCATAACGTTCGAGCGTGCTCTCAATGGTAGTACGTACCCACTCCTCCAGTCGGATGCTGCTTTGAATATGGTTATCGCTGTTGACTTGGATTTGCATAGTTCATCCCTTATTTCAGCTAGCTCGCGAGAGGTCCGGTGTAGCGTTGATTCTTCAGTGACCGTGACCTCTTACTTACAGAGTTGGGCAGACGGAGAAACAATTCAACCCCTAAAAAAAGATAAATTTTTCATTGCTGAAAAAGCCGGACAACGGACAAAAGCGCTGTTAAGGTCGGGAGTTGGGTCGCCTGGCAATAGCAACAATTACTCACAACTGCTCCTCGCCCAAGGGGTGCATGCCGCGAAATATCTGCGCCTCTTCCACCAGCCAGTCATGCACCGCGCGAACGCCCGGATGGCTCAGCGCCCCCGGTGCATAGAGCAGCACGTAACGTTTGTAGTTGGGCACGGCGACACCAAAGGGCACGATCAACGTACCGCGCTCAAGCTCGTCGTTGAGCAGGGTGCGCCGGGCAATGGCCACGCCCATGCCGGCAATCGCCGCCTCGATGGTCAGGTGGTTGCGATTGAAGGTATGCCCGCGCCGTACATCGGCACCGTCGAAGCCGATGGCGTTGAGGTAGAACTCCCATTCCGCGTATTCATAGCTGCCACGCCAGGCGGTGATGTCGTGCAACAACGGAAAATGCACCAGGTCCGCCGGCCCGTGCAGCGGGGGGCGCCCGCGCAACAGGCTGGGGGCGCAGACTGGAAAAATCTGTTCATCGAGCAGGGCTGTGGATAACAGCCCCGGGTAGCTGCCGTCGTTCAGGTCGATCGCCAGGTCGAAATCGCCTTCGTGCAGGGCCACGCTGCTGTCCTCGGCCACCAGGCGCAACTGGATGTCCGGGTAGCGCTGTTGCAAACGCGGCAGGCGCGGGGTCAGCCATTTGCCGAGGAAGGACGGGATCGAACGCAGGCGCAGGATGCCGCTGATCATGCCGGCGTCCAGTCGACGCAATTCCGCGTCGATGCTGCCATAGGCTTCGCCGACGGTGATCGCCAGGCGCTGGCCTTCGGCACTCAACTCGACGCCACGGGCGCGCCGATGGAACAGGCGAAACCCCAGGCGCTCCTCCAACTGGCGGATCTGCTGGCTGACCGCCCCGGGGGTGATGTGCAGCTCTTCGGCACAGCGGGTGAACGACAGGTGCCGCGCCGCACAGGAAAACACATGCAGCCAGACATAGGTCTGGGCGTGAAATTGACGACTCATCGTTTAGTCCTGCTAAAGCCTTTCTTAGGAAGTTTCGTTGGTCACCGCGGACCGAGGTAGGCAGTATCGCCGACCTTGCGCTCGTCCTACAAAAAATGGCAGCGATTCCTACTCCATTGCTTGTAAGGCTTTAGCATGGCTATCAGTGTTTTTGATCTATTCAAGGTCGGCATCGGCCCGTCCAGCTCCCATACCGTCGGCCCGATGCGCGCCGCCGCCACCTTCGCCCAGGCGCTGTTCGACCAAGGCCTGCTGGGCCAGGTTCGACGCGTCGAAGTCCGCCTATACGGCTCGCTGTCCGCCACCGGGGTCGGCCACGCCACCGACCGCGCCTGCGTCATGGGCCTGATGGGCGAATGGCCGGACAGCATCGACCCCAACAGCATCGGCCCACGTATCCAACGGCTGCGCGACAGTGGCGAATTGCTGCTGGGCGGCCGCGTGAGCATTGCCTTCGACTGGCAGCGCGACCTGCTACTGCTCGATGAAAGCCTGCCCTACCACCCCAACGCCATGGCGCTGAGCGCCTTTGGCGAGAATGGCCTGCTGTTGGAACAGACTTACTACTCGGTGGGCGGTGGTTTTATCGTCGAGGCGGCCGAGGTCGAGTCCGGCGCACCGGCAGGCGATGACGTGCAACTGCCGTACGATTTTTCCAGCGCTGGCGAACTGTTGTCGCTGTGCAACCAGCACGGCCTGCGGGTTTCCGAGCTGATGATGGCCAATGAACGGGCCTGGCGCAGCGACACGGAAATCCGCCAGGGCCTGCTGCACATCTGGTCGGTGATGCGCGAATGCGTCGAACAGGGTTTGCGCCACGAAGGCATCTTGCCTGGCGGCCTGGATGTGCCACGACGCGCGGCGAAACTGCACCGCAGCCTGCTGGAAATCGGCAAGCCGAATGTCATCAGTTCGACCCTGTCGGCGATGGAGTGGGTGAACCTGTTCGCCCTCGCGGTCAACGAAGAGAACGCCGCCGGCGGGCGCATGGTCACGGCACCGACCAACGGCGCAGCCGGGATCATTCCGGCGGTGCTGCATTACTACATGAAGTTCAACCCCGAGGCGTCGGATGACGATGTGGTGGCGTTTTTCCTCGCCGCCGCGTCCGTGGGCATCCTGTGCAAGAAGAACGCCTCGATCTCCGGGGCCGAAGTCGGCTGCCAGGGCGAAGTCGGCTCTGCCTGCGCCATGGCCGCTGCCGGTCTGGCAGATGTGCTGGGGGCCACGCCCGAGCAATTGGAAAACGCCGCCGAGATCGGCCTGGAACACAACCTGGGCCTGACCTGCGACCCGGTCGGCGGGCTGGTCCAGGTGCCGTGCATCGAGCGCAACGCCATTGCTGCGGTGAAAGCGATCAACGCCACCCAGATGGCCCTGCGCGGTGACGGCAAGCACTTCATCTCCCTCGACCGGGTGATCCGCACCATGCGCGATACCGGCGCCGACATGCATGACAAATACAAAGAGACTTCACGGGGCGGCCTGGCTGTCAGCTGGGTGGAATGCTGAGGAGCATTCCCTGCCGCCCGTAACACGTGAGCCCGAGCAAAAATAATAACGAGGCCAAAACGATGACCGATGTACGTACACCTGCTGCCGAAAACCCCGCTGTAGATCTGACCCACACCCCGCCAACGGCCCACACGGGCTGGAGCACACACGACAGCACCTGGATGCTCGGCCTGTACGGCACGGCCATCGGTGCAGGCACCTTGTTCCTGCCGATCAATGCCGGCGTCGGCGGCTTCTGGCCGTTGCTGGTACTGGCGGTGCTGGCCTTTCCGATGACCTTCTTCGCCCACCGCGGCCTGACCCGTTTTGTCCTGTCCGGGCGTTCCGGCGACATCACCGAGGTGGTGGAAGAACACTTCGGCGTCGGTGCCGGCAAGCTGATCACCTTGCTCTATTTCTTTGCCATCTTCCCGATCCTGCTGGTCTACAGCGTGGCGCTGACCAACACCCTGGGCAACTTCATGGAGCACCAGTTGCACATCACCCCGCCGCCACGGGCGGTGCTGTCGCTGGCGCTGATTCTCGGCCTGATGGCGATCGTGCGTTGCGGCCAGGGCGTGATCGTCAAGGCCATGAGCGTGCTGGTGTACCCGTTTGTCGCGGCGTTGCTGTTGCTGGCCCTGAGCCTGATCCCGAACTGGAACGGCGCGTTCTTCGCCTCGGCCGGTGAGGGCATGCCACTGCCGGTGTTCTTCAAGACCCTGTGGCTGGCAATCCCGGTGATGGTGTTCTCGTTCAACCACTCGCCGATCATCTCGGCCTTCGCCGTCGACCAGAAGCGCCGCTACGGTGCCCAGGCCGAGGCGAAAAGCAGCGGCATCCTCGCTGTCGCCCACAGCATGATGGTGCTGACGGTGATGTTCTTCTGCTTCAGCTGCGTGCTGGCCCTGTCCCCCGCAGACCTGGCGGCGGCCAAGGCACAGAACATCTCGATCCTGTCGTACCTGGCCAACCACTTCCAGACCCCGGTCATCGCCTACGCCGCGCCGTTGATTGCGCTGGTGGCGATCACCAAATCCTTCCTGGGCCACTACATCGGCGCCAGTGAAGGTTTCCAGGGCCTGATCGTGAAAAGCCTGCGCGGCCGTGGCCGGGTGATGTCGAGCAACTGGTTGAACCGTGCCACCGCACTGTTCATGATCCTCAGCTGCTGGGCCGTGGCGACCTTCAACCCGAGCATCCTGGGCATGATCGAAACCCTCGGCGGGCCGGTCATCGCGTGCCTGCTGTTCCTGATGCCGATGTATGCGATCCGGCGCGTGCCCTCTCTGCGCCAGTATTCGGGCCAGGTGTCGAACGTGTTCGTGGTCCTGATCGGCCTGATTGCACTGTCTGCGATCATCTACTCGGTACTGCCCTGAAACGGACCGCCGAAGGCTGAGCGGTTGACCCCGCTCATCTGATCCATGTGGGCTGGCTTGCCAGCGATAGTGGAGTATCAGGCGCCGCCGATGCGGGTTGTGCCGGCCCTATCGCGGGCAAGCCCGCTCCCACGGGATGGGGTGAGGCTCGCTGATCTGCAGGTGATCACCCCCCACGGCATGCCCCTTGCTACGTCCCTGCTATCTGCCGACGGTCCGGAACTGCGAACAATTGCGGGCACTGCCGGTCAATGACTGCACGATCCAATCAAGCGGTGACGCACTATGGACAACCCCTTCCAACTGATTACCGACACCTTTGCCGCCGATTATCAGATCAACCTGAGCATTCAGGGGCAGGACGGCGGCATCATGCTGACCCTGTCCAACGCTGGGCGCATTGTCGCCAAGCGGATGATCAGCGTGGCCCAGCGCAACGATCCGCAGCGTTTGAAACGGCTGGTGCAAAGCATTCAATTCGGCATTGCCATCGAGCAAGGGCACAGCGCCATGGCCATCCTCGAAGCCATGACCGACAGCGACAACCTCAAGTTGCCGCCGCCGCGGGCCAAGGTCGCCCTGCCCCTGTCAGCCCGGCCTTAAAGCTCGCCCTTCTCGACGTCCGGGTGCTCACTGGAGCCGGCCCCCACCTTGCGTTGCGGGTGCTCGATCTTCACCGAGGGGAACTGCGAAGAGGCATAACGCACCACCAGGATCGCAAACGCCAGCAGCAGAATCCCGCCGCACAGGTAGATGATGCCCAGGTCCGGCGGGTTGTGGTGCGACACGTTGGAGATCAGCAGGCGGGTCAAGGCGGTGATCGCCACGTAGATCAGAAACCGCACGGGCATGTGGTTGGTCTTGAAGTAAATCCCGACCATCGCCCCCAGTTCCAGGTAGATGAACAACAGCAAGATGTCATCAATCTTGATGTGTCCCTCTTCGATCATGCCGAGAAATTCCATGACCGCCGCCCAGGCGGTGACCGCGCCAATGGCGAACAGGGCCAGGTAATGGAAGGTTTCAACAAACAGATTGCCCAGGGTTTCAGCCAGCTCATGCACGTTCTGGCGAAGTCGCTCCGCCCAATGGATTTTCACGGTGATGCTTCCTTAGGTCGGTTCGACCGGATGATGGGGGTTCGACATGACGGTTGTTCTGCATGCAGAAAAAAGGCCAGTGGCTGTCAGATGAGATGACGGCGACGCGAGATGGGACACTTTGTGGGTATCGCCACTGGCCTTGTTGCGGGCAAGCCTTGCTCCTGCATGGCACCACCTGACAACGCGTGAAACCGGTCTAGATTAAAAAGCGACTACCCAAAGGACCGGGATTGGCTTATCCTTTCGCTGTATATAAATACAGTAGTCGCAATAGACAACTAATGTGAAGGCATGTGAGGTGGTAAATGGCCGTCGAAGTGGTATACCGCAGCAGCCGAGATCTGGAGCGCTTGTTCATGGATAAAGCCGAAGCTGACCGTCATGACAAAATGCTCGAACTCGCCGAGTTGCTGGCTGAAGTGCTGCAAAAAGCCGTTCCGTCCCTGAGCGAACAGCAAGTGGAAGAAGCGGGGATCTACATGGCGAAAAATCGCGATGTGTTCGCCAAGGCGTTCAAGAGCCAGCCGGACGCCCTGTCCGAATTGCTCAGCGCCCCTGCCCCGTCTGTACCCGCGGTCGAACCTGCTGAACCCGCCGCAGACGTCGAGCCTGGCGAACCGGCCAAGGCAGCCAAACCGGCCAAGGCGGTTAAAGCCGCGAAGTAACGACCGGCAGCATTGAACAGGCCCTGAATCACTGATCCAGGGCCTTTTTCATGCCTGTAGGGTTAGAAAGCGAAGCTGGGTTCTGGCATCGCCATCAGTGACTCCGCGCCCGCCAGGACCTGGGCCCGCAGGCCGGGGAGAGGGTGACTCAGCGATACAGCAGGCGCTCTGCCAATTCGTCCGCCACCCGCGCCGGCGAGCGTTTTTCCGCCTGGGCGTGGGCGAAGACTTCGGTCAGGCGCGAACCGATTTTCGCCAGGTGCCCGGTAATGCTCGACAACTCATCGCCGCGATGCTTGAGCACCACGTAGATCAGCCCACCGGAATTGATCACATAGTCGGGCGCATAGAGGATGCCGCGGCCCTCCAGTTGGTCGGCGACGCTGAGGGTGGTCAACTGATTGTTGGCCGAGCCAGCCACCGCCGCACACCGCAACTGCGCCACGCTGTGGCTGTTGAGCACCCCGCCCAGGCCACAGGGCGCAAGGATGTCGCAGGGGGTGCTGAGCAGTGCTTCGTTGGCAATCGGATGGGCACCCAACTGCTCCATCGCCAGTTGCACCTTGCCCGGGTCGATGTCGCTGACCAGCAGCTCAGCCCCTGCGGCATGCAGTTGCTCGGCCAGGGCGAAACCGACATTGCCCAGGCCCTGGATCGCGACCCGCAGGCCCTCCAGGTTATCGCTGCCCAGGCGAGCCATGGCGGTGGCTCGAATACCGGTGAACACCCCCATGGCCGCATGCGGCGAGGGGTCGCCCGAGGCAGTGGTGCTGGTGACATGCTGGGTTTGCTGGGCGATGCAGTCCATGTCGGCCACCGAGGTGCCGCTGTCGATGGCGGTAATGTAGCGGCCATCGAGTTGCTCGATACAGCGCCCGAAGGCCTCGAACAGCGCCGCCCGGTTTTCCACATGGGGTGGACGGATGATCACCGCCACTCCACCCCCCCGGGGCAAGCCCGCCAGGGCCGCTTTATAGCTCATGCCCTGGGCCAGGCGCACAGCATCGGTCACGGCGCTTTCGTCGTTGGGGTAGGCAAGGTAACGGCACCCACCCAGGGCGGGTCCCAGGCGGCTGCAATGAATGGCAATCACGGCCTTCAACCCGGTGGCCGGGTCGACGCTCAGGTGCAGCGATTCAAGGCGAGTGCTTTGCATGAGAGCGAACATCGTAGGGCTCCCGAATCATTTCAGTAGTCGCCAGTATAGGCGCGCGGGCAAAAATTGCTGGAGCGCACCGGAATAAGCAAAGCCCCGCGCCAAGGCTTTGCGGCATAACTTGCACGCCCTCGCGCGCGGCACTGGACGAATGCTTGCGACGGGGCTAAAACGGGGCATTCGCCGGAGATTTTAATGAACCCGCGCCACGCTTTTTTCGCCTGCCTGCAACGCTCGCCACCGGCGCTCTTTGAAGCGGCGCTGTGGATCGCGGCCGAGCATGATGCCGAGGTTCAACCGCAGGTATTGCTGGAGCAGTTCAAGGACCTGGTACAGCGGGTCAGCAGTGGCCTGCCGATGTTACCGGTCAGCGAACTGGGGCAGCCGCTGCTGCGCCTGCTCAACGACCTGGGCTACCAGCAGGACGAAGCCACCCCGTTGCGGCCCCAGGCGGCCTTGCTCAACAAGGTCCTGGAACGGCGCCGCGGACAGCCACTGGCGCTGGGCCTGATTACCCTGGAACTGGCACGCCGCCTGGAGATCCCCATGGTCGGGGTCAACTTTCCCGGACACTTCCTGCTGCGGGTGCCCGGTGCCGATCATCTGCTCGACCCCTGCGGCGGTCGACGCTTGTACCCCAACGATTGCCGGGAGCTGCTGCAGCGCCAGTACGGCCCGAACATGCCCCTCAACGCCGAGCACCTGCTGACCAGCGAGCCGCTGCAGATGCTCCAGCGCCTGTCACGCAACCTGCGCCAACTGCACCTGGCCAACGACGACTGCATCGGCGCGCTGATCGATGCCGAGCGGGTGCTGGAGCTGGGCAACGCCAACGCCAGCGACTACCTGGCCCGTGCCAGCCTCTACCAACGCCTGGACTGCCCCAACGCCGAGCGTTTCGACCTGGAACACGCCCTGCTGCTCAGCGACGACCCGATCCAGCGCCTGCGCCTGACCGAACGGCTGGGGCATCTGCCCCCCAACTCGATTGTGCATTGAGGCGATGGATGCTCCACTGGTGCCCTGGATTTTTGCGCCACCACGGATGAGGCTGTCATGCACGTTCCTTCCCCCGCTGAACGTTTCCTTGAAGATTTCCACCAGCGCCGGCCTGGCACCACCAGTACAGCGTTTGCCCACTTGCGCAGCGAGCAGCATGAGTCGTCCTACGCCGCGCTGGCAGCCACCCTGCCGGACTCGTCCGCCAGCCTGAGCGTCCTGGACCTGGCGTGCGGCAACGGGTATCTGCTTGCACTGCTCGAGCAACTTTATCCACAACGACTGCAGTTGGTCGGCGTCGACATCAGCCAGGCTGAATTGGACGAGGCCCGCACGCGGTTGCCAGGCAGTGCATGCCTGCTCAAGGAGCGGGCCCAGGCGCTGTCGATCGGCACTGCCAGTGTCGACGTGGTGGTGTCTCATCTGGCACTGATGTTGATGGACGACATCGAGCTAGTCCTCAGCGAGATACGCCGGGTGCTGCGCAAGGACGGCAAGGTTGCCATTGTCGTTGGCCGGGGTTTTCTGTTGGGCGCGGTGGGCGACGCGTATCTGCAGGTGTTTCGCCAGGTGGCGCAACAGGACGCCTTGGCGCATCTGCCGATGGGTGATCCGCGCATGCGCACCGAGGAGGGTTGGCGAGGGTTGTTCAGCAGCGACTTCGACCAGGTGACGGTGCAAAACATCGATGTGTCCTGGCAGCCCGACTTCGCCGAGCTCTGGCAATCACTCAGCGCCACCTACGACGTCGACCGGCTGACACCCGCCGCCCGTGGGCAATTGCAGGAGCGCTTCAAATCCGCAATCGACCACCTGCCACACGCCGACGGTACCTTCGTCACCGGCTGGGGATTGCGCCTGATCCAGGCACACCCCCGCCCGTGCTGAAGGCCTCGAACCGCGGTTACGGAGTATCCGGCTGATTGGCCGGGTGGGCCTGGATGAACGCCGGGTGTTGCGCTGCCAGCGCGGCGACCCGACGAATCCGAGGATAGGCTTCAAGGCTTAAGTTGAAACGCTCGGCCGCATACAGCTGCGGGATCAGGTACACATCCGCCACCCCCGGCGCACTGCCAAAGCAGTACCCCGCGTCGCCGATCAACTGCTCGACGGCCGCCAGCCCCTGGCTGATCCAGTGGCCGATCCACTCCACCACCTGCGGCTCGTCGTGCCCCAACTGACGCAGCTTGTTGAGCACGCTGACGTTGTGCAGGGGATGGATGTCGCAGCCGATCAACGCCGCCACCGCACGCTCGTGCGCACGCTGGGCGAGGTCGCCGGACAGCAGCGGCACCTGTGGATAAGCTTCTTCCAGGTACTCGATGATCGCCGGTGACTGGATCAGCAACTCGCCTTGATCGGTGCGCAAGGCCGGCACCCGGCCTTGCGGGTTGACCTGCAAGTAGGCCGGCTGGCGGTGCTCCCCCCCTTGCGGGGCGATCAGGTTGACCGCCAGCGCCTGGTAATCCAGGCCCTTGAGTGCCAGGGCAATGCGCACTCGAAAGGACGAGGTCGAGCGGTAATAGGTAAAGAGCTCCATGGGCCGCCCCTCTCAGCGCGCTGGCAGGATCTTGCCCCGGCATTCGCCGAAGCCGATGGAGGCAAAACCGTCACGGCTGCAACGCGCACGCAGGATGATTTCGTCACCGTCCTCGAGGAACTTGCGCACTTCGCCGGACGCCAGCTCGATCGGCTTTTTGCCGCCCTCGGTGATTTCCAGCAGGCTGCCGAACTGACCGCTCTCAGGCCCCGACAGGGTGCCCGAACCGAACAGGTCGCCGGCCTGCAACTGGCAGCCGTTGACACTGTGGTGCGCGACCATCTGCGCCACGGTCCAGTACATGTGCTGGGTGTTGCTCAGGGTCAGGCGGTGCGCCGGCAGATTCTGCTCGCGCATGGCTTCGGTCAGCAGCAGCACTTCCAGTTCGATATCAAAGGCACCGGCGGCCTGGTCACGGTTGTCGAGCAGGTACGGCAGCGGTTGCGGATCGCCCTGCGGACGCGTCGGCTGGGCACGGCGGAAAGGCTCCAGGGCCTCGGCGGTGACCACCCAGGGCGAGATGCTGGTGATGAAGCTTTTCGACAGGAATGGCCCCAGTGGCTGGTACTCCCAGGCCTGGATATCGCGTGCCGACCAGTCGTTGAGCAGGCAGAAACCGGCGATGTGCTCGGCGGCGTCGCCGATGGCAATCGAGTCGCCCATGGCATTGCCCTGGCCGATCCAGATCCCCAGTTCCAGCTCGTAGTCCAGGCGCGCGCACGGGCCGAACGTCGGCTCGCTCTGCCCGGCTGGCAGGGTCTGGCCTTTGGGGCGTCGCACGTCGGTGCCGGACGGACGAATGGTCGACGCGCGGCCGTGGTAGCCAATCGGCACGTACTTGTAGTTCGGCAGCAGCGGGTTATCGGGACGGAACAGTTTGCCGACATTCTGCGCGTGCTCGATGCCCACGTAGAAGTCGGTGTAGTCGTTGATTCGGGCCGGCAGGTGCATCTGGCAGTCGGCGGCCGGATGCAGCAGTTTGGCGCCCTGGGCTTCAATCTTGCCGCGCAGGGTGCTGCCCTCGGCCAACAGTTCCAGCAAGCGCTCGCGCAGGGCAACGCGGGGGCCGCGACCCAGTTCGAAGAAGGCGTTCAACTGGCCGCCACGGGTGGCTTGCACCGCTGTGCGGGCCGCGCCGTCAAACAGGCCGGCGTCGAGCGCCGCCTCGAGGTCGAAAATCTGCTCGCCGATCGCCACACCGCTGCGCGGCGCCGAACCCTGGGTGCTGAACACGCCCAGGGGCAGGTTCTGCAGCGGGAAATCCGCGTGGCCGTTGGCACAGGCAACCCAGCTACGAGTGGGGGTGGTCTGGGTCATGGGTTATCTCCGGTTCGGGTTGAAAGTGGCGGGCAGCGAGGCCCAGCAAGCATCGTAAGTGTTTTGCAGTTGCGGGCAATCCAGGGCGAAGCGGCTTGGGCGCAGCACCTGGCTGGTCTCGAACATGAAGGCCATGGTGTTGTCGATCTTGCTCGGCGCCAACTCGGCGTTGATCGCCTTGGTGCAGGTTTCGCCGTCCGGGCCGTGGGCGCTCATGCAACTGTGCAAGGACGCACCGCCCGGCAGGAAGCCTTCGGCCTTGGCGTCGTATTCGCCCTGGATCAGGCCCATGAACTCGTTCATCAGGTTGCGGTGGAACCACGGTGGACGGAAGGTGTTCTCGGCCACCATCCAGCGCGGCGGGAAAATCACGAAGTCGAGGTTGGCCAGGCCATGGACGCTGGTCGGCGAGGTCAATACGGTGAAGATCGACGGGTCCGGGTGATCGAAGCTCACCGTACCGATGGTGTTGAAACGCCGCAGGTCGTATTTGTACGGCACGTTATTGCCGTGCCAGGCCACCACGTTCAGCGGCGAATGGTCGAGCTCGCAGGCCCACAATTCGCCGAGGAATTTCTGCACCAGGGTGGTCGGTTGCTGGAGGTCTTCGTAGTGCGCGACCGGGGTCAGGAAGTCCCGTGGATTGGCCAGGCCATTGCTGCCAATCGGCCCCAGGTCCGGCAAGCGCAGAGGCGCGCCATGGTTTTCCGCCAGGTAGCCACGGGCTTGCGGATCGAGCAATTCGATGCGGAATTTCAGGCCGCGCGGCAGCACGGCGATTTCCAGCGGCGCCAGCTCCAGCACACCCAGCTCGGTGGCGATGCGCAAACGCCCCGCCTGCGGCACCAGCAACCACTCGCCATCGGCGTTGAAGAACACCCGCTCCATCGAGCGATTGGCGCCGTAGTGATAGATGCTGATGCCGGCCGGTTTCTCCGAACCCGAGTTGGCCGCCATGCTCACCAGGCCGTCGATGAAGTCGGTCGGTTCGGTTGGAATGGCCAAGGGGTTCCAGCGCAGGCGGTTGGGCGTGACCTCGCCCAGCGGGCCACCCGCCAACTGCCGCTCCAGCTTGACGAAGGCCGGGTGATTGGCCGAGGGCTGGATACGGTACATCCAGGTCCGCCGCGCTTCGCTGCGCACCATGGTGAACGCGGTGCCAGAGAACAGTTCGGTGTAGAGGCCGTAAGGGGCTTTTTGTGGCGAGTTCTGACCGACGGGCAAGGCACCGGGCAGGGCCTCACTGCTGAATTCGTTGCCGAAGCCTGACTGGTAAGCCAGCGCTGGCGCCGTTGAATCGAGGTTCATGGAGCCTCCTGAACAGGGAGTGGGCCGTGGCCATGGCTCCGCTTCAGAGTTTTGGCACGTCCTGGTTATTTTTATCGTAATTCGATTACGCATAACGTAATTTGATTGGTATTGACCGTCAAGCTATAAAGACGCCCATTCATCTCCAGATACGACTCAACCATGGAAAAGCCGCGCGCCACGAGCGACAGCAACGGTAAACAGAAAGTCCGCTCGGCCGAGGTGGGCACCGACATCCTCAAGGCCCTCGCCGAGTTGTCGCCCTCGACCTCGCTGTCGCGCCTGGCCGAACATGTGCAGATGCCGGCGAGCAAGGTGCACCGTTACCTGCAGGCGCTGATTGCCAGCGGTTTTGCCGAGCAGAACGCCGCCACCAATCACTACGGTCTGGGACGCGAAGCCCTGCGCGTCGGCCTGGCGGCCCTGAACAGTATGGACGTGCTGAAAGTCGCCGCCCTGCCCCTGTCGGAGCTGCGCGACGAACTGAACGAGACCTGCTTCCTCGCGGTCTGGGGCAACCAGGGCGCAACGGTGGTGCATATCGAGCCGGCGGTACGGGCCGTCACGGTGGTGACCCAGCTCGGCTCGGTCCTGCCGCTGCTCAGCTCATCCACAGGCCTGGTGTTCAGCGCCTACCTGCCCCATCGGGAAACCGCTGACTTGCGCGAGCAGGAAGTGGCCGCGGCACCGCCCCATCCACTGGCCAGTGAACAGGCCTACGCAGGTTTGTGCCAACAGATCCGCGAACGCGGCCTGCACCATGTGCACGGTTTGCTGATGCCGGGGGTGGATGCGCTTTCGGCACCGGTGTTCAACGCCGTCGGGCAGATCGCCGCGGTGCTGACCATCGTCGGCCCGACCTCCTTGTTCCAGGCCGACGAAAACGGCCCGGCCGCCCAGCGTTTGCTGGCGGCGACCCGCGCCGTGAGCTGGCGCATGGGGCATGACGGCGGCACGCCCCTGGCCTGAGCTCAGGCAAAAAGCCCCAGCGCCTTGGCTTTCGCCACGGCCTGGGTGCGCCGCTCGACCCCCAGCTTGCCGTTGATCCGCCGGGTGTGGGTCTTGACCGTGTGCAGGGAAATGAACAACTGCTCGGCAATTTGCAGGTTGGAGTTGCCTTGAGCGATCAGGCTCAGCACTTCGATTTCGCGCTGACTCAGGGGATTGTCGCGAACGCACGCCAGCGCCGGCGCAAGCGTTGTAGCCTGGGGCTGGGGCGCAACAAACAATGACGGCAGGCTGCGTTGCAACTCTGCCAGCGCCTGGTGCAGGTTGCACCGCTCGACCAGCGCCAGGGCAGCTTCAAGCGCCACCCTGGCTTCGACGGGCTGGCCCAACAGCCACGCCACTTGCGCCACACTCAGTTGCAGCACTGTTTCCAGCCCCAGCATGCCGCACTGGCGCGCCTGCAGCAGTTGGGCATTGAGCTGCTCCAACGGCCGCGAGGCCTGGTGCAAATAAACCTGGGCGACCACCCGCAGGTAATCCAGGCGCGGAATCAGTTCCAGGGTCGCCGGCGGGGCCTGTCGCGCCTGCGGCCCGTGGTAATGACGCAGCACCCGGGTCAGGGCTTCGTGAGCCAGTTGCGGGCGCCCCTGCTGCAACCAGAAGTGACTGCTGACGTGCAGCAATGCCCCACGATAGACCGTCTCGGGAATGTGCCGACGCTGCATCATGCGTTCGGCGTCGCGCAAATGGATGAACGCCTGGGCGAAATCCCCCTGATTGGCGGACACCTGCGCCAGTCCCAGGTACCCATACAGCACGCGCTTGTCGTGACTGCGCAAGCAGGCCTCAAGCCCGGATTCGAAAAACTCGCTGGCCCGAGCATCCTGCCCCTGACAGAACGCCAACCGACCGCGCCGCAGGGCAATCCGCCCCAGCAACGGGGTAGCGAACCTGGCGTGCTGGCACAGCAACTGGTGAATGCCGCTCAACAGGCTTTCCGCGCGATGAGGGGCACCCCGCTGCTCGAGCAACTGGGCGTGATCGAGTTCCAGCAAGCCCTCGAACAGTAACGCACCCTGGGCTCGCGCCAGGCACAGCGCCTCGCGATTGAGTGCCTGCGCGACATCCAGTTCGCCACGCAGCAAGGCCTGTTGGGTCAAGCCGGATAAACACAATAAGCGGGCGGGCCAGGCGCTGCTCGGAAGCTCTTCCAGGGCGTCGAGAAAATGCCCGCGCGCCGGCGCCATTCGCCCCTGCAGGTGCAGCAACCAGCCCTGCTGCGCCTGCCAACGCGCCACCAGTTCGCGCTGCTGGGCGGCGCTCGGTTGCGGCGCAAAACGGGCCATGTGTTCAATGCACAGACCGGCCTCTTCGAAGCGCCCGGCAAACAACAAGGCCGCGGTGATCAACCCGACCAGTTGCGCGCTGCACAGCAGCAGGTCGGCACCTTGCTGCTCATACAGACGCAGCAGCAACACCACGTTGTGCTGCTGGAACAAGTGCTCGAAGCCAAAGTGCTGCAACAGGCTGATGGCCATTTCATATTCATCGGCCAACAACGCCTGCTCGAACGCCGCCTGCCAGTCTTGCTCGGCGACGAACCACTGGCAGGCACGCCGATGCCATGAGCGACCGGCTTCCCAGGCCTCATCGCGCACCAGTTGCGCCACCGGTGCAAAGACCCGCAGCCAGTCCGGCGAGTCTTCCCAGGGTTCGATGAAACACCCCAGCTCCTGCAGGTTGCGCATCCAGCGCCCCCCCTCGCCCGCGCCGAACAGATGCTCGCACAACCCCAGGTTAAATCGCGGCAGATGGGCCAGCACTCGCCAGGCTTCGGCCAGCTCCGGCGCCAAGCCGCTGAACAGCTCATGCTGCAGGTAATCGAGCATGATCGCCGAGCGCCCCTCCTTGAGCTCGCTGGCACTGCGGCCGTTGCCATCTTGCAAGGCCACGCGCACGCTGGCGCACCAGCCTGCGCTGCGCTGGAAGATCCGCTCGCTGGCATTGGCACACAGTGGATGGGGGAGTTGGACGACCAGTTGCTGGATTTCGCCACGACTGAACGCCAGCTCAGGGCCGGCGCCCTCGTACAGATCGTCATTGAGTAACAAGCGCGGCCAGTTACAGTGCGGGCGCCTGCGCCCACCCAACCACCAGGTCAGGGCCGGACTGCTGAGGGTCAACAAGCGATCGAGCAAGGCATCGAGCTGCGGGGCGGGCACTCGACAGTAGTCATCCAGAAACAACCAGGTGGGTGTCTGCCAGCGAGCCAGGCAGGCCAGCAACTGCGCTTCGTTGTCTACCGCCAACCCGAGTGCCTGGGCCACGGCACGAGAAAACGCCTCAGGACTCGAGGCGACCCCATTCAACGCCAGCCAGTGCACCGCACAGGTAGCCGGGGCCTGCAGCAGGCACTCGGCGAACAAAGCACTCTTGCCACTGCCTGCCGGAGCGCAGAGCAACCTCACCCGGGCGGGCGAGGTCAGCAACGGCTGCGTCAGACGCTCGCGGCGTACGTGCAGGGAAGACAAGCGGGGCACAAATCCCGGGCGATCCAGACAGTGCGTCATGGCGGTCATTGCAGCGGGCCTTTTTATAATTGTGAGTCCACCCTAGCCCTCTCCCGCGGCCTTGTTGAGAAACATTCAGAAGGCTGATTGCCGGCCATAAAAAAAGCGACCCGGGGGTTAACGCCGATCAGTCAGGGCGACAGCTCGCACCGGGCGCGTAGCTCGCTTGAATGACTGGCATCAACCCGTGGGTCGCCGGCACCACAGTGGCCTTAACGCACCCCCTCGGCGCGCAATGCCGCCGGCGTGTAGTCCGCCGCCTTGGCGTCGAAGCCGAAGATGAAGCTGTGTTTCTCCTCGTTCTTCATGCCCAGGGCGATGTAGCGGCCGGCGATGATGTCGTACAGCGCTTCCAGGGTGTACGCCTGGGTCTGGTGATCGTAGTAGTACTGGGCATGACCTTCGGCCACGCGCCACAGTTGTCCACGCCCGTCGTAGTGGTCGACCAGCGCCACCTGCCAGCTGTCTTCATCGATGTACATGTGGCGCTTGGCGTAGATGTGCCGCTCGTTGGGCTTGACCGTGCCGACCACTTCCCAGACCCGGTGCAGTTCATAACGCGTCAGGTCCTGGTTGATGTGCCCAGCCTTGATCACGTCGTCGTATTTCAGGCTCGGCGAATCAAGCTTGTAGCTGTTGTAGGGGATGTACATTTCCTTCTTGCCGATCAGTTTCCAGTCATATCGATCCGGCGCGCCGGAGAACATGTCGAAGTTGTCCGAGGTCCGCAGGCCATCAGCGGCCGTGCCCGGCCCGTCATAGGCCACTTGCGGCGCGCGGCGCACGCGGCGCTGGCCGGCGTTGTAGATCCAGGCCAGGCGCGGTTCCTTGACCTGGTCGAGGGTTTCATGGACCAGCAGCACGTTGCCCGCCAGGCGCGCCGGCGCGGTCACCGACTGCTTGAAGAAGGTCAACACGTTGGCGGCTTTTTCCGGGTCCAGGTCCTTCATCAACTGCGGTACGGCGATTTCTTCTTCAAAGCGAATCGGCGTGTAGGCGCCGTTGGTCTGCGGTGTCACCTGGGTGATGATGCGCTTGAGGTTGCCCCCGTGGTAGCGGGTGATGTGGTTCCACAACACCTCGACCCCGTTGTTCGGAATCGGGAAGGCGTAGTAGCGATTGCCGGTGAAGTTGGCCAAGCCATTGCCATCGTTGATGCTGTTCACGTTCAGCGCGCTGCGCTTGGCCGATTCGTAGATTTCCGGCGGCACGGCCACGGTGCGGTGGGTCGGGTAGACCGGAATCCGGTAGGTCTCGGGGTAGCGTTTGAACATTGCCACCTGGCCCTCGGAAAGCTTGGCCTTGTACTTGTCGACGTTGGCGGCGGTGATGGTGAACAGTGGTTTTTCACTGGCGAACGGGTCGGCCAGGAAGCCCTTGCTGTCGACCGCACCGGCATTTTTGGGAAGCCCGCCGGTCCAGGCCGGGATCGAGCCGTCAGCGTTGCCCGCCTTCTCCGCGCCCAGCGGGGTCAAGGTCGTGCCGAGTTTGTTGGCTTCTTGCGGCGACACCGCCGCCATCACGTTGGCCGCCAGCAGGCTCAGGGCCAGGGCACCGCATTGCAGAATCATCTTGCGCATAAGGTCATCCTTTTCAGCCAGATCAGAAGTTCACGCCGAAGCTCAGGGCCAGGAAGTCGCGGTCTTCGAGGGTGTTGTAGTCGCCCCCGAAAAAGTCGGTGTAGCTCAGGCTCGCGGTGTAGGTGTTGCGATAGTCGGCATCGACTCCGACGCTGACCGCCTTGGCGCCCTCGTTGAACAATCCGTTGGGGCCATAACCGGCAACGTCGTGGGACCAGGACAGGTTGGGCTTGAGGTTGATCCCGCCGATCACGTTGGCGTAGTCGAGGATGGCCCGTGTGCGGTAACCCCAGGAGGTGGAGGTGACAAACCCGTCGGTATCGCCGCCAAACCCATACTGGCCGTAGACCGAGTCCCGGCCATATCGCAAGGTGCTGCGCGACTCCAGGCCGCCGACCCGCACCACCGCTGCTTCGCCGACGAGGGTCAGGCGCTGGGCGCCGAGCACCTGGTCAAAGAAGTGGGTCAGGGTGCTTTGCAACTGGGTCACTTCCTTGCGCCGATAGCCTTTGTTGTCGGCACCCGGGGTGGTGCTGATCGGCGACGCTGCGCCACCGGCAATCGGGTTGAGCAGGGCCAGGGTCAGGTCATTGGTGCTGACCTGGACCGGTGCGTTGGGCCGATAGCTGATCTCCCCGGTCCAGGCCGTACCGGTGGGCAAGGTGGTGGAGAAACTGGCGCCGTACAGGCGAATGTCTTCCGGGTAGTCGAGGTAGTACTGGCCGCGACCGAGCATCACGCTTTGCGCCAGGGCCGAACCGGTACCGGGGGCAATGGCGTTGGCGGTGCCGACGATGCCCGGCAGCGCCGACAGGGTCGAAAGGCCCGCCGTGACGGTGCCGACCGTGGGGGTGCGGCTGTGGTAGTTCATGAAGTACAGGCCGTACTCGGTGTCGTCGCCGAGCCAGCGCAACGCGGTGCCCCACTGCCCGGAATCACGGGCATCCCGGTCACCGCCCCGCGGCACCACCACCCCTTCGCGAGTCACGTCGAAGCCTTGGCCAAATGCTGCGGCGATCGGCTGCAGCGGAGCGATCGCCGGGCTGCCCACCGTGTAGTTGTTCACGCAGCCATCGGCCACCACATCGTTGCCAAAGAAGGTCCCACAGTTATCCACAACCGTCTGGTCCCACTCCAGTTGATAAAAACCTTCCACGGTCAATTGGTCGGTCAGGCCTTGGCTGGCAAACAACATGTTGACCGGAATCAGGCCTTCCTTGATCTCGGCACCCGGGCGCCGAAATGCCGAGACGTCGACGGGGTTGATGCTGTTGATCGAGTTGCCGATGAAGGTACTTTCCCCCCAACTGACCACTTGTTTGCCGGCGCGCACGGTGCCTGGCAGGTCGGCGATGGAGTAGTTGTGATAGACGAAGGCATCGAGGATCTGCCCACCGGAGGATTTGGCGCCTTCCTTGCGATTGGTGTCGCTGATGTCCTTGAACGGGCGGCTTTCGTCCTTGAGCTCGAAGTCGTACCAGTATTTGCCGCGGACAAACACCCCGGTATCGCCATACTTCAGTTCCAGGTCGTGGATGCCTTTGAAGATCTTGGAAAAGGTCTCGCCCTTGCTGAAGTTCAAGCGTCCATCGTCACCGGTCGAGGACTGCCCGGAGCCTCCGTTGACGGTACCCACCAACGCATCATCGGCATCGCGCATACCCCAGCTCGCACCAACCGACAGCGACGAATCGAACGTGCCTTCGATTTCACCCATGTTGAATTCAATTGCCTGCGCCTGGGCACAGCAGCCCAAGGCAACCGCGACGGCCAGCGTCTGCGGCGTGAAGATGGCGCGCATTGTTGTTTTTGTCATGCGTCTTCCCCGGTGAATGACTTGAAGGCCCCACCCTACTGCTGCCCGCCGGGGGCGATAAGCGCACCAAGGAGGTATTCGCGGTGTCGCTCCAAAGGATGAATGCCCGCAAGGGGCAAGGTTTTGCGCCGGGCATGGGCCGGCTGGATGAGGGGCTATCAATCAAACCGATGATCCGGGCGACTGTTGCCGATGGCGTAACAGTGCATGTCCCGAAACGCTATTTTTCCTTTGCCAAGAGGGACTTATTCTAATCGGGCTGCGACGGCAACAGGCCACCAAGCCCCGCCGGCCGAGTGTGAGTTGCCCACTTGAGCGGTATCTTTTCAGATGCTGCGAATGTCCATCATTCAGTTCATCACCCTGTGTTCACTGACGTTGATTGGTAGCTCCTTGATCTAACGTCTTCCTTTGGCCGCTGCGGTTGCAGCGGCCTTTTTTATGGGAAATTTTTTACCTGGCAGATAGCTGAAATCACCTACAAAACAACAAGAAAACCACTACAAAATCCCCCTACAGACACTGCTACCTTGCTGCGAATGGACGATTGAAGATCAACGCCGATTCACACAACAGGGTAGTTAAAACATGGTTCCGATTAACAACAATTATCGAGCAACGGCTTACAACAACCGCATCCGTTTCTTGATCCTGCATTACACCGCCGCCAACTTTGCCAGTTCGATTGGCGCACTGACCGGCCCCGGTGTCAGCGCCCATTACCTCATTCCTGACATCAGCGACCCTACCTATATCAAGGCCGGTTTCAGCGACCAGCAGATCTTCAGCCTGGTCGATGAAAACCATCGGGCCTGGCATGCGGGTGTCAGCCAGTGGGCTGACCGCAGTAACCTCAACGACACTTCCATCGGTATCGAGGTGGTCAACCAGGCCACCGACGACCAGGGCAAGTTCACCTTCCCGCCGTATCACCCCCAACAAATAGCCGCCATCGAGCAACTGGCAAAAGACATTCTCAAGCGCTACCCGGATATCACCCCGCGTCACGTCCTGGGCCACTCCGACATTTCCATCGGCCGCAAAAGCGACCCCGGCGCGGCATTCCCCTGGCATGCGTTGTATTTGAAAGGTGTGGGCGCCTGGTTCGATGAGCCACAGCGCGACGCCTTACTGCGCCAATACAAGGATTCGGGAGTTCCGAACCGCGCGACGTTGCTGGAACAGTTCAAGAAGTACGGTTACAACACTTCGCAAGCCACCAACGAGTCGGGATTCCAGCAACTGGTGCGAGCGTTTCAGTTGCACTTTCGTGCCGAGAAGTATGACGGCGTGATGGATGTGCAGACCGCAGCGAATCTGGCGGCACTGGTGCGTAAATACGTGCCTTGAGTAATCCTTTCAGTCCGAGCGCAAGCCGCCAGCCTTGCGCTCGATTCTTGCCCGCTTACAACGAATACTTCTGCAAATTGCCCATCATTTCCTTCAGCGCCTCAATGTTGTCTTTCGGGTGCGCCGCGCCTTCGAAGTCGCAGATCTGTTGCCAATGGGCCGCCACGTCTTCCGGGGAGAAACCCTGGCGTGGATCAAAGCCGGCGCCGAGGCTGCGCTCCCAGCGAACCTTGCCCATCCAGCCGCCGCCGACTTCAAACAGCCCCGAGGTTTCCTCGCAGTTTTCACTGGCCAGGTACACCACCAGCGGGCTGACCAGTTCCGGTTTCAGTTGCTCGAACACTTGTGGCGGGATCAGGCCTTCGGTCATGCGGGTGCCGCCGGTGGGGGCGATGGCGTTGACCAGGATGTTGTTCTTGCGCCCTTCGATGGCCAGGGTCCGGGTCAGGCCATAAAGGCCAAGTTTGGCCATCCCATAGTTGGACTGACCGAAGTTGCCGTAGATACCCGAGGTGGACGCAGTAAAGATCACCCGACCATAGTTTTGCTCGCGCATGTGCGGCCAGGCGGCGCGGGTGACCTTGTAGGCGCCTTCGACATGGACCCGGTAAACCAGGTCCCAATCGCTGTCGTCCATTTTGTGGAAGGTCTTGTCCCGCAGGATTCCGGCGTTGTTGACCACCACGTCGACCCGACCAAAGGCGTCGAGGGCGTGTTGGACGATTTTTTCACCGTCGGTCACCGAGTCATGGTTAGCCACGGCAGTGCCGCCGGCCTCACGAATCTCTGCCACCACGCGGTCGGCAGCTGAGGCGTTGGCGCCCTCGCCCTGCGCGGCCCCCCCCAGGTCATTGACCACCACCCGGGCACCCTGCCTGGCGAACAACAGTGCATGGGCCCGTCCCAGGCCGCCGCCCGCACCGGTGACGATCACGACTTTATCTTCGAAGCGCACAGACTCATTCATTACCCAACTCCAGCAGGCCAAGGACAGTGGAGCCGAGTGTCAGGCACAGGGCCTGGGCTCACAATCAACTGGGCTGGGGCTGAATGGTGCGCGATAAGGCAGGGGGATGATTGCGCGGCAGGCAGTCATCGGGCCACGAGGTCAGGTGGTTCGACGCTCACCTCAGGAGCAGGCGATTTTCAAGGCCGGGGAATCCTGCTGTTCCCGAAACGCCAGGTAGTGCTTGAGCACCTGCATCGGGGCTTCAATTTGTGGGTAATGGCCGATGCCGGGCAAGAGCACGGTGTCGGCATCCGGGATCAATTGCCGGTACCGTTCGACCATATGCAGGCCGGAAACCGGGTCGACATCACCATCGATCACACGCAACGGCACGGCGCCCGATTGCATGGCACTGAGCCAGCGATCGCGCTGCACACGGCGTTGGGGCACGTACTGGATCAGCTTGTGCATGATCCGCGTCCCCCGGTTGTTGTCGATCAGGCTCCAGAAATCGTCCAGCTCGCTTTCGCTGGGCCGGGTCTGCGGGCCAAAGATCTGCCGGAAGCTCTTGACCAGGGCATCGCGGGTGAAGGCGCGACCGATCATCCAGCCCAGGGGGCTGAGCAGCAGCTTCTGCATCAGTACCGGGCGGTGCGTCTCGGGAAACAGCCCGCCATTGAGGAACACACAGCTGGCGATGTTGCTGCGTGCCTCAAGGTGCCGGGCCAGCAACTCCTGGGCGACGCTGTCGCCATAGTCATGGGCCAGCAGGTGCACCGGCTGATCGATGCCCAAGTGTGCCAGCAACGCCTGTTGCAAGTCGGCCTGTTCCAGCAGGCAGTACTCATGGCCCACGGGTTTGGCCGAATCGCCGAAGCCCAGCATGTCGCAGGCGATCACCCGATAACGCTGGGCCAGGGGCTGCCACAGGTAGTGCCAATCCCAACTGGCGGTAGGAAAACCGTGGATAAGCAGTAAGGGCTCACCCTGCCCGGCCACCCAATAACGAATGGTCTGGCCCCGGAATACAAAGCTCTGGCTGCGTTTGCGCCAGACACACAGTGGAATCTCGGCGAGTGGCATTAGAGTTTATAACCCGGGTCTTGTTTATCGAGTTTGCGTAACAGCGCCGGCCAGGCCAGTGCGCCTCCCATTCCTTGAGCACTTTTGGTCACGCCGGCAATCATCGCCTTGGCCCCCGCGAGGATCTGCGGCGCGATGGTGATCAGTTCGGCACCACCGTTCTGTGCCAGCACCTGGATGTCGCAGGCCCGCTGGAAGGTAAACATCATCAAGAACGTATCGGCGATGGTGCTGCCACACGTCAGCAGCCCATGGTTGTGCAGCATCAGGAAATGCTTGTCACCGAGGTCGGCCTGCAGTCGCGCCTTTTCCTCGTGATTGAGCGCCACCCCTTCGTAGGCGTGATAACCCAGGCTGGAAAGGACAAACAAGGATTGCTGGCTGATCGGCAGCACCCCTTGTTTTTGCGCCGACACCGCCACGCCTGCTGCGGTATGGGTATGCAGGACACAGACTACGTCATGACGCACTTCGTGTACGGCGCTGTGGATGGTGTAGCCGGCGGGGTTGATCTCGTAGGGGCTGTCCATCAGCTTGTTGCCGGCCTGGTCGACCTTGACCAGGCTCGAGGCGGTGATTTCGTGAAACATCATGCCGAACGGATTGATCAGGAAATCTTCGGTGCCGGGGACCTTGGCCGAGATATGCGTGAAGATCAGATCATCCCAGCCATGGGCGGCCACCAGGCGATAGCAGGCCGCCAGGTCCACTCGGGCTTGCCACTCGGTGGCGCTGACCTGGTCTTTCACGCTCTGGCTTGACTGGACGGGGGCTACGCTCACGGCAAGGACCTCGGTTTTTTATTATTTTGTGGGTGTCAAAGCAGTCTAGTCAGCTGTCGGGATTCGGGTAGTTGCATTGGCAGCCAGCTTACTGACCCATCGAGTCAGTTGGCTTTGCAGCGTGCTCCACTGTGCAGTGGGTCACAGGATGTGCGTCAGCAACGGCGCCGCGAACAGGTTCAACAGCCCCGTCAGGACCATCACCAATCCGGCCACCGAGCCTTCTTCACCCCCCACTTCGTGGGCTCGACTGACACCCGCGCCATGGGCCCCGACCCCGAACAACGCGCCGCGGGCCAAGGCGCTGCGCAGGGGTAACCACTTGAGCAGGATCCCGCCGAGCACGGCACCAAGCACCCCGGTGAACATGACGAACACTGCCGTCAGCTCCGGCACGCCTCCCAGGTCGTGGGCCAGCGGCATGGCGAATGGCGTGGTGATCGAGCGCGGCAGCAGCGACAGGGTCACCGAACTGTCCAGCGCCAGGGCCCGGGCCAGGCCCAACGAACTGCCGATGGACGCGGCGCTACCGGCCAACATCCCCACCAGCAACGCCGACCAATGCCGCGCCAGCAACTGGCGCTGCTGCCAGATCGGCACCGCGAACGCGACGGTGACCGGCCCCAGCCACGCCATCAGCCAATGGGTGTTTTGTGCATACTCGCTGTAGGCCGTGTGCAGCGGCACCGCCACCAGCAGCAAGAGCACGGGCACCAGGATCAACGGTGACACCAGGTAGCGCCCGCTGCGTCGGTACAGCCAGCGACTCAATACATAAGCGGCCAGAGTAAAGACCAGCCAGAACAGTGGCATCCACTCACTTCTCATGAGCCAGCCTCCAGCGGCAGACCCATTCGACCGTGAATGCCGTCACCAGCATGACCAGCAAGGTGCTGACCGCGATCACCACGAGGATCCGCCAACCTTCATCGCGCAGCAGGCCGCCGTAGTCCAGCAGGCTCATCAAGGCCGGAATGAAGAACAGCAGCATCTCGGCCATCAGCAGTCCTGCGCCCCTCTGCAGCGCCGCCGGCTTGACCCAACCCAGGGCAAACACCAGCAGCAACAGCGCCAGGCCCATCACCCCGCCCGGAATCGGCCAGGCCAGCCAGACGGCCAACTGGCATCCGAGCAGGTAGATAGCCGACAACACCGCGAGTTCAGCGAGCAGGCGGGCGAGCTTTTTAACGGTTGCAACGTTCATCGGTTGGCTCCTCACAGAGGGCCATTCTAGAGAGCAGGCTGTCATCGCCGAAGCGAATTGTTAGACTCAACACTATTCCAAAACGGAATCAGATGATGGAATTCAAGCAACTGCGCAGTTTCGTCGAGGTGATTCATCAGGGTGGCTTCACCCAGGCCGCCAAGACCTTGCATATCAGCCAATCGGCGGTCAGCAAACAGGTGGCCCAGCTGGAGCACAGCCTGGGCACGCGGCTGCTGGAGCGACTGGGTTCCCAGGTACGCCTGACGGCGGCCGGCACGGTGGTGCTGCAACGCGCCGAGGGCATGTTGCGCTTGCGCAATGAACTGCTCAGCGAACTCGACGACCTGAGTGACCTGCACCGTGGCGAATTACGCCTGGGTCTGCCGCTGCTGGGCAGCGATGCGCTGTTCGCCGGTTTGTTCGCCGAGTACCGGCGGCGGTATCCAAACATCAGTGTGCAATTGCTGGAAGGTGGCAGCCTGAACATCGAGCAGGCCGTGCTCAGCGGAGAACTGGAACTGGGCGGCAGCTTGCTGCCCCAGGACCCGCAGTTCGCCTGGCAGCCGTTCTGTGATGAACCCCTGGATGCGTTGCTGGCGGCGGACCATCCATTGGCCGGCAAGACCAGCCTGCGCCTGGAAGAGTTAGCGGACACCCCGTTCCTGCTGTATCAACGCAGCTTTGTGCTCAATGAACGCCTGCTGCAAGCGTGCCAGCAAGTGGGCTTTACCCCCAGGGAGGGTGGGCGTAGCGGGCAGGCGGATTTTCTCGTGGCCCTGGTGGCCGCGGGACAAGGCGTGGTGCTGTTACCGCGGGTGGTCGCCCGCGGGCTGGTCCGACCGGGTGTGGTGCGCCTGAGGTTGCAGGCGCCCCGTGAACTGCGCTGGGACATTGCGTTTATCTGGCGTCAGGGCGCCTATCTGTCGAAAGCCGCCCAGGCCTGGCTCGCGTTGTTGCGCGAGTTTCCGGTCAGCCGCGCAGAGCCGTGATCAACTGCGCCAGCCAGGGCTCAGCATCAGTTTCCGGGGTTACGCTCTCACTGGCGTCCAGGCGCAACATCGGCAGGACTTCGTGTACGCCCAGTTCGTCGAACAACTCACGTAACTGTTCACCGCCACCGCAGAAGGTATCGCCGTAGCTGGCATCGCCCAGGCCGATCACCGCCCCGGGCAAACCACGCCAGGCGCCTGGCAACTGATCACGAATCGTCGAATAAAGCGGTTGCAGGTTGTCCGGCAATTCACCCATGCCAGTGGTCGAGGTCACGGCCAGAAAGGCCTCGGGAGCAAACGCTTGAATATCGGCGAGGGTGGCGCGTGGGTTATGCCAGGTCTGGAAACCCGCCGCGTCGAGAAGTTTCGATGCATGCCGGGCAACTTCTTCTGCCGTGCCGTACACCGAGCCGGAAATGATGGCGACTTTCATCAATCTGATCCTGCAACTGAGTCAAAGATCGAGATCTTAACAGCTGACGGAAAAAAACCGCGATTGACGCTCATTGACGCTGATGGCACGTGGACAGCCGGCAAGCGTGTCTTAGAATGCAACGCATTACACAACACAGAAGGGACTCGCCTCGATGATCAATGCGCAATTGCTGCAACTGGTGATCAACGCTTCAAATGACGGCATCGTGATTGCAGAAAAGGAAGGCGAAGACACCATTCTGATTTACGTGAACCCAGCCTTCGAAAAGCTCACCGGCTACTACGCTGACGAGATTCTCTATCAGGACTGTCGTTTTCTTCAGTCTGGCGATCGCGACCAAGCCGGCTTGGCACCGATCCGCGAAGCAATTCAAAACGGAGGATCTTGCCGTGAGATCCTGCGAAACTATCGCAAGGACGGCACTCCATTCTGGAATGAACTGTCACTTTCAACGGTCTACAACGAAACAGACAAGCAGACTTATTTTGTCGGCGTGCAAAAAGATGTCACCGTTCAGGTCAAGGCTTTGCAGCGCGTGGCGCAACTGGAGGCGCAATTGGCAGCCACTCAGGCTGAGTTGCAGGCAATGAAAACGACCAACGGTCCGAACCTGCAAGCGAATTAACGGTCACTAACTACAATCACCACTGACTTTGTAACTATATCTTTCGAGCCAGCCATGCAGCACGATGCCCTCCTCACCCAGGATGAGCTGGATTTTATCCAGACCATGCAACATAACCCGCAGCTCAACGTGCGTGATGCGACGTCGAGCCTGCTGGTTAATGGGGGCTCGCAAATCCGTGACCTGCTGACACGCCTGGCGGCCAACGAACAGGTGACCATCCAGGCCCAGTTCGAAAACCAGCAGATGACCTTCCCGCTGCACCTGGTGGAAGATGAGTTCCATGCGCTGCACCTGCGCCTGGGCGTACCAAGCATTTATGAAAGCGGGCCGAAGGTGCGCCCTTGGCGCCTGCCCCTGGAAGAACCGGTCGCCCTGGAAAACGCCAAAGGCCAGCCGGGCACCCTGTGGGTCCACGAAGTGTCGTTCAAGGGCATCCTGCTCGAGGTGCGCAACCGGACCAAACCACCGAAGAGTTTCGCGCTGTGGTTCAGCCCTTCAGGCTACGAGCGCATCGCTTTGCGCGGCACTTTCGAGCGGCAGACCGAGCTGGGTTATTACGCCTACCAGCTCAACCAAAGCAACACGGTCGAAACCGAGCGCCTGCGCCAGTACATCCTTCAGCAACATCGCCTGACCCACCCCGCCATGCACGTCTGAATTTCAGGTATCCAGCGTTCCTCCAAGAAAATGCTGCAAGCGCTGGCGCATCAGGCTACCTTCATTGCCCAGGCAGCCGATAGACGAACCGGCCAGGCTGTCCTGCGCCAGCTCCGACGCATCGCCGCACAACAACAGACGGCACTGCAGACTCATTGCAAGCCGATTCAGACGCCGGGCAAAGTCGCTGGCCGGTGCCCGACTGGAAACCAGCACCAGCGCCTCGGGCCGGACTTTTTCACAGACCAGGGACAGTTCCTCGAAAGGCTTGCCCAGCGCCAGCACCCGGACGCCCACCGCGCCACCGCTCAGGAACAATGCCGCCAGTAGCAACTCCAGCTCATGGCAATGCCCTTCGATTGCCGCCACCGCAACCCGAACCGGCTGAGAGCCGCGCAACATAATCAGTCGTTGCAGCACCCGTGAGCGCAGGAAGGCGTCGAGCATGACCCATTCACTGGTTTGCCCGAAGAGCCCCTTTTGTTGCAGCGCCTGCGACCACAGCGGCATAAAAATGTCCTGGAACACCACATTCAATGAATAAGTGGAGAACACCTGGCCGTAGATCCGCGCCAGTTCCAGATCATCATAATTGCTCAATGCCGTGCGAATCTGGGCCTGCCACTGGGCATAATCAGCTTGGACCAACTGGTCCGGAACAATGCTCGACAACGCCTGCGCGGCCTGGCTCCTAGCCAGAAGCCTGCCGATCTTGCTGACCGCCACCCCCCGAGCGATCCAGCTCAGAATGCTGCGGATCTGCTCGATATCGGTCAGGGAATACAATCGATGCCCGCTTTCAGTGCGCGTTGGCTGGATCAAACCGTAGCGTCGCTCCCAGGCGCGCAAGGTCACCGGATTCACGCCGGTCAGGCGTGCCACTTCACGAATGGGGAACATTTGCTCCTGACTGTTAGCATCAACAGCCACCAACGGCTCGGGAGACTCAGTGATGACAGGCATCGGCTTGTAGACATCCACATCCAATTGGATCCTATCTTATCGCGCAACCATGGGCGATGTTCAAGTAGGGCCTGATCGACGAAGGTCGCTGGCGTATTTCGTAAAATCAGGAATAATCCTTGCTTGTTACAACCCAGCCCTCCACCCCGGGCTGTGTTCGGCGCGCCTCCTACCCGGAATCGCGCCCCCGCTTTATGGAGATACATAATGTCTACCTCACCCGTCACCCTGATGGTGGCGCGCCGCGTTGCCAGCGGGCGCTATCAAGAGCTGATCGCCTGGTTACGCGAAGGCGAACAACTGGCCACTGATTTTCCCGGTTACCTGGGCTCTGGCGTACTTGCCCCGCCGCCCGGTGATGACGAGTTCCAGATCATTTTCCGTTTCGCCGACGAACCGACCCTGCACGCCTGGGAGCACTCCGCCTCGCGCACGGCCTGGCTAGGGCGTGGCAGCGAGCTGTTTGCCCACCCTTCGGAGCATCGGGTCCGCGGCATCGATGGCTGGTTCGGCGCCGCCGGCCAACGTCCCCCGCGCTGGAAACAGGCCGTCGCCATCTGGCTGGCATTCTTTCCGGTCTCGCTGCTGTTCAATTTTGTCCTCGGCCCACTGCTGGGCGACCTGGCCATGCTGCCCCGGGTGTTCATCAGCACCCTGGCCCTGACCCCCTTGATGGTCTACTTCTTTATCCCGCTGTCGACCCGCCTGCTGGCCGGCTGGCTGAGCAGTACGCCCGCGCCGTCGTTGCCGGCCGAGACGGCCGCGCAGAACCGCTAAAAGGGGCATGGCTCGTCCAGTCGCTGGTATAGTTTTGCCATACCCGCGATGCGAGCCCTTCATGACCTCTTCCCCCGCCCCAATCCTCATCACCGGCGCCAGCCAGCGCGTCGGCCTGCATTGCGCGCTTCGGTTGCTGGAGGCCGGGCAGCTGGTGATCATCAGCTACCGCAGCGAACGCCCGGGGGTGCAAACCCTGCGCGACCTGGGGGCCACCGCGCTATTTGCCGACTTTTCCACGCAGGCCGGGATCCTTGCCTTCATCGCCCAACTCAAGGGGCACACCCAACAACTGCGGGCCATCGTGCACAACGCCTCGGCGTGGACTGCGGAAACTCCCGGTGGCGAAGCCGAGGCCTTCAGCCAGATGATCAACGTGCACATGCTTGCACCTTATCTGATCAACCTGCAGTGTGCCGAGATGCTGCGGCGCTCGAGCCCCGCCGATATCGTGCACATCAGCGACGATGTCACGCACAAGGGCAGCAGCCAGCACATCGCCTACTGCGCCAGCAAAGCCGGGCTCGATAGCCTGACCCTGTCGTTCGCTGCCAAGTACGCGCCACACATCAAGGTCAACGGCATTGCCCCTGCCCTGTTACTGTTCAACCCCGACGACGACGCGGCGTACCGGGCCAAGGCGCTGGCCAAGTCGGCGCTGGGCATCGAACCCGGCAGCGAAGTGGTCTACCAGAGCCTGCGCTATTTGCTGGACAACCCCTATGTCACCGGCACGACCCTGACCGTCAACGGCGGGCGGCACGTCAAGTAGGCCGCCCCCCGCGAGGATGTTCCATGCCATTGTCCCAACATTACCGCGAGATCCTCATAGGCCTGGGCGAAGACCCCGACCGCGAAGGCCTGCTCGATACGCCGGCCCGTGCCGCCAAGGCCATGCAGTATCTGTGTCATGGTTACGGGCAAAGCGTCGAGGAGATCGTCAACGGTGCCTTGTTTGCCTCGGACAACGATGAAATGGTGATCGTCGACAACATCGAGCTGTACTCACTCTGCGAACATCACCTGCTGCCCTTCATCGGCAAGGCCCATGTGGCTTATATTCCTACCGGCAAGGTGCTGGGCCTGTCGAAGATCGCCAGGATCGTCGACATGTTTGCCCGGCGCCTGCAGATCCAGGAGAACCTCACCCGGCAGATTGCCGACGCCGTGCAGCGCGTGACGGGGGCCGCCGGCGTTGCGGTGGTGATCGAGGCCCGGCACATGTGCATGATGATGCGCGGCGTGGAAAAACAGAATTCGACCATGAACACCTCGGTGATGCTCGGTGCCTTCCGCGACTCGAGCAACACTCGCCAGGAGTTCCTGCAATTGATTGGACGGAGCAAGTAGCAATGCCACAACTTCAACCAGGAATGGCCCGCATCCGGGTCAAGGACCTGTGCCTGCGGACCTTCATCGGCATCAATGAAGACGAAATCCTCAACAAGCAGGACGTGCTGATCAACCTGACGATCCTGTACGCCGCACAGGAAGCGGTGCGCGATAACGACATCGATCACGCGCTCAACTACCGCACCATTACCAAGGCGATCATCGCTCACGTGGAGGGCAATCGTTTTGCCCTGCTCGAACGCATGACCCAGGAATTGCTGGACCTGGTGATGGCCAACCAGAGCGTGCTGTACGCCGAAGTCGAAGTCGACAAACCCCACGCCCTGCGTTTCGCCGAGTCGGTGTCGATTACGCTTGCAGCGAGCCGCTAGCTTCAAGCGGCGAGCGGCAAGCGCTAAACTTGCAGCCACCGCCATCCAACTTGCAGCTTGAAGCTTGCCGCTTGAAGCTGTCTCGCAGAGACCGCCATGACCGAACAACAACGCCTGAAACTCGAAGCCGCCGCCTTTCGCCGGCTGGTTGCCCACCTGGACAGCCGCAAGGACGTGCAGAACATCGACCTGATGAACCTCTCGGGCTTTTGCCGTAACTGCCTGTCCAAGTGGTACAAGGCCGCAGCCGACGAACGCCAGATCGACGTCAGCCTCGATGACGCCCGCGAAGTGGTCTACGGCATGCCGTACGCCGAGTGGAAAGCCCAATACCAGCAAGAAGCCAGCGCCGAGCAACAAGCGGCGTTCGCCAAAGGAAAGACCCATGACTGACCTGAACACCCTGCGCGCCAGCCTCAAGAGCGGCGAACACGCGTTTGCCGAGACCCTGGTCTTCATCGGCGCGAACTACGACTATCAGCCGCAGGCCTTCATTAACGGCGGCGTGGAAAACGCCGCCGGACAGAACGAAGGTTCGTGCAAGACCCTGGGCCTGGCTGTGCTGGAAGGCTTGAACGATGAAGAAACCCTGCTGGCATTCGGTGAGCACTACCGTGCCGTGCTGGCCACCCCAGAGGGCAGTGACCACGGCAATATCCGGGCGCTGATGGTTCATGGGTTGGCGGGGGTCAAGCTCTCGGCACAGCCGCTGACTCGGCGCTGATTGCCCAGCTGGCGCTTTTTCAGCGACAAAAAAACCGGCCGAAGCCGGTTTTTTCATGCCCAAAGAATCAAGCGTTCTTCAGGTTGTCCAGGTAACGCTCTGCGTCCAGTGCGGCCATGCAGCCGGCGCCGGCAGAGGTGATGGCCTGGCGGTAGACGTGGTCAGCCACGTCGCCGGCGGCAAAGATGCCTTCGATGCTGGTGGCAGTGGCGTTGCCGTCACGACCGCCCTGCACGACCAGGTAACCATCCTTGAGGGTCAACTGGCCTTCGAACAGCGAGGTGTTCGGAGTGTGGCCGATGGCGATGAACACACCGTCGACTTTCAACTCGTCGAAGCTGCCGTCGTTGTTCTTCAGGCGCGCGCCGGTCACACCCATGTTGTCGCCCAGCACTTCGTCCAGGTTCGAGTTCAGCTTGAGGATGATCTTGCCTTCGGCCACACGGGCGTTCAGCTTGTCGATCAGGATCTTCTCGGCGCGGAAGGTATCGCGACGGTGCACCAGGGTCACGGTGCTGGCGATGTTGGCCAGGTACAGGGCTTCTTCCACGGCGGTGTTACCACCACCGACCACAGCGACCGGCTTGTTGCGATAGAAGAAACCATCGCACGTGGCGCAGGCCGAAACGCCCTTGCCCATGAACGCTTCTTCCGAGGGCAGACCCAGGTAACGCGCGCTGGCACCGGTGGCGATGATCAGTGCGTCACAGGTGTAAGTGCCGCTGTCGCCCGTCAGGGTGTAAGGCTTGGCGGCAAAGTCGACGGCATTGATGTGGTCGAACACGATTTCGGTCTCGAAACGCTCGGCGTGCTCTTTCATCCGCTCCATCAGCACCGGGCCGGTCAGGCCATGGACGTCGCCCGGCCAGTTGTCGACTTCGGTGGTGGTGGTCAGTTGACCGCCAGCCTGCATGCCGGTGATCAGCAACGGCTTGAGGTTGGCACGGGCGGCATAGACTGCGGCGCTGTAACCGGCAGGGCCGGAACCGAGAATAATCACTCGCGAATGACGTACATCAGACATGACTCACTCCTATCGACCGGCCGGTATGACCTGGCGCGGATGCCGGATTGCCGGCTGGAATAAAAAAGGACCGTGCCAGCACTTGGGGAAGTGCATCGCGGGACAGCCCTGAAAAATAATGGGTGCAGCGTATCGAGGAGGCGAAGATTAAGGAAATACCGTTTAACAATCCAGCTCATAGGCGGTCTCTATCTCCAAGCGGCCGATTTAACGGCGCCTTTGTTACAGTTAATGTCGATCCGCTTGCCACGCTTTCACCTGTGGGGCAAAGCCGGTAAGGTCGGCGCGTTTTCCCCCTTGCTCGGAGCACCTTATGCCCGCCCCCGTTCTGTCCGGCCCGCAATACCTGCGCGAAGGCCTGAAGCTGGTCTTGAGTCCCGGCCTGCGTTTGTTCGTGTTGCTGCCGCTGGCCATCAACCTGGTGCTGTTCGTCGGCTTGATCTACCTGGCCGGCCACCAGTTCAGCCTGTGGGTCGACACCCTGATGCCATCACTGCCCGACTGGCTGAGCTTCCTCAGTTATGTGCTGTGGCCAATGTTCGTGGTGTTGGTGGCGCTGATGGTGTTTTTTACCTTCACCCTGCTGGCCAACGTGATCGCAGCGCCCTTCAACGGCTTCCTTGCCGAGAAAGTCGAAGTGGTGGTTCGTGGCACCGATGACTTCCCGGCCTTCAGTTGGGGCGAACTGACCGCCATGGTCCCTCGGACCCTGGCCCGGGAAATGCGCAAGCTGGGGTACTTCCTGCCCCGGGCGTTGGCGCTGTTCATCCTGTCGTTGATTCCGGTGGTCAACCTGATCGCCGCGCCGCTGTGGTTGATCTTCGGGGTGTGGATGATGGCGATCCAGTACATCGACTACCCGGCGGACAACCACAAGCTGGGCTGGAACGAGATGCTCGCCTGGCTGCGCGAGAAGCGCTGGCAGAGCATGAGTTTTGGCGGGATCGTCTATCTGGTGCTGCTGATCCCCGTGGTAAACATCCTGATGATGCCGGCCGCCGTGGCGGGTGCGACCCTGTTCTGGGTGCGTGAACGCGGCGCGGAAAACCTGGTCACTCGCCAGGGCTGAGCCGGTCATCAATTCATCATTCTCCTGACACAATGACGACATGACCCCAGCCGACACTGGGGTCATGACGACAGCGCTGCGTATCACCCTGATCACCGAAACCTTCCCTCCGGAAATCAACGGCGTGGCCAATACCCTGGGCCGCTTGTGTGATGGCCTGCGCGCCCGTGGGCATCAGGTCGAACTGGTGCGCCCGCGCCAGGATGCTGATCAGGCCCAGGCCAGCGACGATGCCCTGCTGCTCTGTCGCGGCTGGCCGCTGCCGGGCTATCCGGGGCTGCAATGGGGTCAGTCGTCGATGCACAAACTGCTCAGGCGCTGGAAACGCCAACGCCCGGACGTGCTGTACATCGCCACCGAAGGCCCGCTGGGCCTGTCGGCCCTGCGCGCGGCACGGCGCCTGGGAATCTCGGTGGTGAGCGGTTTTCACACCAATTTCCAGCAGTACACCCATCAATACGGTCTCGGTTTGCTGACCCGGATGCTGACGCATTACCTGCGCTGGTTTCACAACCGTTCGACACTGACGCTGGTGCCGAGCGTCAGCCAGCGACTGGAACTGGAGCGGCGGCATTTCGAGCGCCTGGCGCTGTTGTCCCGGGGAGTCGACAGCCAGTTGTTTCACCCCGCCAAACGAGTGAGCACCTTGCGTGAACACTGGGGCCTGGCTGAGGGTGACATTGCGGTGATGCACGTCGGTCGGCTCGCCCCCGAGAAAAACCTTGGCCTGCTCAAACGCTGTTTGGAAAAGCTGTGCGCTACTTATCCACAGCGCAAACTGAAATTGATCGTGGTCGGCGATGGGCCACAGCGCGCGGCACTGGAAAAGGATCTGCCGCAGGCGATCTTCTGTGGCTCACAGCGCGGTGAGGCCTTGGCGGCGCACTATGCGTGCGGTGATGTGTTTCTGTTTCCGAGCCTGACCGAAACCTTCGGCAATGTGGTGCTGGAGGCGCTGGCCTCTGGACTGGGCGTGGTGGCGTATGACCAGGCCGCGGCGGCGCAGCATATTCGCCATGGCTACAACGGCGTACTGGCGATGCCGGGCGATGAAGAGGCGTTCTGCGAGGCGGCGGCGTGGTTGCTGGAGGAGGATGAAACCTTGCGCTGCGTGCGCCTGAATGCGCGCCAGCACGCGAGTCGCCAGGGCTGGCCGGCGATCATCGAGCAGTTTGAAGACCAACTGCGCGGGGCCTGTCAGGTCCCCGCGCCAGAGATGGAGGCGGTGTCGCTTAAACCAGCGTCATCAACGCTTCGCGACTGAACGGCAGGATCTCGCCTTCTCTTCCATCCCGGACTTTCTGCGCCCAGTCCGGGTCGACCAGCAGTGCACGCCCCACCGCTACCAGATCGAACTCATCGTTGTTCAGGCGCTCCAGCAGGTTTTCCAGGCTGGCCGGCTGGGCCACTTTGTCGGTGTTGACCATGAACTGCAGAAACTCGCCATCCAGGCCAACGCTGCCCACGGTGATGGTCGGCTTGCCGGTCAACACGCGAGTCCAGCCGGCCAGGTTGAGGTCGGAACCGTCAAACTCCGGCTCCCAGAAACGTCGTGTCGAGCAGTGGAAAATATCCACACCCGCGTCAGACAACGGCTTGAGGAATGCCCCCAGCGCTTCAGGTGTCTGCACCAGACGCGCGGTGTAGTCCTGCTGCTTCCACTGGGAGAAACGGAAGATGATCGGGAACCCTTCGCCGACCGCTGCCCGCACCGCCTGGATCAATTCGATGGCAAAGCGCGAGCGGTTGGCCAGGTCACCGCCGTATTGATCGGTACGCTGGTTGCTGGTCTCCCAGAAGAACTGGTCCAGCAGGTAGCCGTGGGCGCCGTGGATTTCCACGCCGTCCATGCCGATGCTCTGTGCATCCTTGGCGGCCTGGGCGAAGGCAGCGATCACCTCCTGGATATCCTGCTCGGTCATGCCGTGCACCACGACCTGGCCGTCCTTGAGCTTTTCCGATGGGCCATAGCCCGGCACACTGGCGTCTGGCTCGGTACCGATGCGCCGCACGCTGCCGACGTGCCACAGTTGCGGAACGATCTTGCCGCCTTCGGCATGCACGGCATCCACGACCTTTTTCCAGCCGGCCAAGGCCGCTTCACCATAGAACTGCGGAACATTCGGGTAACCATTGGCCGCCTTGTGACCGACGGTGGTGCCTTCGGTGATGATCAGGCCCACACCCGCCGCCGCGCGACGGCGGTAATACTCGATGACTTTCGAGTTCGGCACGCCACCCGGGGAGAACGAACGGGTCATGGGGGCCATGACCACACGGGTCGGCAACTCCAGGGTACCCAGGTAAAACGGCTTGAACAGGGCTTGTACAGGCATGCGGCACTCCACAGGGACGCGAGGTTTATGACGGGGATAATATGGAGCGTACCCAGGCTTGAACAGCACTATTGATCTGAGTGATTAAGGATTAGAAATCAAAAGAAAAGATCGCAGCCTTCGCCAGCTCCCACAGGTGTTCACATTCCAATGTGGGCGCTGGCGAAGGCTGCGATCTTTTGATCTTTCTTTTTAGCTCAAGGCTTTTTCAATGGCCTGGACGACCGCCGGATCATCCGGCGCCGTGCGCGGCGAGAAACGCGCGAGCACACGTCCGTCCTTGCCCAGCAGGAATTTTTCGAAGTTCCAGGTGATGTCGCCAGGAAACTCCGCCCCCTCGCCCGCCAGCAGACGGTACAACTGATGGCGCTCATGGCCGTTGACGTCCAGCTTGCTGGACAGCGGAAAGCTCACGCCGTAGGTGTGGCTGCAGAAATCCTTGATCTCGTCTGCCGTGCCCGGCTCCTGGCCGGCGAACTGGTTGCAAGGCAAGCCCAGCACGCTGAAGCCTCGGGCCTTGTACTGCTGATAAAGGTTTTCCAGAGCGGCGTACTGTGGGGTCAAACCACACTTGGAGGCCACGTTGACCACCAGTACGACACGCCCTTTGAAGGGCGCCAGCGGTAAGTCCAGGTCGTCCAACGTTTTTAAAGTAAGGTCGTGAAAAGCACTCATGATGAACTCCAGATATCCCGTGTTTTTCTCGAAACGCCCTTCAACCGCGCTATCACCTGGCGCCCGTTAACCGGCGCCGACTAAAAAGGCGCCCCAAGGCGCCTCTCCAGATACCTGAGCTTAGCGCAGAAATCAGTGGTGATGACCACCTTCGCCATGGACGTGACCATGAGCGATTTCTTCCTGGCTGGCGTCACGGATGTCGATGATCTTCACCTGGAAGTTCAGACGCTGGCCGGCCAACGGGTGGTTGCCGTCGACAGTCACGTCGTCGCCGTCCAGGTCACGGATGGTGACGATCTGCATTTGGCCGTCTGGCGCGGAAGCGTGGAACTGCATGCCCACTTCCAGTTCGTCGACGCCTTCGAACATGCTGCGGCTCAGGGTGCTGACCAGCTCGGCGGCGTACTCGCCGTAAGCGTCTTCAGGTTCAACAGCTACGGTCAGTTCGTCGCCGACAGCTTTACCTTCCAGGGCTTTTTCCAGACCTGGAATGATGTTACCTGCGCCTTGCAGGTAGACCAGCGGCGCGCCGCCGGCGGAGCTGTCGATGACCTCACCAGCGTCGTTGGTCAGGGTATAGTCGATGGAGACAGCCTTATTGGCGGCGATCAGCATGGGGCGAGACCTTTTGCAGAAGAATAAAGAATGGACAAGTTTAGCGAAGCAAACGCCCGAAAGCGAACGGAACCCTGACCAACGGCCCGCTTCGAAAGCTTCGATCATCACCGGCTTCCATCAGGACGAGGATGGGCACTGGGTGGCCGAGCTGTCCTGCGGTCATACCCAGCACCTGCGCCACCAGCCCCCCTGGCAATCCCGAGCCTGGGTCCTGGACCCGCTGCAGCGCCAGGAAAAAATAGGCCAGGCCTTTGATTGCGGTTGGTGCGCTCAAGGCCCGGTTAGCGATAACCTTGGCGTCTGAAATTTCGGTAGGAGGCCAGTCATAGGCCTTCACCTTGCCATGCACCTCTAGAGAATCCGCATGCAAACTTTTTTTATCGCACCCACCGATTTTGGTGTAGGCCTGACTTCCATCAGCCTCGGGCTGGTGCGCACCCTGGAACGAGCAGGGTTGAAAGTCGGCTTTTTCAAACCGATTGCCCAACCGCACCCCGGTGACACCGGGCCGGAACGCTCCACCGAACTGGTGGCCCGTACCCATGGCCTGAAACCGCCCCAGCCGCTGGGCTTGGCCCATGTCGAACGGATGCTGGGGGACGGCCAACTGGACGAGTTGCTGGAAGAAATCATCACCCTGTACCAGCAAGCCGCCATCGGCAAGGACGTGCTGATCGTCGAAGGCATGGTGCCGACCCGCAGCGCCAGCTATGCCGCCCGGGTCAACCTGCACCTGGCCAAAAGCCTGGATGCCGAGGTGATCCTGGTCTCGGCGCCGGAAAACGAAGTGCTCACCGAGCTGTCCGGGCGCGTCGAGTTGCAGGCGCAACTGTTCGGCGGCCCGAAAGACCCGAAAGTCCTCGGCGTGATCCTCAACAAGGTCAAGACCGAGGAAAGCATGGAGGCCTTCGCCGCGCGCCTGAAAGAACACTCGCCATTGCTGCGCAGCGGTGATTTCCGATTGCTCGGCTGCATCCCGTTCCAGCCGGAGCTCAACGCCCCGCGCACCCGCGACGTGGCCGACCTGATGGGCGCGCAAGTGCTCAATGCCGGCGACTTCGAAACCCGGCGCATGACCAAGATCATCATTTGTGCGCGGACCATGCGCAACACCGTGGAGTTGCTCAAGCCCGGCGTGCTGGTGGTGACCCCAGGTGATCGCGACGACATCATCCTGGCGGTCAGCCTGGCAGCGATGAACGGCGTGCCGCTGGCCGGCCTGCTGCTGACCAGTGACACCCTGCCCGACCCGCGCATCATGGACCTGTGCCGCGGGGCATTGCAGGCCGGCTTGCCGGTGCTGTCGGTAAGCACTGGCTCCTACGACACCGCCAACCAGTTGAACGGCCTGAACAAGGAAATCCCGATCGACGACCGCGAACGCGCGGAAATCATTACCGACTTCGTCGCCAGTCACCTGGATGCCAATTGGCTGCACCAGCGCTGCGGCACGCCGCGGGAAATGCGCCTGTCACCTGCGGTGTTCCGCTACCAGTTGATTCAGCGCGCCCAGGCGGCCAACAAGCGCATCGTCCTGCCCGAAGGCAGCGAGCCCTTGACCGTGCAGGCAGCGGCCATCTGTCAGGCCCGCGGCATTGCCCGTTGCGTGTTGCTGGCCAAACCGGCGGACGTCGAGGCCGTGGCGCGTGCTCAGGGCATCGAGTTGCCCCCGGGCCTGGAGATTCTCGACCCGGACCTGATCCGCGACCGCTATGTCGAACCGATGGTTGCCCTGCGCAAGACCAAGAGCCTCAATGCGCCGATGGCCGAGCAGCAACTGGAAGACACCGTGGTGATTGGCACCATGATGCTGGCACTGGACGAGGTCGACGGGCTGGTGTCCGGGGTCATTCACTCCACCGCCAATACCATCCGCCCCGCCCTGCAACTGATTAAAACCGCGCCGGGCTGCACCCTGGTGTCCTCGGTGTTCTTCATGCTGTTTCCAGAGGAAGTGCTGGTCTACGGCGACTGCATCATGAACCCGCACCCCAGCGCCAGCGAGCTGGCGGAGATCGCCCTGCAAAGCGCCGACTCCGCCGCCGCCTTCGGCATCACGCCACGGGTGGCGATGCTCAGCTACTCCAGCGGCGACTCGGCCAGCGGCGAAGAAGTGGAGAAGGTGCGCGAGGCCACGCTGTTGGCCCACGAAGCGCAAAACGCCCTGCTGATCGACGGGCCGCTGCAGTACGACGCCGCCGCCAACGAAGCCGTCGCGCGGCAACTGGCCCCCAACAGCCCGGTGGCCGGGCGCGCCACGGTGTTCATTTTCCCCGACCTCAACAGTGGCAACACCACCCACAAGGCCGTGCAGCGCAGTGCCGATTGCGTCAGCCTCGGTCCGATGCTGCAAGGCCTGCGCAAACCGGTGAACGACTTGCCACGCGGTGCGCAGGTCGACGACATCGTCTACACCATTGCCCTGACCGCGATTCAGGCCGCCAACCGACCGATGGATCTCTAAATGCTGGATTTTCTCCCTGGCGCCGTGCGTGGCGTGATCGCTGCGCTGCTACTGGCACTCAACACCCTGTTGTTGTGTTCGTTCCTGTTTTGCGTGGCGATCTTCAAGGTCCTGCCGTTCGCCCTCACCCAGCGCTTCACCGCCTGGCTGATGAACCACACCCATGAGGCCTGGATCAGCAACAACAAGGCCTGGATGCAGTTGGTCTGCCGCACCCGCTGGCACCTCAGCGGTCTCGAAGGGCTGGACTACCAGCACTCGTACCTGATCACCAGCAACCACCAGAGCTGGGTCGACATCATGGTCCTGCAGTACCTGTTGAACCGAAAAATCCGTCCGCTGAAATTTTTCCTCAAGCAGGAGCTGATCTGGGTGCCGGTGATCGGCCTGGCCTGGTGGGCCCTGGGCTTTCCGTTCATGAAGCGCTACTCCAAGGCCTACCTGGAGAAACACCCGGAGAAGAAAGGCAAGGACCTGGAAACCACCCGTAAGACCTGTGCGAAGTTTCGCAACAATCCGGTGGGCATGTTCAACTTCGCCGAGGGCACACGCTTCACCGAGGCCAAGCACAAGCAGCAGCAATCGCCGTTCCGCTACCTGCTCAAGCCCAAGGCCGGCGGGATAGCCTTTGTGCTGGATGCCATGGGCGAACAACTGCAATCGATCGTCAATGTGACCATCCACTACCCGGCCGGGCGCCCGGGTTTCTGGGACCTGCTGTGCGGCAACGTCAGGGAGGTGGTGGTGCATTTCCAGGAGCTGCCGATCCCGCCGCAGTTCATCGGCAAGAACTACGAGCAGGATGGCGCCTACCGCCTGCAGTTCCAGGGCTGGATCAACCAGCTGTGGGAAGACAAGGATGCGTTGTTGGGGCAGATGCATCGCGAGTATCCAAAGCACCACTGACCCCTGTGGGGGCGAGTCGACCACACATAAAAAACCCGCCGATGATCACTCATCGGCGGGTTTTTCATGACCGGCGAACGCTTAGATCGCGCCGCGGCTACGCAGCAGATCCAGCACCTGCTTGACGCTGTCTTCCAGCGACAGGGCCTGGGTGTCGACCACCAGGTCGGCGTCCAGCGGCACGTCGTACGGGAAGGACTCGCCCGGGATGTTGTCCCCGGCCGCCGCATACAAGCCTTGTGGGTCACGTTCGGCGCAGACCGCCGGCGAAGCCTGGACGTAGACCGTCAGCAGACGGTCCTTGCCGATCAGGTCCTTGGCCTGCTCACGGCCTTCGGAACTCGGCGCCACGAAAGCGGCCAGGGTCAGCAGGCCGGCTTCGTTGAACTGCCGCGCGACATGCGCCGCACGACGCCAGTTCTCGGTACGCCCGGCGCGATCCTGCGGCAGGCCTTTGTTAAGGTCGTGACGCAGGTTCTGGCCATCGAGCACGAACACCGCACGGCCCATGTCGAACAACTTGCGCTCGACCGCATAGGCCAGGGTGCTCTTGCCCGCGCCCGACAAGCCGCTGAACAACACCGTGGCTGGCTGCTGGCCGAAGCGCTGGGCACGTTCTTCGGTGGCCACGTGCGCCAGTTTGCCATGGTGGGTAGCACTGCCATGCGCTACCGGCTGGGCGACGATCATGCCGGCGCCCACGGTGCCGTTGGTCAAGCGGTCGATGATGATGAACGCGCCGGTGGTGCGGTTGCTTTCGTAACCGTCGAGGGCAATCGGCGCATCGAGCGCGATCCTGACCTTGCCGATTTCGTTCAACTGCAACGCACTGGCCGGACCTTCTTCCAAGGTGTTGACGTCGACCTTGTTGACGATGCTGGCAATGGAGCCCGGCACGTAGCTGGTGGCGCGCTTGATGTCGTACTTCTTGCCCGGCAGCATCGGCTCTTCAGCCATCCACACCAGCATGGCTTCGAAGCTGTCGGTCACCGGCGGCACGTTGTCGGCATGTACCAACAGGTCACCACGGGAGATGTCGATTTCGTCTTCCATGGTCAGGGTCACTGCCTGGCCAGGACCGGCGTGCTCCAGCTCACCTTCGAAGGTGACGATGGATTTGACGCGGCTGCTCTTGCCCGACGGCAGGACCACGATTTCGTCGCCTTTCTTGACGATGCCGCTGGCCAGGGTGCCGGCGAAACCGCGGAAGTTCAGATTGGGACGGTTAACGTACTGCACCGGGAAACGTAGGTCGGTGAAGTTGCGGTCGCCCGCCACTTCCACGGTCTCGAGGATTTCCATCAGCGACTGGCCGGTGTACCACGGCGAACGCTCGGACTTGTTCACCACGTTGTCGCCCTTGAGGGCCGACATCGGCACGAAGTGCATGCTGGTGGGCTTCATCTTCAAGCCTTCGGCGAACTGCAGGTAGTCGGCCTTGATCGACTCGAACACGCCCTGGTCGAAGTCCTTGAGGTCCATCTTGTTGATGGCCACGACGATGTGCTTGATGCCCAGCAACGAGGCGATGAAGCTGTGGCGACGGGTCTGGGTCTGCACGCCGTAGCGGGCGTCCACCAGGATGATCGCCAGGTCACAGGTCGACGCACCGGTGGCCATGTTGCGGGTGTACTGCTCATGGCCCGGGGTATCGGCAATGATGAATTTGCGTTTGGCGGTGGAGAAATAGCGGTACGCGACATCGATGGTGATGCCTTGTTCGCGCTCGGCCTGCAGGCCGTCGACCAGCAGCGCCAGGTCGATATCGTCACCGGTGGTGCCGACTTTTTTCGAGTCGCGGGTAATGGCTTCCAGATGGTCTTCGTAGATCATCTTGGAGTCGTGCAGCAGGCGCCCGATCAGGGTGCTCTTGCCGTCATCGACGTTACCGCAGGTCAGGAAGCGCAGCAGCTCTTTACGTTCGTGCTGGCCCAGGTAGGCGAGGATGTCCTCGCTGATCAAATCAGATTGATGCGACATGACAGCCCCTTAGAAATAACCTTGACGTTTTTTGTCTTCCATCGAGCCGGCGCCATCGTGGTCGATGACACGGCCCTGGCGCTCGGAAGTTCGCGTCAGGAGCATTTCCTGAATGATGTCCGTGAGGCTTTCGGCCTCGGACTCCACCGCGCCCGTCAACGGGTAGCAGCCAAGGGTACGGAAACGCACTTTCTTTTTGACGATGCGGGCTTTGTCTTCATCGCTCAGGTGTTCGAGGATGCGCTCGTCGTCGATCATGATCAGCGTGCCATTCTTCTCGATCACGTCCCGTTCGGCGGCGAAGTACAGCGGCACGATCGGGATGCCTTCCAGGTAGATGTACTGCCAGATGTCCAGCTCGGTCCAGTTCGACAACGGGAAGACGCGGATCGACTCGCCCTTGTTGACCTTGCCGTTGTACACGTTCCACAGCTCGGGGCGCTGGTTTTTCGGGTCCCAGCGGTGCTTGCTGTCGCGGAACGAGTACACGCGCTCCTTGGCGCGGGATTTCTCTTCATCGCGGCGCGCACCACCGAAGGCGGCGTCGAAACCATGCTTGTCCAATGCCTGTTTCAGGCCTTCGGTCTTCATGATGTCGGTGTGCTTGGCGCTGCCGTGGGTGAACGGGTTGATGCCCTGCGCAACGCCGTCGGGGTTGACGTGGGTGATCAGGTCCAGGCCCAGCTCGGCGACCATCTTGTCGCGGAAGCTGTACATCTCCTGGAATTTCCACTGGGTGTCGACGTGCATCACCGGAAACGGCAGCTTGCCCGGGAAGAACGCCTTGCGTGCCAGGTGCAGCATCACGGCGGAGTCTTTACCGATGGAGTACAGCATCACCGGGTTATCGAACTCGGCGGCCACCTCGCGGATGATGTGGATGCTTTCCGCCTCCAGCTGTTTCAGATGCGTCAGTTTGTCGACCATGGCTACTCACGAAAACTTTCTTATGAACGGCCACCGGGCCGTGTTCGAGCGGGGAATCCTAGCACAGCGACCTCTTCTAATCAGGACGCCTACTAGATCGAAAGGGTATATCAATATACCTGCCCGTTTGGCTGTTAAATGGGGTTGGGGCAATCGATGAAGATGTGCTCCAGGGCAAACCGGCGCGCCAGGTATTCCCCCAGCGCCTGTACGCCATAGCGCTCGGTGGCGTGGTGACCGGCGGCGATGAAGCTGATGGCGTTTTCCCGGGCGCTGTGGAAGGTCTGCTCAGACGCTTCACCGCTCAGGTACAGGTCGACGCCGGCCTGTACTGCCTGGTCGATATAGCCCTGCCCGCCACCGGTGCACCAGCCGACTCGGCGGATCATTTGCTCACCTTCGATCAGCAGCGGCTCGCGGCCCATGACCTGCTGCACGTGACGGGCAAAATCGCGGGCGGTCATGGGTTCGGCGAGGGAGCCGACCAGGCCGACCACCTTGGCATTGTCCGGGTCCAGCGGGCCTTCCACGGTAATCTCCAGTTGCCGGGCCAGTTGCACGTTGTTGCCCACGTCCGGATGCAGGTCCAGCGGCAGGTGATAGGCCAGCAGGCTGATGTCGTGCTTGAGCAGGGTCTTGAGCCGACGCTGCTTCATGCCGGTGATGCACGGGTTTTCGCCCTTCCAGAAGTAGCCGTGGTGGACCAGGATCAGGTCGGCGCCGGCTTCGACGGCGGCATCGAGCAAGGCCTGGCTGGCCGTGACGCCGCTGACGATACGCATGACTTGCGGCCGCCCCTCGACCTGCAGGCCATTGGGGCAATAATCGGCAATCCGCGAACTGCCAAGATAACGATCCGCTTCTGCTACCAGGGTGCTCAGGGCAACGGCCATAAAAGACTCCTAAATATCCCGTTCAGAGGCACGCGCGGCCTCGTATAATGCGCGACATTATGGGCCGTGGTTGGCCCCTCGTAACCTCCCAGGATTTGTTCAATGCTCAAGGGTCTGCGTTTTTTGGGCTGGCCGCTATTGGCCGGCGTGCTGATTGCGTTGCTGATTATCCAGCGTTACCCACAATGGGTCGGGCTTCCGAGCCTGGATGTGAACCTGCAGCAGGCCCCGCAAACCACTCTGACGCAGCAAGGCCCGGTGTCCTACGCGGACGCGGTGGTCATCGCCGCACCCGCGGTGGTCAACCTCTACACCACCAAAGTGGTCAACAAGACCAGCCACCCGCTGTTTGAAGACCCCCAGTTCCGGCGCTTCTTCGGCGATAACGCGCCCAAGCAGAAGCGTATGGAATCGAGCCTCGGCTCGGGCGTGATCATGAGTTCGCAAGGCTATTTGCTGACCAACAACCACGTCACCTCCGGCGCCGACCAGATCGTAGTCGCGCTCAAGGACGGTCGCGAAACCCTGGCCCGGGTCATCGGCAGTGACCCGGAAACCGACCTGGCGGTATTGAAAATCGACCTGAAGAACCTGCCATCGATTACCGTCGGCCGCTCGGAGAGCATCCGTGTGGGTGACGTGGCACTGGCCATCGGCAACCCGTTCGGCGTCGGCCAGACCGTCACCATGGGCATCATCAGCGCCACCGGGCGCAACCAGCTGGGGCTGAACAACTACGAAGACTTCATCCAGACCGACGCGGCGATCAACCCCGGCAACTCCGGTGGCGCGCTGGTGGACGCCAACGGCAACCTGACCGGCATCAACACGGCGATCTTCTCAAAGTCCGGCGGCTCCCAGGGCATCGGCTTCGCGATTCCGATCAAGCTGGCCATGGAAGTGATGAAGTCGATCATCGAACACGGCCAGGTGATTCGTGGCTGGCTGGGCATTGAAGTGCAACCCTTGAGCCAGGAACTGGCGGAGTCGTTTGGTCTGTCCGGGCGCCCAGGCATCGTGGTGGCGGGGATTTTCCGTGACGGCCCGGCGCAGAAAGCCGGCCTGCAACTGGGGGACGTGATCCTGAGCATCGACGGTGAGCCGGCTGGCGACGGCCGACGCTCGATGAACCAGGTAGCGCGCATCAAGCCCACTGACAAGGTCAGCATCCTGGTGATCCGCAATGGCAAGGAGATCGAGCTGACCGCAGAAATCGGCCTGCGTCCGCCGCCGGCACCGGCATCGGTCAAGGAAAAAGAAGTGGAATAACCCAGACCCGATCATTTCTGGTCAATGGAAGATATTCTCATTGGTCATGTTATATTGTTTCAATACAGACAATTGGAACAACATAACATGTCGTCTCGAATAAAGGCCTCCGTAGCAAGTCTTGCCCTCGGGCTGTTGGGAGTACCGGCCTTCGCCGAAGAATCACAGGCGTTGGAGCTGGACGCCATCAGCGTCACTTCCGACTATGAATCCCCCACCGGGCCTGTCCCTGGCTACCGCGCCACCCGCTCCGCCAGCGCGACCAAAACCGACACCGCCATCCGCGACATCCCGCAATCGATCAGCGTGGTCCCCGTCAGCGTGCTTAACGATCTGGGCAGCACCAGCGTCGAGCGCGCACTGGACTTTGCCGGCGGCGTTTCGAAGCAGAACAACTTCGGTGGCCTGACGCTGTACGAATACAGCGTGCGCGGCTTCACGACGTCGGAGTTCTACAAGGACGGTTTCAGCGCCAACCGTGGCTACCCGAGCACGCCGGACGTGGCGAACATCGAGCGCATCGAGGTGCTCAAAGGTCCCGCCGCCAGTCTGTACGGCCGTGGTGATCCAGGCGGCACGGTGAACATCGTCACCAAGAAACCTCAGCCCGACGCCTTCGCAACCCTCGACACCAGCGCGGGCAGTTGGGACCGTTATCGCACGGCGCTGGACGTCAACACGCCACTGGATGACCAAGGCAACGTGTTGTCGCGGGTCAACCTGGCCATTGAGGACAACCACAGCTTCCGCGATCACGTCGACAGCCAGCGTGTGTTTGTCGCGCCCTCCTTCAGTTGGCAGTTGAACCCGGACACCAGCCTGTTGGTGGAAAGCGAATTCGTCCGCCACAGCTCGACCTTCGATCGCGGCATCGTCGCCCCCAACAACACCTGGAGCGGCGTCTCCCGCTCAACATTCCTCGGCGAACCCGACGATGGCGACATCGACAACCACAACAACATGCTTCAGGCCGCTCTAGAGCATCAGCTCAGCGACAGCTGGAAGTTGCGCCTGGCCAGCCATTACAAGGAAGGCAAACTCTGGGGCTTCGCGTCAGAGTCGCGCCCGCTGAATGCCGACGGCCAAACCGTCGACCGCCGCTATCGCGAGCGTGACAACGATTGGCACGACAGCATCACCCAACTGGAACTGCGCGGTTTCTTCGACACCGGCCGTTTGCAGCACGAACTGCTGATCGGCAGCGAATACGAGAACTACCGCAAGAACGAACGGGTGACGACCATTGCCGGCAGCCCCTACGCCATCGACATCTACCAACCGGTCTATGGCCAGCCAAAACCCGACGGTGCACGCTCTGGCACGGACTTTTTCGAACACGTCGAAAGCCATGCATTGAACCTGCAGGACCAGATCATCTTCACCGACAAGCTGCGGGGCATGCTCGGTGTGCGTTTCGAACATTTCCAGCAGAGCATCGACGATCACACTCGTAGCGCCACCCGCAATCAGCGTCACGACGCGCTGACCCAACGGGCTGGTTTGCTCTATCAACTGACACCTGAAGTTGGCCTGTTCGCCAACACCTCGACCTCGTTCAAGCCCAACAATGGCCTGGATGCCGCCGGTAAATCCTTCGCCCCTGAAGAAGGCATCGGCTACGAAATCGGGATCAAGAGCGAGCTGTTCGACGACCGTTTGAGCAGCACGCTCGCCGCGTTCCATATCGAAAAAGAAAACGTCCTCGCCCTCGATCCGGGTACAGACACCAGCCGTGCCATGGGCAAGGCACGCAGTCAGGGTGTCGATCTGCAAGTCAGCGGGCAAGTCAGCGACGCTGTTCGCGTGATCGGCGCCTTCGCCTACATCGACGCCGAAGTCACCGAGGGCGACAAGGTCATTCCCACCGGCAGCCGTATTCTCGGCGTGGCCAAACGCAGTGGCAGCCTGTTGGGTGTTTATGAGTTCCAGGACGGTCGACTGCGCGGTTCGGACCTTGGCGCCGCGTTCACTTATGTCGGCGATCGTTCGGGTGAAGCGGGTAGCGACTTTGAGTTACCGGCGTATCACACCGTCGACCTGCTGGCCCATTACAAGGTCAGTGACAACATCACGGTGGGTCTGAACCTGAACAACATTTTCGATGAGAAATACTTCGAGCGCTCCTACAGCAACTACTGGGTCAACCCCGGCGAGCCGCGCAATTTCACTGCCAGCCTGACACTCACTCTGTAAAAGGACGTCCCCATGCCCCCACTCAACCCCCTGTTACTGCTCGGCTTGCTGTTTGCCTCCGAGGTCTCGGCCCACGGCCTGTGGACCGAACAACGTCGTGGCAACATCGAAGTCATTTACGGCCATGGCGCCGAAGACAATGCCTTCAAGGCGCAGAAAATCAGCGGCGCCTGGGCCTATGACATCAGCGCAAAGATGATCCCGGTGACCGTACAGCGCCTGCCCGATCACGCGCGCCTGCAACCGCTCAAACTGCCCGCCGTGATGGCGGTGGCGCTCGACAATGGGATGTGGTCGCAGACTGCCGACAACCAGTGGATCAACGAAGGACGCAGCAGAGTACCGGGCGCCATCGAGGCGACCCAGACGTTCAAGTACAGCCTGGCGATTTATCAGTCCGGAGCAAAGCTACCCAAGCTGGATCAAATGAAACTGCTGATTCTGCCTGAGGTCGATCCGCTGACCGTCGGGCCGGGCGCGTCGCTGCCAGTTCTCGTGTTACTGGATGGCAAACCCGCTGCGGGCGTGAAGCTGGTGGGGGATTATCGCAACGCACCGAATACCTTGAGCACTGAAACCGATGCAAACGGCCGGGCGCAGGTGCTGGTGCGCAATGAAGGCTTGAACGTGATTTCGGCGCAGGTAGAAGTGCCGGTGAAGGACAGCGTTGATGTGAACAGTCGCGGGCTGTTCAGTTCGCTGACGTTCCTGGGGGAGCCGCATCACGAATAAGCCTCACCACAAAACAATGTGGGAGAGAGCCTGCTCGCTCCCACAGGATTTACAGCGTTTTAGAGATCGCCAAGGCCATCGATCAGTGCCTGGTTCTGTTCAGGCGTGCCAATCGAAATCCGCAGGAACTGGGCAATCCGCTCCTGCTTGAAGTGCCGGACAATCACCCCTTGCTCACGCAGTTTCGCCGCCAGCGCGGCCGCGTCGTGCTGCGGGTGACGGGCGAAGATGAAGTTGGCCGCCGACGGCAGCACCTCAAAGCCTTTGTCCTGCAACTGCGCGACCACCTGCTCACGGCTGTCGATGACCCGCTGGCAGGTGTTGGTGAAGTACTCCCGATCCTCGAACGCCGCCGCGGCCCCGACAATCGCCAGGCGATCCAGCGGGTAGGAGTTGAAGCTGTTCTTGATCCGCTCCAGCGCTTCGATCAGGTCCGAATGACCGACGGCCAGGCCGACCCGCAAGCCGGCCAGCGAGCGCGACTTGGACAGGGTCTGGGTCACCAGCAGGTTGGGATATCGGTCCACCAGGCTGATGGCCGTCTCACCACCGAAGTCGATGTAGGCCTCATCCACCACCACCACGGAGTCCGGGCTGGCCTTGAGGATCTGCTCGACAGCCTCCAGGGCCAGCAGGCAGCCGGTCGGCGCGTTCGGGTTGGGAAAAATGATCCCGCCGTTCGGCCGCGTGTAGTGCGCCGGGTTGATCTGGAACTGCTCGTCCAGGGGCACCGCGTCGAACGTGATGCCGTACAAACCGCAGTAGACCGGATAGAAGCTGTAGCTGATGTCCGGGAACAACAGCGGCTTATCGTGCTGCAGCAAGCCGTGGAAGATGTGGGCCAGGACTTCGTCGGAACCGTTGCCGAGGAACACCTGGTTGCCTTGCACGCCGTAGTAGCTGGCCACCGCCTGCTTGAGCAGGTCGCTGTTGGGGTCCGGGTACAGGCGCAGGTTGTCGTTGAGTTCGCCTTGCATGGCGGCCAACGCCTTGGGCGACGGGCCATAGGGGTTTTCATTGGTGTTGAGCTTGACCAGTTTGGTCAGCTTCGGCTGCTCGCCCGGGACGTAGGGCACCAGGTCCTTGACGAACGCACTCCAGAATTTACTCATGTTCAGTTCCCTTCCTGATCGGCAACGATGCGGTATTCGGCGCTGCGGGCGTGAGCGGTCAACGACTCGCCGCGGGCCAGCACCGAGGCGGTCTTGCCCAGCTCAGAGGCGCCCGCTTCGGAGCAGAAGATGATCGACGAACGTTTCTGGAAGTCGTAGACCCCCAGCGGCGAGGAGAACCGCGCAGTGCCGGAGGTCGGCAACACGTGGTTAGGGCCCGCGCAATAGTCGCCCAAGGCCTCGGAGGTGTGGCGGCCCATGAAGATCGCACCGGCGTGACGGATCTGCGGCAGCCAGGCTTGTGGGTCGGCCACGGACAACTCCAGGTGTTCCGGGGCGATGCGATTGGCCACGTCGATGGCTTGTTGCATGTCGCGCACCTGGATCAGGGCGCCACGACCGCTGATCGAGGTCTGGATGATCTCGGCCCGCTCCATGGTCGGCAGCAGCTTGCTGATGCTCGCCGCCACCCGGTCGAGGAATTCGGCGTCGGGGCTGACCAGGATGGCCTGGGCGTCTTCGTCGTGCTCGGCCTGGGAGAACAGGTCCATGGCGATCCAGTCCGGATCGGTCTGGCCGTCGCACACCACGAGGATCTCGGAAGGCCCGGCGATCATGTCGATGCCGACCTGGCCAAACACGTGGCGCTTGGCGGTGGCGACGTAGATGTTGCCCGGACCGACCACCTTGTCGACCCGCGGTACGCTCTCGGTGCCATAGGCCAGCGCGGCAACCGCCTGTGCGCCGCCGATGGTGAACACCCGGTCGACGCCGGCGATGCAGGCCGCGGCCAGCACCAGTTCATTGATTTCACCCCGTGGCGTCGGCACCACCATGACCACCTCGGTCACACCCGCAACCTTGGCTGGAATTGCGTTCATCAGCACCGAAGACGGATAGGATGCCTTGCCGCCGGGCACGTACAGGCCCGCGCGATCCAGCGGCGTGACTTTCTGGCCCAGCACCGTGCCATCGGCTTCGGTGTAGCTCCAGGAGTCCTGCTTCTGCTTTTCGTGGTAGCTGCGCACGCGGGTCACGGCGATTTCCAGGGCTTCGCGCTGGGCCACGGTGATGCGGGTCAAGGCCAGTTCCAGGCGCTCGCGCGGCAGGATCAGGTCGGCCATCGACGCCACTTGCAGGCCGTCGAACTGCTGGGTGAATTCCACCAGCGCCGCATCGCCGCGCTCACGCACGGCCTTGATGATGTCCAGCACCCGCTGATTGACCGAGTCGTCAGACACACTTTCCCAGCTCAGCAAATGATCCAGATGATGCGCGAAGTCTGGGTCAGCAGCGTTGAGTCGGCGAATTGCAGTCGGTGCGGTCATAGCGAGAGCCTCATAGGAATGGCAAAAACTCAGGCGCCCTAAACTAGCAGTCGTTCCGCTTGGGCACCTGAGAATTCTGGCTATGAGGCGGATAGACGGGCGCGACTTAACGTCGCGCAAGCGAATCAGCCGCGGTGTCGCGACTCCACTGCCTGGCGCAGGGTGTCGATCAACGCCTGGATCCTGGCGTGTTGCATTTTCATCGAAGCCTTGTTGACGATCAGCCGGGAGCTGATGGCCGCAATGAACTCCTGTGGCTCCAGGCCATTGGCCCGCAGCGTGTTGCCGGTATCGACCACGTCGATGATCTTGTCTGCCAGGCCGATCAGCGGTGCCAGCTCCATCGAGCCATACAGCTTGATGATGTCGACCTGGCGACCTTGCTCGGCGTAGTAGCGCTTGGCAACGTTGACGAACTTGGTGGCGATCCGCAGGCGGCCCTTGGGCTCGATGGCGCCGACTTTACCGGCGGTCATCAGCTTGCATTGGGCAATCTGCAGGTCCAGCGGCTCGTAGAGGCCCTGGCCGCCGTATTCCATCAACACATCTTTACCGGCGACGCCCAGGTCAGCGGCACCATGCTCGACGTAGGTCGGCACATCAGTGGCGCGCACGATCAGCAAGCGCACATCGGCCTGGGTCGTGGGGATGATCAGCTTGCGGCTCTTGTCCGGATTCTCGGTTGGCACGATGCCCGCTTCAGCCAGAAGCGGCAGGGTGTCGTCGAGGATGCGGCCCTTGGACAGTGCGATGGTCAACATGGGAAACGTCAGTCCTTATCAGGCAACGATGCCCGGTCGCAAACGGCGCCGGACACACGTCGAGCCCGTAACAGGCTCGACTTCAACAAATCTGTGGGCACCTCCCTGTGCCCTTGACGCAACGACTAGCCCGGTACGCGGCGGATCTTCGCGCCGAGCATCTGCAGCTTCTCTTCGATGCACTCGTAACCACGGTCTATGTGGTAGATGCGATCGATCAGCGTGTCGCCTTCGGCAACCAGCGCCGAAATCACCAGGCTGGCCGAGGCGCGCAGGTCGGTGGCCATGACTGGCGCGCCCTTGAGCTTGTCGATGCCGGTAACGATGGCGGTGTTGCCTTCGACCTGGATATGCGCGCCCATGCGGTGCAGCTCGTAGACGTGCATGAAGCGGTTTTCGAAGATCGTCTCGATCACCGCGCCCGTGCCTTCGGCAATGGCGTTGAGGGAGATGAACTGCGCCTGCATGTCGGTCGGGAACGCCGGGTATGGAGCGGTACGCACGTTGACCGCTTTCGGCCGCTTGCCGTGCATGTTCAGCTCGATCCAGTCTTCGCCCGTGGTGATTTCAGCACCGGCTTCGCGCAGTTTTTCCAGCACCGCCTCGAGGATGGTCGGATCGGTGTCCTTGACCTTCACCCGGCCACCGGTCACGGCGGCCGCTACCAGGTAGGTACCGGTTTCGATACGGTCCGGCATCACGCGGTACGTGGCAGTGCCCAGGCGCTTCACGCCATCGATGGTGATGGTGTCGGTGCCAGCGCCCTGGACGTTGGCGCCCATGGCGTTGAGGAAGTTCGCCAGGTCGACGACTTCCGGCTCACGAGCGGCGTTTTGCAGCACGCTGCGGCCATTGGCCAGGGCTGCGGCCATCATGATGTTCTCGGTACCGGTCACGCTGACGGTATCGAAGAAGAAGTTGGCCCCGCGCAAGCCGCCTTCCGGCGCCTTGGCCTTGATGTAGCCACCTTCCACGTCGATGGTCGCGCCCATGGCTTCCAGGCCACGGATGTGCAGGTCGACCGGACGCGAACCGATGGCGCAACCGCCAGGCAGTGCCACTTCGGCCTCACCAAAACGGGCAACCATCGGTCCCAGCACCAGGATCGAGGCACGCATGGTTTTCACCAGCTCGTACGGCGCGATCAGGGTCTTGATGGTACGTGGGTCGATTTCGACGCTGAGCTTCTCGTCGATCACCGGCTCAATGCCCATGCGACCGAACAGTTCGATCATGGTGGTGATGTCGTGCAGGTGCGGCAGGTTGGCAACCGTCACCGGGCCATCGCACAGCAGCGTTGCCGCCAAGATTGGCAGGGCAGAGTTCTTTGCCCCGGAGATGCGGATTTCGCCATCAAGACGAACGCCACCGGTAATAATCAATTTATCCATAAGAATCTCGACGCCCTTGGGCTCAGGTGCGCTCGGCCCAGGCCGCGCTGCTGAAAAATTTCATAGTGACCGCGTGGATGCTGCCATCGGCGATCCATGGGTTCAAATGGGCATAGATGCTCTGCTGACGCTTGACCGGGCTCAAAGCCACCAGTTCATCGCTAATCACGTTCAGCTGAAAGTTGCAGCCTTCGCCTTCAACTTCTACCTGAGTTCCGGGAAGCTTTCCCTCAAGGAAGCTCTTCACTTCTACGGCCTGCATGCTCAACCTCAATCGGCGCCCTGTGCGCGCGGGTCGGACATCATACAAAAAAGCCCCGCGCCTGCGAACCCCGCATAACAGGACTCTGACGGGGGGCTTCTTTATAGATGGTAGTTAAGGGTGCGCCAAAAGCTCGGTCAAACCCGAGACCTGAGCAATTTCACGCATATCGTCAGGCAGGGCACGAATGCTCACTGCCTTGCCCGCCGCTGTCGCATCGCGAATGAACGCCAGCAACAAGGACAGGCCAACGCTGCTGGATTTCTCCACACCGGCGCAATCGAGCACCATAGCAGGTGCCGCGCTCGACTTGATCAAGGCCTGGCCCTGCTTGCGCAGGCCTGGCCCGGAGCGGTAATCGAGGACTCCGCTGAGCAGCAGCTCACCGGCCTCGCCCAAACGCACGGCCGACTCACTCATTGGCTTTGGTTCTCGGAGGTTTCCTTGGCCTTGGCCACTTCACCGGCCCAACCATTGATGGTCTTGTCCAGGTCATTGCCGTTGCGCTGCATGGCGTCGGCGAACTGATCACGGAACAGCTTGCCAATGTTGATGCCATTGATGATCACGTTGCGCAGTTTCCACTCGCCATTGATCTTTTCCAGGGTGTAGGACACTGGATAGATCGCGCCGTTGGTGCCCTTGACGGTCATGCCGACGCTGGTGCGGTTGCCCGATTCGTCCTTGGCCGGATCAACGGTGATGCCCTGGTTGTTGTACTCAAGCAGTGCATTGCCATAGAACTGGAACAGACCGATCTTGAAGTTCTCTTCGAAGGTCTTCATCTGCTCCGGTGTGGCTTTGCGCGAATACTTGACGGTCATGATGCTTTTGGAGATGCCTTCGGCATCCACCACTGGCCCGACAATGCTGTTCAACGCGGTGTAGAAGTCTTTCGGGTCCTGCTTGTACTTTTCCTTGTTGGCCGCCAGATCGGCGAGCAACCGGGTGGTTGTGTCCTGGACCAGGTCGTGCGCAGAAGGCGCAGCCACGGCGTTAGCCACCAGCGGCAAGGCCGCGAGCAGTACCAACAGGCCACGTCGCAAGGTAGAGATCATGGAAAAACTCCTCATTTGGCGTCTTTACTAACGGTATTGAGCAGGAATTTACCGATCAGGTCTTCGAGTACCAGCGAGGACTGGGTGTCATGGATGGTCCCGCCATCCTTGAGCAACGATTCTTCGCCGCCCACGCTGATACCGATGTATTTCTCGCCCAGCAGGCCAGCGGTGAGGATAGATGCAGTGGAATCGGACGGCAGGTTATCTACCCGTTTTTCCAGCTGCAGCGTCACACGCCCGGTGAAACTGTCGCGATCCAGATCGATTGCCGTGACCTTGCCGATGGTCACACCGGCCATGGTCACTTTCGATCTGACAGTCAAACCGGCGATATTGTCGAAATACGCATAAAGTTTATAGCTGTCGGTGCTCGACACCGGGGACAGTCCACTGACCCGCAGGGCAAGCAACAGTAAAGCCAGGATGCCAGCCAGCAAGAAAAGGCCGACACCGATTTCCAGGGTGCGGTTTTGCATCAGAAATCTCCAAACATCAAGGCGGTCAAAATAAAGTCCAGGCCGAGAATGGCCAACGAGGCATACACCACGGTCTTGGTGGTGGCACGACTGATCCCCTCTGAAGTGGGCTCACAGTCATAGCCTTGGAATACGGCGATCCAGGTCACGACAAAGGCAAAGACCATGCTTTTAATAATGCCATTGAGCACATCGCCATTGAACGTCACGCTGTTTTGCATGTTCGACCAGTACGAGCCTTCATACACGCCCAGCCAGTCGACAGCCACCCAGGAACCACCCCAGATTCCGACTACGCTGAAAATCATCGCCAGCAGCGGCAGGGAAATGAAGCCAGCCCACAGCCGAGGGGCAATGATGTACTTGAGCGGGTCGACACCAATCATTTCCAGGCTCGACAACTGCTCGGTGGACTTCATGTTGCCGATTTCAGCGGTCAACGCCGAACCGGCACGACCGGCAAACAGCAGCGCAGTCACCACTGGCCCCAATTCGCGCAACAGGGTCAGCGCCACCATCTGCCCAACCGCCTGCTCCGAACCGTAGCTGGAGAGGATGTTGAAGCCTTGCAGCGCCAGCACCATGCCGATGAAGATCCCCGAGACCACAATGATCACCAGGGACATCACGCCGACCGAGTGCAGCTGCTTGATCAGCAGGCTGAACCCACCGCCGACGCTACCGCGCCCGAGCAAGGCGTGAAACAGGAACAATGACGAACGGCCAAGCACCGCGACGCTGTCGATGGCGGCCTGGCCGAATCGACGCACTCTCTCTATCAATGAAGTCTTGCGCATCAGCGCTTCCCCAGAAGATCTGCGCGGTAATCCGTCGCGGGAAAATGGAAGGGGACCGGACCGTCCGGATCACCTTTCATGAATTGGCGGATCCGCGGATTATCGGAATCCATCAGTTCGGCGGGTGTGCCCTGCCCCAACACCTGGCCATCGCCCACCACATACAGGTAGTCGGCGATACTCGCGGTCTCGGCCAGGTCGTGGGAAACCACGATGCTGGTGATCCCCAGGGCGTCGTTGAGTAAACGGATCAGGCGCACCAGCACCCCCATGGCAATGGGGTCCTGCCCGACAAAGGGTTCGTCGTACATGAGGATGCCCGGGTCCAGGGCGATCGCCCGGGCCAGCGCGACACGACGCTTCATGCCGCCGGACAGCTCATCGGGCATCAGTTCGGTGGCACCACGCAAGCCCACCGCCTGCAGTTTCATCAGGACGATGTCGCGGATCATTTCCTCGGGCAGCTGAGTGTGCACGCGCAGCGGAAACGCGACGTTCTCGAAGACATCGAGGTCGGTGAACAGCGCTCCGCTCTGGAACAGCACGCCCATATGCTTGCGCGCATCGAACAAGTCGCTGCGCGACAGCTTGGGCAAATTCTGGCCATTGACCCACACTTCGCCACTGGAAGGACGCAACTGCGCGCCCATCAGGCGTAACAGCGTGGTTTTCCCGCAACCGGAAGGCCCCATGATGCCGGTGACCTTACCGCGTGGTATGCGAATATCGACATTGTTGAAAATGCTCCGCGTGCCGCGCTTGAAGGACACTCCCTTAAGCTCGACCGCGTAGGCGTTATCGGCACTCATCTAAACTCCTTGCGATGCAAGCCTCTCACTCGGACGCCGCACCCTCCGACGAGAGCACATATCATCCTTGGCAGGCCGGACAGGCGACGAACTATATCACTGCCCAGCCATGGCGCCCAAGGCCGAAGACCGGCGCATTCAGCTTCAATTAAGGTTAAAGCCGGTTAATCGCAAGGTTCCCGTGACACCGCCCGCACAAAGCGTGACGAACTAACGTGAGGGAATTGATCATTACCGCTATAATCGCCACCTTTTCCCCAGGCTATTCGATTTCAGACATGAGCCAGTCCAGCGACCCGATCAAATCGGCACAACGTACGATCCGCCTCGAGCTGGAAGCCGTCAAAGGCTTGCTGGCCCAGATCGACGCAGACTTCGTACGCGCTTGTGAGTTGATTCTGTCCAGCAAAGGCCGGGTGGTGGTGGTCGGCATGGGCAAGTCCGGGCACATCGGCAACAAGATTGCCGCGACCCTGGCCAGCACCGGTACCACGGCCTTTTTCGTCCACCCGGCCGAAGCCAGTCACGGCGACATGGGCATGATCACCCGCGACGACATCATTCTCGCCCTGTCCAACTCCGGTTCGACCCACGAAATCATCACCCTGCTGCCGTTGATCAAGCGCCTGGGGATCCAGTTGATCAGCCTGACCGGCAATCCTAGCTCGGCACTGGCCAAGGCCGCCGACGTCAACCTCAATGTCCATGTCGAACATGAAGCCTGCCCGCTGAACCTGGCGCCGACTTCATCGACCACAGCAGCACTGGTGATGGGCGACGCCCTGGCGGTGGCCTTGCTGGAAGCCCGGGGCTTTACCGCCGAAGATTTCGCCTTCTCCCACCCGGGCGGCGCTCTGGGTCGGCGCCTGCTGCTGAAAGTCGAAGATGTCATGCACATCGGTGCCGAGCTGCCGCAGGTAGTGCGCGGTACATCGCTCAAGGACGCCTTGCTGGAAATGACCCGCAAAGGCCTGGGCATGACCGTGGTACTTGAAGCCGATGGCACATTGGCCGGGATTTTCACCGACGGCGACCTGCGCCGCTCCCTGGACCGCTCGATCGACTTCCAGCAGGCCAGGATCGAAGAGGTCATGACCCTTCACGGCAAGACCGCCCGGGCCGAGATGCTCGCGGCACAAGCCCTGAAGATCATGGAAGACAACAAGATCAATGCCCTGGTGGTGGTCGACAACGACGACCGTCCGGTAGGCGCCCTGAACATGCACGACCTGTTGCGCGCAGGGGTGATGTAATGGCTGACGACCTGCTCGAACGCGCCAGGCCTGTCCAACTGGCGGTCTTCGATGTCGACGGCGTACTCACTGACGGTCGCCTGTATTTCCTGGAAGATGGCAGCGAATTCAAGAGTTTCAGCACCCTCGACGGTCAAGGCATGAAAATGTTGCTGGCCAGTGGTGTGACAATAGCCATTATCAGTGGTCGAACCAGCCCGGTGGTCGAGCGTCGCGCCAAAAGCCTGGGGGTTGCCCACCTGTATCAAGGCCGCGAGGACAAACTTGTGGTGCTCGACGAGCTTCTCGCGCAACTGGGCCTAAGCTATGAACAGGTCGCCTATCTGGGTGATGACCTGCCTGACCTGCCGGTGATTCGACGGGTCGGCCTGGGCATGGCCGTTGCCAATGCTGCGGGTTTTGTCCGCGAACACGCCCACGGCATCACCGAGGCCCGTGGCGGCGAAGGTGCTGCTCGAGAATTCTGTGAATTGATATTACGCGCCCAAGGCAACCTGCAAGACGCCAACGCCGCGTACCTGTGAGTCATTTATGCTGAGTAAAAAGTTTCGCAACATCGTGTTTTTCGCAGCCATCGCCGCGCTGCTTGCGGCTGTGGGCTACTGGAATATCAGCCCCGAGCGCTTTCTCGACAAACCGGTAGCGGCAGTCAACGACAGCGAGATCGACTACTACGCCATCAACGCCCACAGCGTGCAGTTCCTGCCAGATGGCAAGTTGCAGTACGACATGACGTCCGACAAGGTCGAGCACATCAAGGCCAGCGAAGTGACCCTGCTGACCAAACCGGACCTGCAGATGTATCGCGGCACCGAATTCCCCTGGCACGTGCAGAGCGAACGTGGCGAGGTCAATCCTGACGGCACCGAGGTCGAACTGATCGACTCGGTACGCATTGCCCGTACGGATGCCAAGAATCGCCCGATGGTCATCACCACCACGCGCATGACGGTATTCCCCAAGCAGCAATATGCGCAGACCCAGCAAGCCGTTAGAATCGACGGCGCTGGCGGTGTATCGACTGGTACCGGAATGAAGGCGTATTTGAAAGAAAGCAGGATACACCTGCTATCGAACGTAAGAGGACAGTATGAGGCTCGTTAAAACCCTCCCTATTTTGCTCAGTCTGGGCGCAGCACTGGGAAGCGCGAGCGCCTGGGCCCTGCCGACCGATAGAGATCAACCTATCCGCATCCAGGCCGACGACGCCCAACTGGACGACAAGAACGGTATCGCCACCTACAAGGGCGACGTGATCATCACCCAGGGCTCGATGAAGGTCACCGGCAACACCGTGACCATCACCCGCACAGCGGCTGGCGATATCGACGTCGTAACCTCGGTCGGCAACCTGGCCTACTTCGAGCAGATGCAAACCGTGGGCGACACCAAGCCTGTGCAGGGCTACGGGGTGACCATTCAGTACCACGCCTCGCAAGACCGCGTCGTGCTGATCGATCGGGCCAAAGTCATCGACAAGGACAACAACATTACCCTGGGCGAGAAAATCGTCTACGACACCAACAAAAAGCTCGCCAGCGCCGGTCGCGCCACGGGCAGCAAGGTCACTGAGCAACGTCCGCGGATCGACATGGTCATCCAGCCGAAAAAGAAAACTGACGAGCAAAAGGCCCAGTAATGGCAACTCTGAAAGCCCAGCACCTGGCCAAGAGCTACAAGAGCCGTCAGGTCGTGCGTGACGTCAGCCTGTCCATCGACAGCGGCCAGATCGTCGGCCTGCTTGGCCCCAACGGTGCCGGCAAGACCACCTGCTTCTACATGATCGTCGGCCTGGTGCAGGCCGACCAGGGTCGCGTACTGATCGACGACCTGGACGTCAGCCACCAGCCCATGCACGGTCGCGCGCGGGCAGGTATCGGCTATCTTCCACAAGAAGCGTCGATCTTCCGCAAACTGTCGGTTGCCGACAACATCATGGCCATCCTCGAAACCCGCAAGGAACTCGACAAGGCTGGTCGGCGCCAGGAACTCGAAAGCCTGCTGCAGGAGTTCCACATCAACCATATCCGCGACAACCTGGGCATGAGCCTTTCCGGTGGCGAACGACGCCGCGTGGAAATTGCCCGCGCCCTGGCTACCGCGCCGAAATTCATCCTGCTCGACGAACCTTTCGCTGGCGTGGACCCGATTTCGGTCGGCGACATCAAGCAGATCATCCATCACCTCAAGGCCAAGGGCATTGGCGTGCTGATCACGGACCACAACGTGCGTGAAACCCTGGACATCTGCGAGACCGCCTATATCGTGAACGATGGTCAACTGATCGCTGAAGGTGACGCTGAAACCATCCTGGCCAACGAACTGGTCAAGGAAGTGTACCTGGGCCACGAGTTCCGCCTATAAGCTGCGAGGCGTCTAGCCTGCTGGCAGAGCGCATTGTCAATGAAAGCCTTAATATTTTTATTGTCATGACGCTCTAGGCAAACACTTCAGTTTCAGGCATATAATTTGCTTAAGTTTGGCGCCCCGGCGCCCTGTAGTGGATGGCGCACGTGCGCCGGCGAATAAGGTGTTAAGCCCCAGCCATGAAACCATCGCTAGTCTTGAGAATGGGCCAGCAGCTGACGATGACACCGCAGCTGCAACAGGCCATCCGCCTGCTCCAATTGTCGACCCTGGACCTGCAACAGGAAATCCAGGAAGCCTTGGAGTCAAATCCAATGCTCGAACGCCAGGAAGAAGGCGACGACTTCGATAACGCCGACCCCATGGCGGACAACATCGAGCACAAACCCAACACCGACGTCCAGGAACCCTCCTACCAGGAAACCGCCCCCACGGTGGATAACCTCGAGGAAGGTGAATGGAACGAGCGCATTCCCAACGAACTACCGGTCGATACGGCCTGGGAAGACGTCTACCAGACCAGCGCCAGCAGTCTGCCCAGCAACGATGACGACGAGTGGGACTTCACCACCCGCACCTCCGCCGGCGAAAGCCTGCAGAGCCACCTGCTCTGGCAATTGAACCTGGCCCCGATGTCCGATACCGATCGCCTGATCGGCGTGACCCTGATCGACTGCATCAACAACCAGGGCTACCTGGACGAAACCCTCGAGGAGATCCTCGAGGCATTCGACCCGGAACTGGACATCGAGCTGGACGAAATCGAAGCCGTCCTGCACCGCATCCAGCAATTCGAGCCCGCCGGCATCGGCGCCCGCAACCTGGGCGAGTGCCTGTTGCTGCAATTGCGCCAACTGCCCGCCAAGACGCCTTGGCTGGCCGAGGCCAAGCGCCTGGTCAGCGATTACATCGACCTGCTCGGCAGCCGCGACTATAGCCAGTTGATGCGGCGCATGAAGCTCAAGGAAGACGAACTGCGCCAGGTGATCGAACTGGTCCAGAGCCTCAACCCGCGCCCCGGCTCGCAGATCGAGTCCAGCGAAGCCGAATACGTGGTGCCCGACGTGATCGTGCGCAAGGACAACGAGCGCTGGCTGGTGGAGCTGAACCAGGAGTCGGTACCGCGCTTGCGAGTCAACCCGCAGTACGCCGGTTTCGTCCGTCGCGCCGACACCAGCGCCGATAACACCTTCATGCGCAATCAACTGCAGGAGGCGCGCTGGTTCATCAAGAGCCTGCAAAGCCGCAATGAAACCCTGATGAAAGTCGCCACCCAGATCGTCGAGCACCAGCGCGGCTTTCTCGAATATGGCGACGAGGCGATGAAGCCGTTGGTCCTGCATGACATCGCCGAAGCGGTGGGCATGCACGAGTCGACGATTTCCCGGGTCACCACACAAAAGTTCATGCATACCCCGCGCGGTATCTATGAGCTGAAGTACTTTTTCTCCAGCCACGTCAGCACCTCTGAAGGCGGTGAATGCTCGTCCACGGCGATCCGCGCGATCATCAAAAAACTGGTTGCCGCGGAAAATCAGAAAAAGCCGTTGAGTGACAGCAAGATCGCTGGTTTACTGGAGGCACAAGGTATTCAGGTAGCCCGTCGTACCGTCGCCAAGTACCGTGAATCCCTCGGGATCGCGCCGTCGAGCGAACGCAAGCGATTGATGTAACGGGCCACGCCACCGCGTTCCAGGGTGTTTTCGAATTTTTCGCAGACACCCTAGTGGCAGGCAACTCGCCTGCCGCCTTATGCACTGGCAACGAAGGAGAAGCTGTATGCAAGTCAACATCAGTGGACACCAACTGGAAGTTACCGAACCTCTGCGCACCTACATCGGCGAAAAACTCGACCGGTTGGAGAGGCATTTCGACAAGATCACCAACGTGCAAGTCACGATGAACGTCGAGAAGCTGTTGCAGAAAATCGAAGCCACGCTGCATATCCCCGGCGGAGAAGTGGTCGCCAATGCCGAGCATACGGACATGTATGCCGCCATTGACCTGCTGACCGACAAGCTGGACCGTCAACTTAAAAAGCATAAGGAAAAGACCCAGAGCCTCCTCCAGGGCGCGACCGGTCGTTAACACCCCCATCCCATGATCCGACTTGAAAGCATCCTGACCCCCGGCCGTTCTTTGGTGAACGTGCCGGGCGGCAGTAAAAAACGCGCCCTCGAACAAATTGCCAACCTGATCGCCCGGGAAGTCCCGGATCTGGAGATGCAAGATGTCTTCGAGAGCCTGATCGCCCGTGAAAAACTCGGCTCGACCGGTTTTGGCAACGGCATCGCCATTCCTCACTGCCGTCTCAAAGGCTGCGAGTCGCCCATCAGCGCCTTGATGCACCTGGACGCACCTATTGATTTCGACGCCATCGACGGCGCCCCAGTCGACCTGCTGTTTGTTCTGCTGGTCCCACAGGCCGCCACCGATGCCCACCTGGAGCTGCTGCGCCAGATCGCCAGCATGCTGGATCGCAAGGAAGTACGCGACCGCCTGCGCAGCGCCAACAGCAGTGAAGCCCTGTACCAGGTCGTCCTGGACGAGCAAAACGGTCACTAATCATGCGCTTGATCATCGTCAGCGGCCGCTCCGGCTCCGGTAAAAGCACGGCCCTCAATGTACTGGAGGACAACGGCTACTACTGCATCGACAACCTGCCCGCCGGGCTGCTGCCGGAGTTGGCCGAACGCGCCCTGATTCACAACGAGCTGGTCCAGCCGTTGGTGGCCGTGTCGATCGATGCGCGCAACCTGCCGAGCCATTTGTCACGCTTCCCTGAATTGCTCGAAGAAGTGCGCAGCCGCCACATCCAATGTGATGTGCTGTTCCTCGATGCCGATGAAGAAACCCTGCTCAAGCGCTTCTCGGAAACCCGTCGACGCCACCCGCTGAGTAGCTCGCAGCGCTCGCTGGCCGAAGCCATCAAGGACGAGGCCAGCCTGCTGGAGCCGATTGCCGACCTGGCCGACCTCAAGCTCAACACCACCGATCTGAACCTCTACCAGTTGCGTGACACCATCAAGTTGCGCCTGCTCAATCAACCGGAGCCGGGTACGGCATTCCTGGTCGAGTCGTTCGGCTTCAAGCGCGGCATGCCCGTGGATGCCGACCTGGTATTCGATGTGCGCTGCCTGCCCAATCCTTACTGGAAGCCAGAGCTGCGCGCCCAATCCGGTCTGGACCAGCCGGTTGCCGAGTACCTGGCCGCTCAGCCGGATGTCGAAGAAATGTTTGATGACATCTCCAGCTACCTGCTCAAATGGCTGCCGCGCTTTGCCGCCAGTAACCGGGCCTACGTCACCATTGCCATAGGCTGCACAGGCGGGCATCACCGCTCCGTCTACCTGACTGAACGCCTGGGCCAGGTCCTGCAAAAATCCCTGAAGAACGTCCAGGTTCGCCACCGCGACCTTAGCTAAAGGATTCACACCGCGATGCCTGCTCTGGAAATTGAAATCATCAACAAACTGGGCCTGCACGCCCGCGCTTCAGCCAAGTTCGTCGGCGTAGCAGGTCAGTACCCTTGCCAGATCCGTGCAGGACGCACCCCGGAGTCGATGGTCGACGGCAAGAGCATCATGGCCATGATGATGCTGGCCGCAGGTAAAGGCACCCGCATCCACCTGAGCACCGAAGGCGAGCAGGGACAGGAAGCGCTGGACGCACTGGCGGCACTGATCAACAACTACTTCGACGAAGGCGAATAAGCGTGTAGCCGCTACCTATCCACAACGCCACAACGCCTGCCCCCCCCCTACCCCAACGCCGTATCCATCACCATCATCAGGCAAAACCCGATCAGCAAGCCCAGACTGGCGAGTTTCTCGTGGCCATTGCGGCGCGATTCGGGGATCACCTCATGAGTCACCACCAGCAGCATTGCCCCTGCGGCCAGGGCCAGGCCCAACGGCAGGACGACCTCCGCCAGGCTCACCAGCCAGGCACACAGCAGCGCAAACACAGGCTCGACCAGCCCTGATGCGGCGCCGATCAGGAAGGCCTTGAGCCGCGACATCCCGGCCCCGGCCAGCACCAACGCGATTACCAGCCCTTCCGGCACATCCTGCAAGGCAATGCCCATGGCCAGGCTGTCTGCGTCCGCCATGCCACCACCGGCCGAGACTCCCACCGCCATGCCTTCAGGAATGTTGTGGGCAATGATGGCGAACACGAACAACCAGATGCGGGGCGGGATGACCGGGCGCTCCTGGGTGCCCACCAGCATCTCGGGAGTAGCACCGGACATCTGCCGATCCACCACAAACAGCCCGAACGCCCCCAGCATGATGCCGCAGCAGATCAGGCCGCCGGCGGCCCAGGGTGACAGCCCCAGGCTTTCAGCGGCGGCGATTCCCGGCACGATCAGCGAAAAGGCCGTCGCCGCCAGCATCACCCCGGCGCCAAATCCCAGCAAGGTATCACTGAGCGCCACCGGCATCCGCCTGATCACCAGCACCGGCACCGCGCCCAGGGCCGTGCCCAGCGCGCAGATTGCCCCGCCCTGCAGGGCACGCATCAACTTGGGTTCGAGGTCAAGCCACGCCAGGCCATGGACGACCAGCAAGGCAGTCCCTGCCAGCAACAGGAGCGAGCCCAGCGCATAACGAAACATTCGCCCACTGCTGCTGATCGTCAGTGTTTCAGTGCCCATAAGTGGCCTTAGATCTTTATATAGGGAGGGCTCAAGCCAGCGCAGCCTGGTAACGCTGCGCCACTTCCGGCCAATGGATCACGTTGTAAAACGCATTGATGTATTCCGGGCGACGGTTCTGATAGCGCAGGTAATAGGCGTGCTCCCAGACATCCAGACCGAGGATTGGCGTATTGCCACTCATCAATGGACTGTCCTGGTTACCGCTGCTTTCCACCACCAGGGTCTTTTGCGGGGTGACACTCAACCACGCCCAGCCACTGCCGAAACGGCTCAGCGCAGCCTTGGTGAAGGCCTCCTTGAAACGGTCGAAACCACCCAATTGAGCATCGATCGCCTTGGCCAGCTCGCCTGCTGGCAGACCACCCCCGTTGGGCACCATGACCGCCCAGAACAATGAATGGTTGGCATGCCCGCCCCCCTGATTGATCACCGCGGCGCGCAGCTTTTCCGGCAATTGCTGGACACTGGCCACCAGGCGCTCCACCGGCCACTCGGCAAACTCGGTACCCTCCACTGCGGCATTGAGGTTGTTGATGTAGGTCTGGTGATGCTTGGTGTAGTGAATCTCCATGGTCTGCGCATCGATATGCGGTTCCAGGGCATCGTAGGCGTAAGGCAGGGCCGGCAAGGTAAAGGCCATTTTAATGAGCTCCATAATGAGCGCGCGCGGCATTGGGCTGCGCGGCGGTGTCGATGTGCAGCAAGCGGTGAGTACGTGGATATTCGCCGTACTCGCCGATGAACGTGAGCAGCTCGACATAGGTCTTGCTGCTTTGACGCAGTGCCGCCTCACGCAAGGCCGGCGCCTGCCGCGGGTCCTGCAGGGTCTGCAACAGCAATTGATGGATGGCGCACAGGTATTCGGCGCTTTCCTCCGGCTGGTTCAGGCGCAAGTGCAGGTCGGCAAGGTTGTGATGGGAGATCACGCAGGCGGCGACCGCTTCGTCCGCGTCCGCCCAACGAGCGAACAGCACCTGCGCCAGGGCCAGGGCCTGCAGATAGGCTTCGCGAGCATCGACCAACTCGCCCAGCATGAAGCAGCGGTTGGCCCTTTCGATCGTGCGTTTCCAATGCTCCATGGTGAGCCTCCTATGCGGTGACAGTGATTACACGCCGCCTGCGGTGAGCTTTTCCGGATTGAGCAGCTCTTCCAGTTGGCTTCGCGACAGGTCAGTGTGTTCAAGGGCTACATCGATCACCGGGCGACCTTGCTGGTAAGCGGTCTTGGCGATTTCGGCGGCCTTCTGGTAACCAATGATCGGGTTGAGCGCAGTGACCAGGATCGGATTGCGCGACAGGGCTTCCTTGAGCTTGGCCTCGTTGACCTTGAAGCTGGTTATCGCCTTGTCCGCCAGCAGGCGACTGGAGTTGGCCAACAGCTCGATGCTGCTCAGCAGGTTCTGGGCAATGATCGGCAGCATCACGTTCAGTTCAAAGTTGCCCGACTGCCCGGCCACCGTGATCACGCTGTCATTGCCGATCACCTGCGCGGCCACCATCGCGGTCGCCTCCGGAATCACCGGATTGACTTTGCCGGGCATGATCGATGAACCCGGCTGCAACCCTTCGAGCTCGATTTCACCGAGACCGGCCAACGGGCCCGAGTTCATCCAGCGCAGGTCGTTGGCGATCTTCATCAGCGATACAGCGGTCGCCTTGAGCTGCCCGGACACCGCCACGGCAGTGTCCTGGGAGCCGATCAGCGCAAACAGGTCCTTGCCCGGGGTGAACGGTACGTTGGTCAGGGTGCTCAGTTGCTGACTGAAACGTGCCGCGAACTGCGGGTGCGCATTGATCCCGGTACCCACCGCCGTGCCGCCCTGGGCGAGGGATTGCAGGGCCGGCAACAGGTTGTGCAAATGCCCGATGTTGGCCTTGAGCTGCTGCGCCCAACCGTTGAGCACCTGGCTCATGCGCACGGGCATGGCGTCCATCAGGTGGGTACGCCCGGTCTTGATGAACGGGTGAACCTGCTCAGCCTTGCGCTCGATCACCTGCACCAGGTGGTCAAGCGCCGGCAGCAGTTGTTCATGCAGCGCCAGCGCGGCGCTGACGTGGATGGTGGTCGGAATGATGTCATTGCTGCTCTGGCCGCAATTGACGTGGTCATTGGGGTTGATCGGCTCGCCCAGCAGGCGACTGGCCAGGGTGGCCAATACTTCATTGGCGTTCATGTTGGAACTGGTGCCGGAGCCGGTCTGGAAAATATCCACCGGGAAGTGCGGCATGAAATCCCCTTCGAGCAGACCCTGGGCCGCATCGACAATCGCCTTGCCCTGGGCTTCGCTCAACTGCTGGAGTTCCACGTTGGCCTTGGCGGCGGCCGCCTTGGCGAGGATCAGCGCGCGAATGAACTGCGCCGGCATGCGCTGGCCGCTGATGGGAAAGTTGTCCACCGCGCGCTGGGTCTGTGCGCCATACAACGCGCCTACCGGGACTTGCAACTCACCCATGCTGTCACGTTCGATACGGGTATTACTCATCGGGAAATCCTTGCACCAGTTCAATGAGGGGAATGGAGGGCAACAACTCGCAGGTCGCCAGTTGCCAGGTGTAGCGTTGCCAGCGCTTGAGCCGGCACTTGCACAAAGACAGGCGCTCCAGGTCCCGCAGCGGTCGCCAGGCCTGGTCCAGGCAGAGGCTGCGCCAATGCCAGGGCAAGGCGACATCGGCAGCGGTGTCGAGCAGCAATCGAAATGAGGTTTCAGCGACGGTCCAGGCCGAAGTGGCCGTACAACAGGACAGATACCGGCCTTCGGCCAAGTAGTGTTCGATCAGGCGCGGTTCGTCAGGATCCAGCGCGCAACGGATCTGACGACTCATCCAGCGCCAGCTTTCGAGGTAAGGCTGCTCGTGCAAGGCAGAACTCATGACCCAGGCTCATTCGATAATGAGATTTATTATTAGATGATAATGAGAACCAAAACAACCCCGTGACTGACGCAGAACTCATTGTGGAAGTCGGGCGCATAAAAAAGGCGCGCCATCCGATGGGATGGCGCGCCTTTTGTGAAACGCTGAGGTTTAGCTGCCCGCTACCGTCATCCGCTCGATCAGTACCGAGCCGGTGCGAATATTGCTGCGCAATTCCAGGTCGTTACCCACCGCCACGATCTGCTTGAACATGTCGCGCATGTTGCCGGCAATCGTCACCTCCTGGACCGCGAACTGGATTTCGCCGTTCTCGACCCAGAACCCCGCCGCACCCCGGGAGTAGTCACCGGTCACCATGTTCAGGCCATGGCCCATCAACTCGGTCACCAGCAGGCCGCGACCCATGCGCCGCAACAGCGCTGCCTGGTCTTCATCACCATGGGTGACGAACAGGTTGTGTACACCACCGGCGTTGGCGGTGCTCGGCATGCCCAACTTGCGGCCGGAATAGGTACCCAGCACATAGGACACCAACTCGCCGTTTTCGACGAATGGCTTGGCATAGGTAGCCAGGCCATCTCCGTCGAACGCCGAACTGCCCATGGCGCGCATCAAGTGCGGGCGCTCATCGATGGTCAGCCACTCAGGAAACAGTTTTTGCCCCAGTGCGCCTTCGAGGAACGACGACTTGCGGTACAGGTTGCCGCCGGAGATCGCCCCCAGGAAACTGCCAAACAGGCCGCCCGCCAGTTCGGCGGAGAACAGCACCGGCACTTCACAGGTCGGCACCGGCCGCGCGCCCAGCCGGCTGGCAGCCCGCTGCGCAGCGCGCTGGCCGATGCTCAGTGGATCGGCCAGCAGGCTGCCCTGGCGATTGACGTCATACCAGTAGTCACGCTGCATCTGGCCGTCCGCCTCGGCGATCATCACGCAACTGAGGCTGTGGCGGGTCGACGCATAACCACCGATGAAGCCATGGCTGTTGCCATACACCCGGCAACCCTGGTGCGTGCTCAGGGTAGTGCCATCGGCATTCTTGATCCGGCTGTCGGCGGCAAAGGCGGCGGCTTCGCACGCCAGGGCTTTTTCGATCGCCTGCTCAGGGGTGATGTCCCAGGCGTGGAACAGGTCGAAGTCCGGCAGGTCCTTGGCCATCAGTGCGGCATCGGCCAGGCCCGAGTGTTCGTCTTCAGAGGTGTGCTTGGCGATCGCCAGCGCCGCGGCGACGGTTTCGCGAATCGCTTCGGGACCACTGGCCGAGGTACTGGCCGAGCCTTTGCGCTGGCCGACATACAGGGTGATGCCAAAGCCCTGGTCGCGGTTGAACTCGACCGTTTCGACTTCCCGCTGGCGCACCGACGTCGACAGGCCCTGCTCCAGAGACACAGCCACTTCGCAGGCACTGGCACCCTGGCGCTTGGCTTCGGCAATGATCTGCTCGACTTGCTCTTGCAGTGCCGGCAACGCTTGTGGGCCGACGCTTTCAACTGCACTCATGCTGTTCTCCACTCAAATTCTGCTTTCGGTTAAGGCCATCGAGCGACCGGGCCGGACAAGCGGCCCCCGACTGGTTATCATGGCGGCGTTTCTTTGCGGACGGCCACCATGGTTGATTCTTACGACGACTCCCTCGATACGGGAGAAAAAAGCAAATCCCAGGTCAAACGTGAGCTGCATGCTCTGGTTGACCTTGGCGAGCGCCTTACAACACTCAAGCCTGACTTGCTGGCAAAACTGCCTTTGACCGACGCCTTGCGCCGGGCTCTGGCCGATGCGCCCAAGCACACCGCGAATATCGCGCGTAAACGGCACCTGCAGTTCATTGGCAAGCTGATGCGCGATCAGGACACCAGTGCCATCCTGGTACTGCTGGACCAACTCGACGCCTCCACTCGCCAATACAACGAACGTTTCCACGGTCTGGAACGCTGGCGTGATCGCTTGATCGCCGGCGACGACGCGGTCCTGGAAAAATTCGTCATCGAGTACCCGGACGCGGACCGCCAGCAATTGCGCTCCTTGATCCGTCAGGCTCAGCACGAGGTTGCGCAAAACAAACCTCCTGCTTCCAGCCGTAAAATCTTCAAATACATCCGCGAGCTGGACGAGACACAACGCGGCCTGCGTTGAACCTCGTCGCGGAGGGGTTGCCTGGCAACCCATCCGCAGCTCCATCCCTTACGCGCCCGTGCCACCCACGGTGATCGCGTCGATTTTCAACGTTGGCTGGCCGACACCCACCGGCACCGACTGTCCATCTTTGCCACATGTCCCTACTCCACTGTCCAGCGACAGGTCGTTACCGACCATCGACACCCGACTCATGGCTTCCGGCCCGTTCCCGATCAGGGTTGCGCCCTTGACCGGCGCGGTAATCTTGCCGTCCTCGATCAGGTACGCCTCGCTGGTGGAAAACACGAACTTGCCGCTGGTGATGTCGACCTGGCCACCGCCGAGGTTGGCGCAATAGATGCCTTTCTTCACCGAAGCGATGATTTCTGCCGGATCGCTTTCGCCACCGAGCATGTAGGTATTGGTCATGCGGGGCATCGGCAGGTGCGCATAGGATTCACGACGACCGTTGCCGGTACGTGCCACGCCCATCAGGCGCGCATTGAGCTTGTCCTGCATGTAGCCTTTGAGCACGCCGTTCTCGATCAGGGTGGTGCACTCGGTCGGCGTGCCTTCGTCATCGACGCTCAACGAGCCACGGCGACCGGCCAGGGTGCCGTCGTCGACAATGGTGCATAGCTTCGAGGCGACCATCTCGCCCATGCGGCCGCTGTAGGCCGAACTGCCCTTGCGGTTGAAGTCGCCTTCCAGGCCGTGGCCCACCGCTTCGTGCAGCAACACCCCGGACCAGCCCGAGCCCAGCACGACTGGCAAGGTGCCGGCCGGCGCCGGAATCGCTTCCAGGTTCACCAGCGCCTGGCGCAAGGCCTCGCGGGCGTAGCCCATGGCGCGGTCTTCGGCCAGGAAGTAGCGGTAGTCGGTGCGCCCGCCGCCGCCGTGGCCACCTCGTTCACGACGGCCGTTCTGTTCGACGATCACGCTGACGTTGAAGCGCACCAGGGGCCGCACATCCGCCGCCAGGCCACCGTCGGTGGAGGCCACCAGGATCCGCTCCCAGACCCCGGCCATGCTCACGGTGACTTGCTGGATGCGCGGATCGAGCGCGCGCGTGGCCACGTCGATGCGCTTGAGCAGTTCGACTTTTTCCGCGCGGCTCAGCACTTCCAATGGGTTATCCGGGGCGTACAGCTGGGCGACGTCCTGGGTGGTAAAGGCCTGTACTGTGCCGTTCTGACCGGCGCGGGAAATCGAACGGGCCGCACGAGCCGCCAGGCCCAGGGCTTCCAAGGTGATGGCGTTGCTGTAGGCAAAACCGGTCTTTTCACCCGATTGCGCCCGCACCCCCACGCCCTGATCCAGATTGAAGCTGCCTTCCTTGACGATGCCGTCTTCCAGCGCCCAGGACTCGGAGATCTGTCCCTGGAAATACAAGTCGGCGGCATCGATGCCCGGCCCCGCCAGGTCACCCAGCACGCTTTGCAGGTTCTCGATGGTCACGCCGCCTGGCGCTAGCAGATGTTCACTGACTGAGGACAACAACTCGCTCATAGGTTTACGCCTTAATTCAACGTTCTGAGGCAGGTCGCTGTGCGCCCTGCGAGAAAAAGCGCCGGTGACTGGACACCGGCATCCGCGCCCGGATGGACGCCTGTTCGCTGCTATCACGTTCGGCCAGCAGCACGGCCTCGCCTTGGTCCTGCTGGGCCAGCACGCGACCCCAGGGGTCGACAATCGCGGCGTGACCAAAGGTCTCGCGCGGTCCCGGGTGTGTACCACCCTGTGCGGCCGCCAGCACATAACACTGGGTCTCGATGGCCCGCGCCCGGATCAGCACCTCCCAGTGGGCCGCGCCGGTCACCGCGGTAAACGCTGCGGGGGCGGTAATCAGCTCAGCCCCGGCGGCGCGCAATTCGCTGTACAGCTCGGGGAAGCGCAAGTCGTAGCACACCGTCAGGCCAACCCGGCCCACCGGCGTCTGGGCAACCACCACCGCACTGCCATGAGCATAGTCATCGGATTCACGGTAGCGCCCCCGATTGTCCGCCACATCGACATCAAACAGATGCAGTTTGTCGTATCGCGCTACGGTTTCGCCCTGCTCATCGATCAACAATGAACACGCATTGGCCTTAGCCTGGGGTTGATCCCGCGGCGGCAACGGCAGGGTGCCGGCCACTATCCATAACTTGAGGTCGCGGGCGGTCTGTTTCAACCAGGGCAGGATCGGGCCATCGCCCAGCGCCTCGGCACGGCCAAGATCAGCAACGTCGCGTCGGCCCATGGCGGCAAAGTTTTCCGGCAACACGGCCAGGCGTGCACCACCTTCGGCGGCCTGTTCGAGCAACTTACGGGCCTGGGCAAGGTTGGCCAGGACATCGCTCTGGCTAACCATTTGAATCACCGCAAGAGACATGGCGCACTCCGTTTCAGGTATGCGGCCATGCTACTCCATAGGCCCTTGGCGTGCGTTCGGAAAAAGCGCCTCAAAAAGGTTTTTCAAAGGTGATCTTCGGCTCTTTCACCGGGCCCTTGACGGTGTACTTGACGCTGGCAAATCGGGCCACACGATCACCGATCAGTTTATCGATCAGGAACAACGCGCCGCCCACGGCCGGCGCGCCGACGATCAGCGCGGCAATCGGCAGGTTGTTGGTCAACGGCAGGGTGACCAACAGATTGGCATCGATCCGGTCAGCGACCATGTCCAGGGTGCCGTTGAGTTCCAGGTTGCTTGAGGGACCGGTCAGGGTGATCGGCTCGCGGGTGACATACACCCCGTTGCTGGCGACCAGCAGCCCCTTGACCCGGTCGTAGCTCAAGCCCTTGTCGAACAGGTCGGAGAAGTCCAGGCGCAAACGTCGGCCAATCGAGTTGAAGTTGAGCAGGCCGAACACCCGCAGCGCCTGTGCACCACCCTCGACTTCGACCATCTGCCCCTTGTTCAGCGTGGCATCCAGGCTGCCGGAGTAGCGTTTTACCCCAACCCAGGCCGGTGAACCGGGCCACCGCCCGTCGATATCCAGATGGAAGTTGTTACTGGTTACCGTCGGCGCAAACCCCCAGCCCTTGAGCACATCCGCGAGGTTCTTGCCTTCAAGCCGGCCTTTGTACCAACTGCTGGTGGCGCCCGGCACGCCTTCCCAGCCGCCCGCCCCCTGCAACTGCATGCCTTTGAGGCCCAGGTTCATGCTGTTAAACGCCAGCCCCTTGGCAATCGGCCGCACTTTCAGGGACCAGGCACCTACCAGGTCCTTGCCCTGAAACAGCTGAGCAATATAGATGTCCAGGGCCGGGACCTTGGTCGGGTCGACCGAGGCCAGCGGGTCCGGGGCGTTTTCGTCGGCCTGCACCGCAGGGTCCGGCGCCGGCAGGCGCACGTACTGCAGGTTCACGGCAATCGGTGCGCCCTTGGCATCGGGCAGCCCGACCGTGCCCTTGACCTGCTGGCTATCGAGTTGCAGCCCCCAGGCCGCCGGCTTGCGATCCAGTTGTACCCGCGCCTGATCCAGGGTCGTGCCGAACCCCGTGAGCTTACCGACCCGGAAATCGGCGCCGCTGAGCAACTGTTTCGCACTGCCGCCCGGATCCTGCCCAGCATAACGATCGACCAGGGCCTTCCAGGGCTCCACATCCAGCTCCGAGAGCACACCACGGATACGCAGGCCCTTGGCACCCGGCAACACCGCGCTGCCGCTGCCGAGGAACAACTCACCGCGACCCTCGGCGAAATTGCTCGCTGGCGCGGCGAAGGTGAAGTCCGCGAGGTCGCCGTAGTCGAGCCAGTAACGCCGCTCCGCGCCTTGCAGGGTCATGCGAAACACCGTGTCGCGGCCTTGTGCCGCCGGCATGCCAAAGGGGGCTGGCAAATCAACGGCGACGCCCTTGAGGCTGGAGCTGACCATCAACTGGCTGTCGGCTCCGTCAAGATTGAGCTGCAACTGATACGGGATATTGCCGGTAACCGGCAGCGGCTGGGTAACCTTGAGCCACTCCGTGAGCTTGTTTACCGTGACCTGGCCGGACGCGGTGACTCGGGTATTGAGCTTGCCACCCTTGCCATCGGCAAAAATCCGCGCGCTCACTGGCCGGTCGAAGGCCCGCGCGGTAATGCCCTGGCCACTCAGGCCTTTGCTGCTGTCAAAGCGGAAATCGCCCTTGAGCTGGGTCAGTTCCAGTTCCGGCTCGCTGAGCTTGAGGCGAGCCTTGGCGGTCTTGAAGTCCACCAGGATCTTCGGCTCCTCGCCCTGCTCCAGCGGGATATCGATCTTCAGTTTGCCTTGCAGGTCACCCTCGCCCTGCCAACCGGCGAAGGTCGGACCGGTGCCGATCGGCGCTTCCTGGAGAATTTTCAGGCCATCACCCAGGCCACCGGCAAAGTCACCATCGATGTACAGGTGGCTGTTCATGCCAGTAGGCACGTGGGGAATATTGACGAACACATCGCGCACCTGGGTATCGAGCAATTGCCCTTTGCTGGCCAGGATCCGCACGCCACTGTCCTCGACGAACACATCGCCACTGATCTTGCTCAGGTGCGGCCAGCCCGGCTGGAATGCCAGTTCCGCGTCGTGCACCCTGAAGAACAGGCTGATGCTGCGTGCCGCCTCGACCGCATCGTGATTCAGCGCCCCCTGGTACTGGAAGAACCCCTCATCGACCGCGCCCTTGAGAATGGCGGTGCGCAGCCATTCGTCCAAGCCGGGACTGAGGACCGTGGGCAAGTACTTGGCGGTGTAGCGCCCGTCTCCCTCCAGCAGGCCGACCCGCAGGTCCATGTAGTCTTCCTGGGCGGGATCGAAGTGCAGGCGGATCAGGAAATCACCGGCAATCTTGCCCTCTTCTCCCAGCACCTTCAGGTACGGCGCAATCAAGGTGAAGCCTTGCTTGTCGAGCTTCCAGGTCAACCGCGCGTTGGCCTGGATGTACTGCCATGGCTTGGCGAAGATCGGGTCCAGGTGCAGGGAGAAATCCTTGCTGTCCATGCGCAGCTCGCCCTGCCCGAGGTCGCCGCTGATGCTCCCGGACACGTTACGGGCCGCGGGCGCACCGTGATAGGCATCAAAGCCGACCTGCTGCAGATTGGCGGCGAAGCTGAATTTGCTGTCGTCGGTGGCTTCGGGGCGGATATCGAGCAATACGTTGCGCAAGGTACCGGTGACCTTGAGTCGCTCCACCGCCGTGGCAACCCCTTCGGGCAGTGGCCCCAGGGCATTGAGGATCGGGGTGATGGGGGTCAGGTCGAGGCGATCGGCCTCCAGGTGCCAGAGTTCCTGGGCTTTATCCGTGCTGGCGGTCTGCTGCAATTGCAGGCGGGTTTCCCAGCGGGTTTCACCCAGGTTCAGGGCCAACGAGTCCAGGCTCAGCCTGAAACCTTCGGCGCTGCGCTGGAAATAGCCATTGAGCGCCAGATTGTTGATCTGCACCGGCTTGCGCTCGGCGTAGGCGCCCTTGAATTGCGGGGCATTGAGGCGGACCGCGGCCCTTTGCAAGGCGCCCTTGCCCCAGGTTGCCCACAACTCGCCCCCAGCCCTGATCTGGGAAAACTGCCATTGCTGGGTGATTCTCGCTGGCAGCCAGCGCGCCCAATCACTTTGCGGCAGGCTCAGGTAGGCGTCGACCTCGGCGTCTTTCCATTGGCTGGCGCGAATCCGGCTGCGCAGGCTCATGGCCAGCGGTTGGCCGTCGGGCAAGGTCAACCGCGCGTCGAGGCGCTGCCGGCTGCTGCCCGTCTTGAGGTTCAGGCCAACGTAGGTCAGGGCCAGCGGCGGCTGGTCCAGTGGCTGCAGAGTGATCTGGCTGTCGAGCACCGACAGCTGGGCAACCCTCTGCATCTGGTTGAGCAGTTGCTCGGGGTCCAGCGGCTTGTCTTGCTGCACCGGCAGGCCTTCGAGCGACCATTGGCCGTCGGCACCTTCCTTGAGGCTGATCTTCAGGCCATTGAGTTCCAGGTGCTGGATGCGCACCGCCTGCGACAGCAGGCTGTCCCAGACATTGGGCACCACCCGCACCTGGTCCAGGTGCAGGGCATTGACGCCCTCCCCGACCGTTACATCGTGGGCCAACAGGACCGGCGACATGCCGCTCCAGCGCCCTTCCAGGCTGCCGATCTGCAGGGGCATGCCGAGCGCTTCACGGGCTTTGGTCTCGACCTCGGTCCGATACTCGGCCACCAGCGGAAACAATTCCCGCCCCAGGTTGACGTAGAGCGCGACCAGCACCAGCAGCAACGCGCAAAGCCCCAGCCCCCAGCGGGTCAGCGTGCCCAGAATGCGGATCAGACGTTCCATGTCAGTGGGTTCCCATGGAAAACAGGTTTCGCGAGTGCAGACCTGCCATCAGCCGCACTACGCAGCGATTCAGAGCAACACCACGTCGTATTGTTCCTGGGAGTACATGGTCTCTACCTGGAACCGGATGGTGCGCCCGATAAACCCTTCCAGCTCGGCGACGTTGCCCGACTCTTCGTCCAGCAGCCGGTCGACCACTTTCTGGTTGGCCAGCACCCGATAACCTTCGGCCTGATAGGCCCGGGCTTCGCGCAGGATCTCGCGGAAGATCTCATAGCACACGGTTTCTGGCGTCTTGAGCTTGCCCCGGCCCTGGCAACTGCTGCAGGGCTCGCACAGGACCTGCTCGAGGCTTTCACGGGTGCGCTTGCGCGTCATCTGCACCAGGCCCAACTCGGTGATCCCGATGATGTTGGTCTTGGCGTGATCACGCTCCAGTTGCTTCTCCAGCGTGCGCAGCACCTGGCGCTGGTGCTCTTCATCTTCCATGTCGATGAAGTCGATGATGATGATCCCGCCCAGGTTGCGCAGGCGCAGTTGCCGGGCAATCGCGGTCGCCGCTTCCAGGTTAGTCTTGAAGATAGTCTCTTCGAGGTTGCGGTGCCCGACGAATGCACCGGTGTTGACGTCGATGGTGCTCATCGCCTCTGCCGGGTCGACCACCAGGTAGCCGCCGGACTTGAGCGGCACCTTGCGCTCCAGGGCTTTCTGGATTTCGTCTTCGACGCCATACAGGTCAAAGATCGGCCGCTCGCCGGGGTAGTGCTCGAGGCGGTCGGCAATTTCCGGCATCAATTCGGCGACGAACTGCGTGGTCTTCTGGAAGGTTTCCCGCGAGTCGATGCGGATCTTCTCGATCTTCGGGCTGACCAGGTCGCGCAGGGTACGCAGGGCCAGGCCGAGGTCTTCGTAGATCACGTTAGGCGCACCGACGGTCTTGATCTGCGCGCCGATCTGGTCCCACAGGCGCCGCAGGTAGCGGATATCCATGAGGATCTCGTCGCCACCCGCGCCTTCGGCAGCGGTGCGCAGGATGAAGCCGCCGGCTTCCTTGATGCCTTCCTTGGCCACGCAATCGGTGACCACCTGCTTGAGGCGCTCGCGCTCGGCTTCGTCCTCGATCTTCAGCGAAATACCGACATGGGCGGTGCGCGGCATGTACACCAGGTAGCGCGAAGGAATCGACAGTTGGGTGGTCAGGCGTGCACCTTTGGAGCCGATCGGGTCCTTGGTGACCTGCACCACCAGGCTCTGGCCTTCATGCACCAGGGCGCTGATGCTCTCGACCGCCGGCCCCTCGCGCAGGGAGATTTCCGAGGCGTGGATGAACGCGGCGCGATCCAACCCGATATCGACGAACGCCGCCTGCATCCCCGGCAGAACCCGCACGACCTTGCCTTTGTAAATGTTGCCGACGATGCCGCGCTTCTGGGTACGCTCGACGTGCACCTCTTGCAGGACACCGTTTTCGACCACCGCCACGCGGGATTCCATCGGCGTGATGTTGATCAGAATCTCTTCACTCATGGCAGGATCTCGTTCAGGCATGTTCACGATTATGGCCGCATCAAGTCAGTACGGCGCAGAGCGCGCGATAAGGGTTTGCCAACAGGGTATGCCGAAATGGCCGAGCAGCTCGCAGGTTTCGCACAGGGGCAGGCCAACCACGGCGGAGTAGCTGCCATTGAGCCCGCTGACGAAGACCGCCCCGAGCCCTTGAATACCGTAGCCACCAGCCTTGTCCAGGGGTTCGCCGCTGGCCCAGTAGGCGCTGGCCTCGGCCTGGTCGATGGGACGAAAGCGCACCAGGCTGCGCACCACGCGCGACTCGCAACGCTGGCCATCGAGCAGGGCAATGGCGGTCAGCACTTCATGCTCGCGCCCGGCCAGGCCCAGCAACATCGCCTGCGCCTCGGCTTGATCCCGTGGTTTGCCAAGAATCCGGCCATCGAGCACCACGGCGGTGTCGGCACCCAGCACACATGCCGGGCCGGCAGATTGCTCGACCGTGAGCGCGGCGTAACCCGCCCGGGCCTTGCCGCGCGCCAGGCGCTCGACATAGGCCGCAGGGGACTCGTCAGTCAGAGGGGTTTCATCGATGTCCGCGCTGATGGCGGTAAACGGCACGCCGATCTGCGTCAGCAGCTCACGGCGGCGTGGCGAACCTGAGGCAAGGTAGAGCGCAATCATCAAGACATCTCCCTGTCGAGGTGCGGGCAAATGCCTGACCGAATTAATTGATTTTGAAGCGGCGGCTCAACCCACGCAATCCGAAGCTGACCCAGGGCCAGAGCAACGCGCTGATCAACGCCGGCAAGAGCACCGCCAGCGTCTGCCGGTTACCGGTCAGGGCGCTGAGCCACAGTTGCAGTAACTGCGCGAGCCCCAGGATCACCATGATCACCAGGCTCTGCTGCCACATCGGGAACATCCGCACCCGCTGTTGCAGGGTCAGGATCAAAAAGGTGATCAGGGTCAGGATCAACGCGTTGTGCCCCAGCAACGTGCCAAACAGTACGTCCTGGGCGATCCCCAGGCAGAAGGCACTGAGCATCCCGACTTTCTGCGGCATTTCCAAGGCCCAGTAGGCCAGTGGCAAGGCGAGGAACATCGGACGCAAGATCTCGACATGGGGAAAGGGCACGACGCTGAGCAGCAAGCCGATGGCGAATGTCAGCCAGATGATCCAGCCATTACGGGAGCGGGTACTGGTCATTATTCTCTACCCCGGGTCGTGGCTGCGGGTGTGGCCGCGGGCGGCTTGGGGGCGACTGGCTTGGGCGCAGTCACGGGAGCTGCGACCGGTGCCGCGGGTGCCGCCACCGGCGGTGCAGCCGCAGGTGCTGGCGCCGGTACGACGACGGCACTGCCGGCATGCTGATCCTGCACATCCTGGGCTTGCGCGGCTTCGTTGGCACGCTCTTCCGGGGTACGACCGTCGCTGAAGACCAGCAGCATGTAGCGGCTGCGATTGAGCGCCGCCGTCGGCACGGCCCGCACAATGGCGAACGGCTGGCCCGAGTCGTGGATCACTTCCTTGACCGTGGCCACCGGGTAGCCCGCCGGGAAACGCTGGCCCAGGCCAGAGCTGACCAGCAGGTCGCCTTCCTTGATGTCCGCGGTGTCCGCCACGTGCCGCAACTCCAGACGCTCTGGGTTGCCGGTACCGCTGGCGATGGCGCGCAAGCCGTTACGGTTGACCTGCACCGGAATGCTGTGGGTGGTGTCGGTCAGCAGCAACACCCGCGAGGTGTAGGGCATCAGCTCCACCACCTGGCCCATCAGGCCCCGGGCATCGAGCACTGGCTGCCCCAGCACCACGCCGTCACGCTCACCTTTGTTAATGATGATGCGATGGGTGAACGGGTTGGGGTCGACGCCGATCAACTCGGCCACTTCGACCTTTTCATTGACCAGTGCGGAGGAGTTGAGCAACTCGCGCAGCCGAACGTTCTGCTCGGTCAGGGCCGCCAGCTTCTGCATGCGCCCCTGCAACAGCAGGTTTTCGGTCTTGAGTTTCTCGTTTTCGGCGACCAGCTCGGTGCGGCTGCCAAACTGACTGCTCACGCCTTGCCATAAACGCTCAGGCAGGTCGGTGACCCAATAGGCGTCCATCAAGACCCGCGACATCTGACTGCGCGCAGGCTTGAGAACGTCAAAACGGGCATCCACCACCATCAAGGCGACCGATAGCACAGCCAGCACCAGAAAGCGCACGCCCAATGAGGGGCCCTTGGTGAAAAGCGGTTTAATAAGCCGCTCCTCCCAGGCAAATGTTCTGTTTATTCATACGGCATCAAACCGGCCTGGATGCAGACTGACAGAAGATAAACGCCAACAGGCAGCACTGCAAAGTGCTGCCTGTGCGTGAACAGCATAGAGGCGTCCGGCGAACTTACTCGCTGGAGAGCAGATCCATGGTGTGCTTATCCATCATTTCCAATGCACGGCCACCGCCGCGAGCAACACAGGTCAGCGGGTCTTCGGCGACGATCACCGGCAGGCCGGTTTCCTGGGCCAGCAGCTTGTCGAGGTCACGCAGCAAGGCGCCACCACCGGTCAGCACCAGGCCACGCTCGGCGATATCGGACGCCAGCTCTGGCGGCGATTGCTCCAGCGCGCTCTTGACCGCCTGCACGATAGTCGCCAGGGACTCTTGCAGGGCTTCGAGCACTTCATTGGAGTTCAGGGTAAAGGCACGTGGAACGCCTTCAGCCAGGTTACGGCCGCGAACATCGACTTCGCGTACTTCACCGCCCGGGTAGGCAGTCCCGATTTCCTGCTTGATGCGCTCAGCGGTGGATTCACCGATCAGGCTGCCGTAGTTGCGGCGCACGTAGGTGATGATGGCTTCGTCGAAGCGGTCGCCACCAACCCGTACGGATTCGGCGTAGACCACACCATTGAGGGAGATCAGCGCGATTTCAGTGGTACCGCCACCGATATCGACCACCATCGAACCGCGCGCTTCTTCAACCGGCAGGCCGGCACCGATCGCAGCCGCCATTGGCTCTTCGATCAGGAATACTTCACGGGCACCAGCCCCCAGGGCCGACTCACGGATGGCACGACGCTCAACCTGGGTGGATTTGCAAGGAACGCAGATCAACACACGAGGACTTGGCTGCAAAAAGCTGTTTTCGTGAACCTTGTTGATAAAGTACTGCAGCATCTTTTCGCAGACGCTGAAGTCGGCGATTACGCCGTCTTTCATCGGACGAATGGCAGCAATGTTGCCCGGCGTACGACCCAGCATGCGCTTGGCCTCGGTGCCGACAGCAACAACACTTTTCTGGTTACCGTGCGTCCGAATGGCCACAACCGATGGCTCATTCAGGACGATACCGCGCTCGCGCACGTAAATAAGGGTGTTGGCAGTGCCCAGGTCAATGGAAAGATCGCTGGAAAACATGCCACGCAGTTTCTTGAACATGGGGAAGGGACCCTAGGCAACGCGTGGGTAAAAAAGTGCGGCAAACTCTAACAACGACAGGGATTTTGGGCAAGGCGCCAATATGTTAAATTGGCAGCTTTTCCGTGCACCAACCCCCACAATCGCGGCCTTATGACCGTAGAAATGCGGTAGTGTTCCGACAATCTAACACACGGACGACCTCCGTTTTGTTTTCCACTGGAGAATCCCATGGCGCTTGAACGCTCCGACGTGGAAAAAATCGCTCATTTGGCCTGTCTTGGCCTCAATGAAGCCGATCTTCCACATATCACTTCGGCCCTGAACAGCATTCTCGGGCTGGTCGACGAAATGCAGGCGGTCGATACCGACGGTATCGAACCGCTGGCCCACCCCCTGGAAGCCAGCCAGCGCCTGCGTGCAGACGTTGTCACCGAGTCCAATCACCGCGAGGCCTATCAGTCCATCGCACCAGCGGTCGAAAACGGCCTGTACCTGGTTCCGAAAGTCATCGACTAAAGGGAAAGAGCCTGCAATGCATCAATTGACTCTGGCCGAGATCGCCCGCGGACTCGCCGACAAGAAGTTTTCCTCCGAAGAGCTGACCCGTGTCCTGCTGGCGCGTATCGCCCAACTGGACCCGCAGCTCAACAGTTTCATCAGCCTCACCGAAGAGCTGGCGCTGCAGCAGGCGCAAGCCGCCGACGCACGCCGCGCCAAGGGTGAGACCGGGGCCTTGTTGGGCGCGCCGATCGCCCACAAGGACCTGTTCTGCACCCAGGGTATCCGCACCAGCTGCGGCTCGAAGATGCTCGACAACTTCAAGGCCCCGTACGACGCCACCGTGGTCGCCAAGCTGGCCGCCGCCGGCGCCGTGACCCTGGGCAAGACCAACATGGACGAATTCGCCATGGGCTCGGCCAACGAGTCGAGCTACTACGGCGCCGTGAAGAACCCGTGGAACCTGGAGCACGTGCCAGGCGGCTCTTCCGGTGGTTCGGCCGCCGCCGTTGCCGCCCGCCTGCTGCCAGCGGCCACCGCCACCGACACCGGTGGATCTATCCGACAGCCGGCAGCCTTCACCAACCTCACCGGGCTGAAGCCGACGTACGGTCGTGTTTCGCGCTGGGGCATGATCGCCTACGCCTCCAGCCTCGATCAGGGTGGCCCGTTGGCCCGCACCGCTGAAGACTGCGCAATTTTGTTGCAAGGTATGGCCGGCTTCGATGCGAACGACTCCACCAGCATCGACGAACCCGTGCCGGACTACAGCGCCAGCCTCAACGGCTCGCTGCAGGGCCTGCGCATCGGCGTGCCGAAGGAGTACTTCAGCGAAGGTCTCGACCCGCGCATCGCCGAACTGATCCACAACAGCGTCAAGGAGCTGCAAAAGCTCGGCGCAGTGGTCAAGGAAATCAGCCTGCCGAACATGCAGCCCGCCATTGCGGCGTACTACGTGATCGCCCCCGCCGAAGCCTCGTCCAACCTGTCGCGTTTCGACGGCGTGCGGTTCGGCTACCGCTGCGAAGACCCGAAAGACCTGACCGACCTGTACAAACGTTCGCGCGGCGAAGGTTTTGGTGCCGAAGTCCAGCGCCGGATCATGGTCGGTGCCTATGCCCTGTCCGCCGGTTACTACGACGCCTACTACCTGAAGGCGCAAAAGATCCGTCGCCTGGTCAAGAACGACTTCATGGCCGCCTTCAATGAGGTCGACATCATCCTCGGCCCCACCACGCCCAACCCGGCCTGGAAACTCGGCGCCAAGAACAGCGACCCGGTCGCTGCGTACCTGGAAGACGTCTACACCATCACCGCCAACCTCGCGGGCCTGCCTGGCCTGTCGATGCCCGCCGGTTTTGTCGATGGCTTGCCGGTCGGCGTGCAACTGCTCGCCCCGTATTTCCAGGAAGGCCGCTTGCTCAACGTTGCGCACCAGTATCAGTTGAACACTGACTGGCACACCCGCACCCCGACAGGCTTCTGAGGAGAAACACATGCAATGGGAAGTTGTGATCGGGCTGGAGATTCATACCCAGCTCGCCACCCAATCGAAGATTTTCTCCGGCAGCGCCACCACCTTCGGTTCCGAACCGAACACCCAGGCCAGCCTGGTAGACCTGGGCATGCCCGGCGTACTGCCGGTGCTGAACCAGGAAGCGGTGCGCATGGCGGTGATGTTCGGCCTGGCGATTGACGCCGAAATCGGCCAGCACAGCGTGTTCGCCCGCAAGAACTACTTCTACCCGGACCTGCCCAAGGGCTACCAGATCAGCCAGATGGAGTTGCCGATCGTCGGCAAGGGCTACCTGGATATCCCTCTGGAAGACGGCACCATCAAACGTGTCGGCGTGACCCGCGCGCACCTGGAAGAAGATGCTGGCAAGAGCCTGCACGAAGAATTCAACGGTGCCACCGGCATCGACCTGAACCGTGCCGGCACCCCGCTGCTGGAGATCGTTTCCGAGCCGGACATGCGCAGCGCCAAGGAAGCCGTGGCCTACGTCAAGACGATCCATGCGCTGGTCCGTTACCTGGGCATCTGCGACGGCAACATGGCCGAAGGCTCGCTGCGTTGCGACTGCAACGTGTCGGTGCGGCCCAAAGGCCAGGTCGAGTACGGCACCCGCTGCGAGATCAAGAACGTCAACTCGTTCCGTTTCATCGAGAAGGCGATCAACACCGAAGTGCGTCGCCAGATCGAACTGATCGAAGACGGCGGCAAGGTGATCCAGCAGACGCGCCTGTACGATCCGAACAAAGACGAAACCCGCGCCATGCGCAGCAAAGAGGAAGCCAACGACTACCGTTACTTCCCCGATCCGGACCTGTTGCCGGTGGTGCTCGAGGACGCGTACCTCAACGATATCCGCGCCACCCTGCCTGAATTGCCGCCGCAAAAACGCGAGCGCTTCCAGGAGCAGTTCGGCCTGTCGGTCTACGATGCCAGCGTCCTGGCGTCGAGCCGCGAACAAGCCGACTACTTCGAAAAAGTGGTGAGCATTGCCGGAGACGCCAAACTGGCGGCCAACTGGGTCATGGTTGAACTGGGCAGCCTGCTGAACAAGCAAGGCCTGGAAATCGACGCAGCACCGGTATCGGCCGAGCAACTGGGCGGCATGCTGTTGCGGATCAAGGACAACACCATCTCCGGCAAGATCGCCAAGACTGTGTTCGAAGCCATGGCCAACGGTGAAGGCAGCAGCGACGAGATCATCGACAAGCGCGGCCTCAAGCAAGTCACCGACAGCGGCGCGATCTCGGCCGTGCTCGATGAAATGCTCGCGGCCAATGCCGAGCAGGTTGAACAGTACCGCGCGGCAGACGAAGCCAAACGCGGCAAGATGTTCGGCTTCTTCGTCGGCCAGGCCATGAAAGCCTCCAAAGGCAAGGCCAACCCGCAACAGGTCAACGAACTGCTGAAAAGCAAACTCGAAGGCTGATAACAATGGAGCCAGCAGTCAAAACTGGCTCCCCTCCCTGTGGGAGCGAGCTTGCTCGCGATGGCGATTGGGCATTCAACCTTGCGTTGACTGCCCAATCGCCATCGCGAGCAGACGCAGCTCCCACACTTGTTGCAGGGTTCCTTTAAATGAAACGTCTGCTTAGCGCCTGCGCCCTGCTCTCCCTGCTGGCCGGCTGTGCCAGCCACGACGTAGACCCCCGGGGCTACGACGAAACCGGAACCGCGTCCTACTACGGCGCCAAACACCACGGCAAACGCACCGCCAGCGGCGAACCGTTTGACCAGTACGCCATGACCGCCGCCCACCGCCGGTTGCCCTTCGGCACACGGGTGAAGGTCACCAACCTGAAAAACGACAAGAGTGTGGTGGTCCGTATCAATGACCGCGGCCCCCATATCCGTGGCCGCCTGATCGACGTGTCACGCGGTGCCGCCGACAAGCTGGGCATGCTGCGCAGCGGCACTGCACGGGTTCGCGTGCAAGCCTTGAACAACTGACCGGGAGCCGCGACCATTTCCGGATTAGCCCAATTACCCCTGCCGAACGTGCTGCAACTGCTCTGCGCCCTGCTCTTGCTGATCGCCGGTGCCGAGTTGCTGGTGCGCGCGGCCGTGCGCCTGGCGGCTCACCTCAGGGTCCGGCCGCTGATCATCGGCCTGAGCATGGTCGCGTTCGGCAGCAGCGCGCCGCAGATGGCCGTGAGCCTGCAAGCCGCCCTCGGACACAGCACCGACATCGCCGTCGGCAGCGTGATCGGCAGCAACATCTTCAACATCCTGGTGACCCTCGGCCTGTCGGCGCTGATCATCCCCTTGCGGGTTGCCCGGCAACTGGTACGCCTCGACATCCCATTGCTGATCGGTGCCAGCCTGCTGCTGCTCGCCCTGGCCTGGAACGAACAACTGAGCGCCCTCGATGGGGGTGTGCTGCTGGCTGCGCTGGCGCTGTACCTGGGTCTGCTGTGGCGCCAGTCGCGGCCCACCGGCGGCCCGCCTCGGCCGACAACCGACGCGGCGCGCGCGCCCTGGTTGAGCAGCGCCCTGCTGATGCTCGCCGGACTGGGCCTGCTGGTGTTCGCCGGCCACTTGCTGCTCGGCGCGACGGTGGCATTGGCCAGTGAACTGGGCTTGTCCGAGCGCATCATTGGTCTGACCATCGTCGCCGTCAGCACCTCCCTGCCCCAGTTCGCCACCTCGCTGATTGCCGCGCTGCGCGGCCAGCGAGACATCGCCGTGGGCAACGTGATCGGCGGCAACCTGTTCAACCTGCTGGGGGTCCTGGGGATCACCGCCCTGGTGGCGCCGGCGCCGCTGTCGGTCTCACCCAATGCCCTGGATTTCGATCTGCCGGTGATGCTCGGTGTCACCCTGCTGTGCTTGCCCGTGTTCTATTCCGGCTACCGCATCACCCGCGCCGAGGGCCTGTTGTTCCTTGCCCTGTACCTGGCATACGGGCTGCATGTGGTGTCGTTCACCACCGGCATGCCGCTGGCCGGCAAGCTGGAACAACTGATGCTGGTTTTCGTCTTGCCGGCCCTGCTGGCTTTTTTACTGTTCACATCGGTGCGCGCCTGGCGCCGCCAACACAACAAAAGAGAATCGCCATGACCGACTCCGCAAACTCCAGCAAACCTACCGGTATCGAAGTCCGCCGCCAGGTCATGGGCGACGCCTTCGTCGACCGCTCCATGGGCAATGCCACCGACCTGACCCGACCGTTCCAGGAGTTCGTCAATGAACACGCCTGGGGGGCGGTGTGGAACCGTGGCGGCCTGGAGTTGAAAACCCGCAGCCTGATCACCCTCGCCGCCCTCACCTCGCTCAAGTGCCCACAGGAACTCAAGGGACACGTACGCGGGGCGCTGAACAACGGTTGCACGGTGGACGAGATTCGCGAAACCCTGATGCATTGCGCGGTCTACGCCGGCGTGCCGGCGGTGATGGAAGCCTTCCGCGCCGCGCAGGAAGTGATCGACAGCTACCAGAAGCCTGAATGACCCTGCTGCATTGAAGTGAACCTGCGCTTCAGATCCAGCCGCCCCACTGCAGCAGGAAGATCCCGACGTTAGTGGTCACCGCCGCCATCACGGTAGTGATGACAATGATCGCCGCCGCCAGCTCATGATTGCCATTGGCCGCCCGGGCCATGACAAAACTGGCGGCGGCGGTCGGGCTGCCAAAATACAGGAACAAAATCCCCAATTCCGCGCCGCGAAAGCCCCACAGCCAGGCACCCAGCGTGGCCAGGACCGGCAGGCCGATCATCTTCACCAGGCTTGAGCTCAAGGCCATGTTTCCGCTTTTGCGCAGCGCTGCCATCGAGAGCGTGCCGCCAATGCAGATCAAGGCCAGCGGCAGGGTCATCTGCGCCAGGTAACTGCCGGACGTCTCCAGCCAGCCGGGCAAGCCAATCTGGAAGTAGGCAAAGGGTGCCGCGCTGATCACGCTGATGATCAGCGGGTTGCTGAACACACTTTTGCAGATGCTCCAGGGGTCCGACTTGATCACCGGGCTGTACACCGCCAGCACGATGGTCGACAGGGTGTTGTAGAGCAGGATCACCAACGCCGCGAGGATCGCGCCCAGGGAGATGCCGTAGTCGCCATACATGCTCGCGGCCAACGCCAGGCCGATGACCCCGTTGTTGCCGCGAAACGCCCCTTGGGTGTAGATCCCCCGGTCTTCACGGGGGCAACGAACAATCGCCCAGCCCCAGGCCAGGGCAAAGCTGGCCAGGGTGGCGAGGGCGAAGTAGATCAGCAGCGCCGGTTTTAATGCGGCGTGCAGGTCGGCGTGCAGGATCCCGAGGAACAACAGCGCCGGCATGGTGACGTTGAACACCAGCGACGAAGCGACGTGGATAAAGTTGTCGTCGATCCAGCGGATGCGCTTGAGCAGCACACCCAGAAACAGCATGGCAAACACCGGCGCGGTGATGTTCAGGGTTTCGAGAAAGATGGCCAGCATGCCGGGTGAACCTTGAGGGCGTCGTTAGGGGCCTAATGATAAGCCACAGAAGACTTCGGCGTCTTCGCGAGCAGGCTCATCGGATGCTGGCGCGGGCTGTAGATCACCTTCAGCCAGCCACCAGGAATTTGCCCGGCCACGTAGGCACAACCGAATGCGGAAAAGATATAACCGAGGGTGACCGGGTCGATGCCGTGGTCTTTCTGCAGGCTGAAGCCTGCGATGGCGATAGTGGCCCGGCTTGGTCGCTTGCCTGTACGTGTACTGCCACTGATTATTTTTATGCGCGGGTGAATCTGTCAGTGCGGTATCCGGTGGACCCGGATACCGCGGTGCAGCGGGTTACGATCCGATGTAAGAAGTTTTTACGACCGTGTAAAACTCTTGTGCATAGCGACCTTGCTCACGAGATCCATAGGATGAACCTTTTCGCCCACCAAACGGAACGTGGTAATCCACGCCGGCGGTCGGCAGGTTGACCATCACCATCCCAGCCTGGGAGTGGCGTTTGAAGTGGTTGGCGTGCTTCAGCGAGGTGGTGCAGATACCTGCCGACAAGCCGAACTCGGTGTCGTTGGCCATGGCCAGCGCCGCCTCGTAATCGGTGACCCGCACGATGTTGGCCACCGGGCCGAAGATTTCTTCACGGCTGATGCGCATGCCCGCTTCGCTGTCGGCAAACAGCGTCGGGGCAAGGAAGTAGCCTTCGGTGTCGCAGGTCACCAGCGCTCCGCCGCTGACCAGGCGCGCACCTTCGGACTGGCCGATGTCGATGTATTTCAAGTCCTGTTCAAGCTGGGCCTGGGACACCACCGGGCCCATGTCGGTGCCGGACTGCAGCGCGTGGCCGACCTTGATCGACTGCATCCGCTCAGCCATGGCCGCGACGAACCGGTCGTGAATCCCGGCAGTGACAATCAACCGGCTCGAAGCCGTGCAGCGCTGGCCGGTGGAGTAGAACGCGCTCTGCACCGACAACTCGACCGCCTGCTGCAAGTCGGCGTCATCGAGAATGACCTGCGGGTTCTTGCCCCCCATTTCCAGCTGCACCTTGGCCTGGCGCGAAACACAGTTGAGCGCGATCTGCCGGCCTACACCCACCGAGCCGGTAAAGCTGATGCCGTCGACTTTCGGGCTGTTGACCAGCGCCTCGCCCACCACACGACCGCTGCCCATCACCAGGTTGAACACCCCGGCCGGGAAACCGGCACGGGCAATGATTTCCGCCAGCGCCCAGGCGCAACCCGGGACCAGGTCGGCCGGCTTGAGCACCACACAGTTGCCATAAGCCAGGGCTGGGGCGATTTTCCACGCCGGGATGGCAATCGGGAAGTTCCACGGGGTGATCAGGCCGACCACGCCAAGGGCTTCGCGGGTGACTTCAACGTTGACCCCCGGGCGGACGGACGGCAGGTAGTCGCCGGACAGACGCAGGCATTCACCGGCAAAAAACTTGAAGATGTTGCCCGCGCGGGACACCTCGCCAATGGCCTCGGGCAGGGTCTTGCCCTCTTCGCGCGCCAGCAGGGTGCCGAGTTCTTCGCGACGCGCGAGGATTTCGCTACCGACTTTGTCCAGCGCATCGCTGCGGGCCTGGATACCTGAAGTCGACCAGGCCGGGAATGCAGCGCGTGCGGCATCGATGGCGGCGTTCACTTGGGCCAGGTCGGCCTTGGCGTATTCGCCCACCACATCGGACAGGTCCGAGGGGTTGATGTTGGCTGAATAGTCAGCACCGGCAACCCATTGGCCAGCGATGTAGTTGTCGAATCGTTTTACGTCTGCCACGGCAATCTCCTTACGCAAAAGGCCGCTGATTACTCAGCGGCCTGGTTTAATCGATGTGTTACTGGGCACCTTGCTTGTCGATCAAGGCGGCCAAGGCTTCGTATTCTTCTGGCAGCAGATCGGTCAGCGGGGCACGCACAGGACCTGCGTCGTACCCGGAGATTTTCGCGCCGGCCTTGACGATGCTCACGGCGTAACCGGCCTTGCGGTTACGGATATCCAGGTACGGCAGGAAGAAGTCATCGATGATTTTGCCGACGGTGGCGTGATCTTCACGGGCAACGGCGCGGTAGAAGTCCATCGCCGTTTTCGGGATGAAGTTGAACACCGCCGACGAATACACCGGTACACCCAGGGCCTTGTAGGCTGCGGCGTAGACTTCTGCGGTCGGCAGGCCGCCGAGGTAGCTGAAGCGATCACCGAGGCGGCGACGGATCGACACCATCAACTCGATATCACCCAGGCCGTCCTTGTAGCCGATCAGGTTCGGGCAGCGTTCGGCCAGGCGCTCGAGCAGCGGCGCGGTCAGGCGGCAAACGTTACGGTTGTAGACCACCACACCGATCTTCACCGATTTGCACACGGCTTCAACGTGGGCGGCAACGCCGTCCTGGCTGGCTTCCGTCAGGTAGTGCGGCAGCAGCAACAAGCCCTTGGCGCCCAGGCGCTCGGCTTCTTGAGCGTATTCGATGGCCTGGCGGGTGGAACCACCGACGCCCGCCAGGATCGGCACGCTGGTTTCACAGGTGTCGACCGCAGTCTTGATGATTTCCGAGTATTCGCTGGCGGCCAGGGAGAAAAACTCGCCGGTGCCACCGGCGGCGAACAGGGCCGAGGCGCCATACGGGGCCAGCCATTCCAGGCGCTTGATGTAGCCAGCGCGGTTGAAGTCGCCCTGGGCATTAAAGTCAGTCACCGGGAAAGACAGCAGGCCGGAAGAGAGGATGGACTTCAGTTCTTGTGGATTCATTATTCGAACACCCTAAGTAGCACGTTGTGATGAAAGCCGCTCAGCGTCATGCTGATGTTGTATGTCATCGTACAACTTAAAATGTAACCGTCAACTGCATTTCATCCTCCATAGGCCAAGCCAGCCCTTCAGGAGGTCTAGATTTATTACTAAGTCATTGATTTAAATCTGATAAATGAAAAAGCAAAAAACATCCCCGGCGCAGCTAGTCAGCGCGCCGGCGTTTTCTGTTATAGGATGTCTTACGGCCAACATCGGTCATGCCGGTGCTGGCCTCGCAACAGTGGGCGTTGCGCCCACTGCGGGTCGTGCCGTGCTGCCTAGCCGCGCTGGGCCTGGGCCTCTTCGTGGGCATGGCGCAGCCGCTCCCGGCTGTTGGTCAGGTGCAGGCGCATGGCGGCACGGGCTGCATCCGAATCCTGGCGCGCGATGGCGTCATAGATTTCATCGTGCTCACGGGCCAGGCGGCTCATGTAGTGCTGGTGGTCATCGTGGGCCAGGCGTGCCGAATTGAGACGGGTACGCGGGATGATGCTGGTGCCCAGGTGGGTCATGATGTCGGTGAAGTAGCGATTGCCGGTGGCCAGGGCAATCTGCAGGTGGAACTGGAAGTCCGAGGCCACGGCGTCACCGGCATGGGCGGCGCTTTCATTCAGCGCATCCAGCGCCGCCCGCATCAGGGCCAGTTGCTCGGGGCTGCGGCGTTGCGCGGCCAACCCGGCAGACTCGACCTCCAGGCTGATGCGCAACTCCAGTACCGCCAGCACGTCACGCAGGGTGACCACGGTGGCCGGGTCGATGCGAAATCCACTGGGGCTCGGTGTGTCGAGCACAAAGGTGCCGATCCCGTGGCGGGTTTCCACCTGCCCCGCCGCCTGCAGGCGCGAGATCGCTTCACGGACCACGGTGCGGCTGACGCCATGGGCCTCCATGATCGCCGACTCGGTGGGTAACTTGTCGCCACGCTTGAGCAAGCCGTCGCGAATCTGCTCGGACAGCACCGTCACCAGTTCCTGGGCGAGGCTACGGCGCTTGCGGGGCAGACGAGGGACGTCGATCGGGTTTTCCATGGTCAAGATCAATCTCAGGCAAGCAGTGATACGCACATCATAGCGCAGGGCGGTTGTACGATCACTGTTGACCTACATTTTCAGTGGGATCAGGCCGGCACGGTCTGCTCCAGCAGGTGGCCGTTGTCGATCCGCACATGGCGCGGATGGAACCGCTTCAGGCTGCTGCGATGACCGACGCTGACGATGCTCAAGCCCGGCAGTTGATCGATCAGCGCCTGGTACAGCGTGGCCTCGTCTTCTTCGTCCATCGCCGAAGTGGCTTCATCCATGTACAGCCATTGCGGTGCATAAAGCAGCGCACGGGCGAACGCCAGACGCTGCTGTTCACCCGGCGACAGCATGCGCTGCCAGTGGTTGGCTTCATCCAGGCGTGGCACCAGGTGGGGCAAACGACAGGTTTCCAGCACCTGTACATAGCGCTCGTGCGGGTAGGTATCGCCAGACTGTGGATAACTCAAGGCTTCACGCAGGGTGCCAATCGGCAGGTAAGGTTTCTGCGGCAGAAACAGGTACCGCGCATTCGGCAAGCGAATAGCCCCATGTCCGGCCGGCCATAAGCCGCCCATGGCCCGCAGCAGAGTACTTTTGCCGCTGCCGGAGCGACCGCTGAGCATCAGCCTGTCGCCCTGCTCCACGGTCATGTCGGCACTGGTCAGCAGATGACGACCATCCGCCAGGTCCAGGCCCACCTCCTGCACCTGCAACTCGGCGCCTTCTTGTTGAACGTCGATGGCCGGCACACGCGCTTCGTTTTCGCTCATCGCCTGGCGGAAACTCAGCAACCGGTCACAAGTGGCACGCCAGGCGGCCAGGTCGGCGTAGGCACTGATGAACCAGCTGAAGTTCTCCTGGACGTTGCCGAAGGCCGAGTTGATCTGCATCAGTTCGCCCAGCTCGATCTTGCCGGAGAAATACCGCGGCGCCGCCACGATGAACGGGAAGATGATCGCGATCTGCCCGTAACCGGCGGTGAAGAAAGTCAGGCGCTTGGACACTTTCATGATGTCCCAGAAGTTGTGCCAGACCTTGCCGAACCGCGTACTCAAGCGCTGGTTTTCATTCGCTTCGCCGTTGTACAGGGCAATGCTCTCGGCATTCTCCCGGACCCGCACCATGGAGAACCGCAGGTCGGCTTCAAAGCGTTGTTGCTGGTTGTTCAGGCCGATCAAGCGGCGACCGATCAAGTGGGTGATCCAACTACCCACCAGTGCGTAGAGCAGGGCGCACCAGAACATGTAGCCGGGAATGGTGTAGCCAAATACCTCGATACTGCCGGAAACGCCCCACAGAATGATCGAGAACGACACCAGGCTGACCACCGTGCGAATCAGCCCCAGGCCCAGGCCCAGGGTATTGTTGGTGAAACTGTTGAGGTCTTCGGAGATTCGCTGGTCCGGGTTGTCGGTGTAACCGCCCTGCTCCAGCTGGTAGTAGTTCTTGTGCCCGAGCCAGCGGGCGAAGTGTTTTTCGGTGAGCCAGGCGCGCCAGCGGATGGTCAGCATCTGGGTCAGGTACAACCGGTAGACCGCCCCCAGGATCGCCACCGCGGCAATCCCACAAAAATACAGGATCAGGCTCCAGAACGCGGCATCGTCTTTCTTTTGCAGGGCGTTGTAGAAATCCTTGTACCAGCTGTTGATCCACACTGAGATCGCCACGCTGAACAGCGACAGGCCAATCACCGCAATCAACAGCAGCCAGGCCTTGCCCTTCTCTTCACTGCGCCAATAAGGCGTGATCATCTGCCAGACACGGCGGAAAAACTGACCGCGCACCGCATCGTTGACCGCGGAATATTCAGCGTTCTGATTCATGGTTCAGGCTCGGTAGAAAACACAGGACGTAGGAACCGATCATAGGTGATCGGTTCATTTTGTCCCGGAGGCTGGCGATTTTCGTTCAGCGACGGTTCAGCGGCGAACCGGACGCTTCTGCAGTTTGCGCTGCAGGGTGCGCCGGTGCATGCCCAGGGCGCGGGCCGTGGCGGAGATGTTGCCTTCGTGCTCGGTGAGGACGCGCTGGATGTGCTCCCACTGCAGGCGGTCCACCGACATCGGGTTTTCCGGCACCAGGGTATCGAGGTCGGCGTGCTCGGACAGCAAGGCGGCCAGCACATCATCGGCATCGGCTGGTTTGCACAGGTAATTGCAGGCGCCGCGCTTGATCGCCTCGACGGCGGTGGCAATGCTCGAGTAACCGGTCAGGATCACCACGCGCATTTCCGGGTCGAGTTCCAGCAGCTTGGGCAGCAGCACCAGCCCGGAATCGCCATCCATTTTCAGGTCCAGCGCGGCGAAATCCGGCAGGTCCTGCTGAGCAATGACCAGGCCTTCCTCGGCGGAACCGGCGGTGCTGACGCGAAAACCGCGGCGGCTCATGGCGCGGGCCATGACGCGGGTGAAAGTAGCGTCGTCGTCTACCAGCAATAAATGCGGCAGGTCTTCGCCTTCGACTTGGATCTCGTCACTCATGGTCGTCTCCTCGTGCGGCACGGGGCAGGCGCAGCTCGGTGAGCGTACCGCCTTCCTCATGACTATAGAGTTTCACTGAGCCGCCGGCGCGTGTCACGCTGGCCTTGCTCAAAAACAGGCCCAGGCCGAAACCTTTGCCCTTGGTGGTAAAAAATGGCTTGCCGATCTGCTCGGCAATGGCCAGCGGCACACCGGCACCGTGGTCGCGAATACTGATGGTCAGCTCGATGGCGTCCCAGTCCAGCGTCACTTCCAGCCCTTCCGGGCAGGCGTCGGCGGCATTGTTCAGTAGGTTGAGCAAGGCCTGGGTCAGGTCCGGCGGCGGCGCCAGGCGCGGCTCACTGCCCTCCCCCCGCCGCTGCAGGCGGTAAGTGGCTTCCGGACGCATCAGGTGCCAGCGGTCGAGCGCTTCGTTGAGCCAGACGCTGACGTCCTGCATGTCCACGGCCAAGCGGCGATTGTTCTCGGCGGCGCGCACCAACTGCTGCAAGGTCTGCTTGCAGAGCTTCACCTGATCCTGCAGCACGCTCAAATCCTCGCGCAGCAGTGGGTCATGATGGTCTTGCAACATCTCGTTGATCAGCACGCTCATGGTCGCCAGTGGCGTGCCCAATTCATGGGCAGCGCCGGCGGCCTGGGTGGCCACGGCCAGCAGTTGCTGATCGCGCAAGCCCTCTTCACGGCGGATCGCCCGCAATTCTTCCTGGCGACGCAACTCTTCGGCCATGCGCGCGGCAAAGAAGGTGATGACCGCCGCCGCCAGGGCAAAACTCAGCCACATGCCGTAGATCTGCATCTTTTCCCGGTACATCGGGAAGGTTTCCAGGGGGTAGAACTGCGCCAGCAGCAAGGTGTACATGGTCAGCGCAATGCCCGACAGGATCACCGAATAGCGCCACGGCAAGGTCACGGCAGCGATGGTCAGGGGCACCAGGTAATAAGAGACGAACGGGTTGGTGGACCCGCCCGAGAAATACAGCAGCGCACTGTGGATAAACAAGTCGCAGGCCAGTTGCACGGCGTACTCGAGCTCGGTCACCGGCCACGAGGTGCGCAGCCGTATGGCGGTAAAGGCACACAGCAGCATCGAGCAACCGAGGGTCGCGGCCAGTTCCAGCCAGGGCAGCGGCAGCAGGTCGAACCAATAGGCGAGCCCTACCGAACCGGCCTGGGCGGCCAGCACCAGGGTGCGGATGAACGTCAGTCGCCAGAGGTTCTGGCGAGTCGCGGAAAGTAGTTGTACGGGGGCGAGCATGAGCTCTCCTGATGAGCGCTCCAGGCGGATCGCGTCGAGTATAACCAAGCAGGGGGCCTGGCAGGCAAAACTGCGGCAAAGCGACACAGGGCAATTGATCGCACAGCAAGCACCTGCGCGCTATCTGTATAGAAGTTGTAACCGGCTGAACCGGACAATAGAAGCTAGAGTCTGATGGTTCTACGCAGGCTCGCACCGTTACCCCTGCGCATCATCCAAGGAGCTTTCATGAATACATTTCGCCGCAGCGCCGCCCTTCTCGCCCTCAGTGCCGGCACCCTGGCCAGCCTCCCGGCCCTGGCCGCGGACGAGCTGCACTACAACCAGATTTCCCTGCGCGCCGAAGTCAGCCAGGAAGTGGCCCGCGACTTGATGATCGTGACCCTCTATACCGAAGAGCAGAATGCCGACCCGGCCAAGCTGGCGGCCGTGGTGAGCACCGCGATGAACAAGGCGCTGAGCCAGGCCAGGCAGGTCAAGGACGTGACCTTGCGCCAGGGCAGCCGCAACAGCTACCCGATCTACGACGACAAGGGCCAGAAGATCACCGGCTGGCGTGAGCGTGCCGAACTGCGCCTGGAAAGCTCGGACTTCGCCGCCCTGTCCAAACTCACCGGCGAACTGCTGGGCGACCTGAAGATGGCCGGCATGGACTTCGCCATCGCCACCCCGACCCGCAAGGCCAGCGAGGATGCGCTGCTCAAGGAAGCGGTCAACGCCTTCAAGGCTCGCGCCCAACTGACCACCGAAGCCCTGGGCGGCAAAGGTTACAAAATCGTCAACCTGAACCTCAACAGCAATGGTTATCCACAGCCTTACCTGCGCGCGCCAATGATGATGAAAGCCGCCGCCATGGATTCCGCCCCGGTGACCCCGCAAGTAGAAGCCGGCACCAGCCAGGTCAGCATGTCGGCCGACGGCTCTATTGAAGTGTTGATGCCGTAACGCTTGTAGGAGCTGGCCGGGAAAGCGGAACGCCGCCCGGCCAGCTCCTACAGATTTCCCCTCCCCCTCCCCCCTCGCCATCTCGAAATCTCCGACTAGGCTGTACGTATGGTTCGGTAACACCTCGCTCCGTCAAAGTGCGCCCACTGTGCCTTCAGCACCCATTTGGTGCACCTATCGCACCGAAAAAACCCTACGCAAACGATCAAATGCGTCAAAGTTTATAAGAATGCGACATTAAGGTACGTTCGTACCACTGTTTAAGACTTGTAGCCGCTCTGGATCTTGCATTGGGTATAGGCCCTGCATAAGTATCCGCAGGTCGACTCACGAGGTCGTCCTCTAATTCCAAAAATGACAACAAATCATGAGGCCACCATGCTTAAACACGCGGTCATTCCGTTTTTAGTCGGCGCCAGCTTGCTCGCTAGCGCACCTTTCGCCTCCGCTGCGACTAACCTGGTGTTCTGCTCCGAAGGGAGCCCGGCTGGTTTTGATCCTGGCCAGTACACCACCGGAACCGACTTCGACGCCTCGGCAGAGACCATGTTCAACCGCCTGAGCCAGTTCGAACGTGGCGGCACCGCCGTTGTTCCTGGCCTGGCCACCAGTTGGGACGTGTCCCCGGATGGCCTGACCTACACCTTCCATCTGCGCGAAGGGGTCAAGTTCCACACCACGCCGTACTTCAAGCCGACCCGTGAATTCAACGCCGACGACGTGCTGTTTACCTTCAACCGCATGATCGACAAGGACCTGCCGTTCCGCAAAGCCTACCCCACCGAGTTCCCGTACTTCACGGACATGGGGATGGACACCAACATCAAGCACATCGAAAAAATCGACGACAAGACCGTCAAGTTCACCCTGGGCACGGTAGACGCCGCATTCATCCAGAACCTGGCCATGAGCTTTGCCTCGATCCAGTCTGCCGAATACGCCGACAAACTGTTGAAGGAAGGCAAGCCGGGCGACATCAACCAGAAGCCAATCGGCACTGGCCCGTTCGTGTTCAAGAGCTACCAGAAAGACTCCAACATCCGTTACACCGGCAACAAGGACTACTGGAAGCCTGAAGACGTCAAGATCGACAACCTGATCTTCGCCATCACCACCGACCCGTCGGTGCGTATCCAGAAGCTGAAGAAAAACGAATGCCAGGTCACCCTCTTCCCACGTCCGGCCGACCTCAAGGCCCTGGGTGAAGACAAGAACCTGAAACTGCCGCACCAGGCCGGTTTCAACCTCGGCTACATCGCCTACAACGTGATGCCGGTCCTCAAGGGCCGTACCGACGCCAACCCACTGGCCAAGCTGGAAGTGCGCCAGGCGCTGGACATGGCGGTGAACAAGCAGCAAATCATCGACTCGGTCTACCAGGGCGCTGGCCAACTGGCCGTCAACGCCATGCCGCCGACCCAGTGGTCCTATGACGACACCATCAAGGACGCCAAGTACGATCCTGAAAAGGCCAAGGAACTGCTGAAAAAGGCAGACATCAAGCCGGGCACCGAAATCACCCTGTGGGCCATGCCGGTCCAGCGTCCGTACAACCCGAATGCCAAGCTGATGGCAGAAATGCTGCAGTCGGACTGGGCGAAAATCGGCCTGAAAGTCAACATCGTCAGCTACGAATGGGGCGAGTACATCAAGCGTTCCAAAGGTGGCGAGAACCAGGCCATGATCATTGGCTGGAGCGGTGACAATGGTGACCCGGACAACTGGTTGAACGTACTGTTCGGCTGCGACTCCCTGAGCGGCAACAACTTCTCGAAATGGTGCGACAAGCCGTACGACACCATCATCAAGGAAGCCAAGGCCACCACCGACGTCGCCAAACGCACCGAGCTGTACAAGCAGGCGCAACACCTCCTCAAAGATGCAGTCCCGATGACACCTATCGCGCACTCGACGGTGTATCAACCCATGCGCAATACCGTGCAGGACTTCAAGATCAGCCCGTTTGGATTGAACTCCTTCTACGGCGTCAGCGTCAGCAAATAAGGTATTGCCGCGGCGACGTCGCTGACGTCGCCGCGGCTCTATCTGCCAAGACAGCGGAATTGACCTACATCCCAAATCACTGCGGCCTACTGCCACAGGTTTGGGACGTATCGCCTTTTCTTACCTGTATTTAAGGCCTTTCGCATTTACCGCCCGACATTCGACTCACTAACGTCGAGGGTCCGACCGTACTGCGCCTGGAACGGCAATCGCTGAAGCCCGTGGTTCTGCACCCGTGATGCCCGCACGTCCCCGGACGGGACGAGGGCTCATGGTTTATTTCCAATAAGAGAGGGAGTGTCATGCGCCATACCTTGGTTATCTCCGCCCTGCTGGGCACCGGCCTGTTGGCCGCCACCTCCATCAGCCAGGCCGCCGGCAACAGCCTGGTGTTTTGCTCCGAAGGCAGCCCGGCGGGCTTCGACACTGCGCAATACACCACCGCCACCGACAACGATGCCGCCGAGCCCCTGTACAACCGGCTGGCCGAGTTCGAGAAAGGCGCCACCAGCGTCGTACCGGGCCTGGCAACCCGCTGGGATATTTCCGACGACGGCCTCACCTACACCTTCCACCTGCGCGAAGGGGTGAAATTCCACACCACCAAGTACTTCACCCCGAGCCGGGATTTCAACGCCGACGACGTGCTGTTCACCTTCAACCGCATGCTCGATCCCGAACACCCCTTCCGCAAGGCCTACCCCACCGAGTTCCCGTACTTCAACGGGATGAGCCTGAACAAGAACATCGCCAAGGTTGAAAAAACCGGGCCCCTGACCGTGGTCATGACCCTGAACTCGGTCGACGCCGCGTTCATCCAGAACATCGCCATGAGCTTCGCCGCGATTCTCTCCGCCGAATACGCCGACCAGTTGCTGGCCTCGGGCAAACCCAGCGAGATCAACCAGAAGCCGGTCGGCACCGGGCCGTTCGTGTTCCAGCGCTACCAGAAAGACTCGCAGATCCGTTATGCGGGCAATAAACAGTACTGGGACCCGAGCCGGGTCAAACTTGACCAACTGATTTTTGCGATCAACACCGATGCCTCGGTACGGGTGCAGAAACTCAAGGCCGGCGAGTGCCAGGTCACCCTGCATCCACGCCCGGCCGATGTCGAGGCGCTGAAAAAAGACCCGAAGCTGCAACTGATCGAAAAACCCGGGTTCAACCTCGGCTACATCGCCTACAACGTCCAGCACAAACCCTTCGACCAGCTCGAAGTACGCCAGGCGCTGGACATGGCCGTGAACAAGCAAGGCATCCTCAACGCCGTGTACCAGGGCGCCGGGCAACTGGCGGTGAACGCTATGCCGCCGACCCAGTGGTCCTACGACGACAGCATCAAGGATGCTGCCTATGACCCGGAAAAAGCCAAGGCGCTGCTCAAGACGGCCGGCGTCAAGGAAGGCACCGAAATCACTCTGTGGGCCATGCCGGTGCAACGCCCGTACAACCCGAACGCCAAGCTGATGGCCGAAATGCTCCAAGCAGACTGGGCGAAAATCGGCCTGAAAGTGAAGATCGTCAGCTACGAATGGGGCGAGTACATCAAGCGCACCAAGAACGGCGAGCACGACATCAGCCTGATCGGCTGGACCGGCGACAATGGCGACCCGGACAACTGGCTGGGCACCCTGTACAGCTGCGATGCGATTGGCGGCAATAACTACTCCATGTGGTGCGACCCGCACTACGACAAGCTGATCAAGCAGGCCAAGATCGTGACCGACCGCGAGCAGCGCACGGCGCTCTACAAACAGGCCCAGCAGTTGCTCAAGCAGCAGGTGCCAATTACCCCAGTCGCCCACTCCACGGTCAACCAGCCATTAAGCGCCAAAGTCGAGGGATTTAGAGTCAGTCCCTTCGGTCGTAACGTGTTCTCCGGTGTCGGGATCGACCAATAACTGATTAGCCACAACCTGGGGGCGATTTTCGCCCTCACGCCAGACTGTTGCCTGAATTCGGCGTTATCGCCCCATGCAAACGTTTGCGATGCCTTGAATGAGTTCCACCCTAAGTAGCCGGCTTGTTGCAAGAGACCGGCAATAACAAGAGAAAAAAAGGAGCTTCACTGATGAAACTGAGCAACTCCGCCCTATTGGCCCTGGCCATCAGCAGCATCACCGCGACCGCCTATGCCGAACCCCAGAGCCAGGCGTTCACCCCGGTGACGGTCAACACCAGCAATGCCCAATCCGAGGCCACCGGTTTCATCGAAGGCCAGAAGATCGACGGCAGTACCCGTAACTGGTACGCCAACGAACAACTCAAGCGCGGCGGCAAGTTCGCCTACAAAAAAGACGGCGTCTCGACCCCCACCGATCGCCGGATCAACTGGGTCCAGGGCACCATCGTCAAGTACAACTCCGGATTCACCCAGGGCACCGTGGGCTTCAGCACCGAGCTGGCGGCCTACAACGCTGTCGCACTGGAACGTGATCGGGAAAACCTGGCCTCCAACAACGGCGGCGCTCCGGGCACTCGCCCTGGCGCAGGCAACAACCGGACCCTGACCAAAGAAGGCGGCGACGCCCAGGGCCAATGGAGCAAGCTGGGCCTGGCCAACGTCAAGGCTCGCATCTCCAATACCACCCTGACTGCCGGGCGCATGAACTTCAGCAGCCCGCAAGTCGATGTCATCGGCAACCGTGCCCTGCCTTCGAGTTTCCAGGGTGTGGCCTTGCACAGTGAAGAGCTGAGCAACCTGGCCTTCGACGTCGCCACCTTCGATCGCAACTCACCGCGTACCGAAGAGAGCCTGAGCAAATTCCGCTCCGAATACGGCGCCATCGATGCCGAAGCCGATCACGTCAACACCGCCGGCATCAGCTACTCGCCGTTCGCCAGCCTGACCACCAGCCTCTGGGCCACCCAGGCCGAAGACATCTGGAACCAGTACTACTTCGGCGCCACCCACGTGCTGGGCGACAGCTCGGTGCTGAGCCTGACCACCGGCCTGAACTACTACAAGACCCAGGAAGAAGGCAAAGCCAAGCTGGGCAACATCGACAACGACACCTACTCCCTGTCGCTGGGCCTGACCCACCAGGCTCACACCCTGACCTTCTCCTACCAGCAAGTGAACGGGAACGAATACTTCGACTACTTGCACGAAACCAACGGCATCTACCTGGCCAACTCCCTGCTGTCGGACTTCAACGGCCCGAACGAGAAATCCTTCCAGGTTTCCTACGGCCTGAACATGGCCGAGTACGGCGTACCGGGTCTCAAGTTCAACATCTACCAGGCACGCGGCTGGGGCATCGACGGCACCCACTACACCGGCACCGGCTACGACGGCATCCAGTCGCAAGACGGTGAACACCACTATGAATATGGCATCGGCAGCACTTACGCCATTCAAAGCGGTCCGCTGAAAGCCACCACCGTTCGCGCCACCTACACCGCGCACCGGGCGAGCGAAAACCAGGCTGACGGCAGCATCAACGAGTTCCGCCTGGTCACCACCATTCCGTTCAACGTCCTCTAAGACGTGACAACCGCGGGGCCGATTCGACGAATCGGTCCCAACGACTAATCTGGCTCATGGAATACGGAGGGTTAATATGAAGATGCTTCCCTTGCGCGCAGTTGTCGCAGCCACCGTGCTGATGACAGCCATCGGTGCTTCGGCCAACCCCTTGGTGGTCTGCACCGAAGCCAGCCCGGAAGGTTTCGACCCGGTGCTCTACACCACTGCCGTAACGGCCGACGCAGCAGCAGAGACCCTGTTCAACCGCCTGGTGGACTTCAAGCCCGGTACCGCGCAGATCCAGCCGGCCCTGGCCGAAAGCTGGGACATCACCCCGGACGGCCTGCAATACACCTTCCACCTGCGCCCAGGCGTCGCGTTCCACACGACCGACTACTTCAAACCGACGCGCACGCTCAATGCCGACGACGTGGTCTGGAGCTTCCAGCGTCAACTGGACCCCAACCACCCGTGGCACAAGCAATCGGCTGTCGGCTTTCCCTACTTTGAAAGCATGGACTTCCAGAACCTGCTCAAGCGCGTCGAAAGAGTCGACGAGTTAACCGTCAGGTTCACCCTGAATCGACCTGAAGCCCCCTTCCTGCTTGACCTGGGCATGGCGTTCACCTCGATTCACTCGGCCGAGTACGCCGCGTTACTGCAAAAGGCCGACAAGATGGCCGACCTCAACAGCAAGCCGATCGGCACCGGTCCGTTCATCTTCCAGCGCTACGCCAAGGATGCGCAGGTCCGCTACAAGGCCAACCCGCACTACTTCCGTGGCAAGCCGCCGGCAGACCCGCTGATCTTTGCCATCACCCCGGACAACAACACCCGCCTGCAGAAGCTCAAGGCCAATGAATGCCAGGTAGCGCTCTACCCCAAACCCGATGACGTCCCGAGCATCCAGGCCGACCCGGCCCTGCAGGTCGCCAGCATCGCGGCCATGTCCACCGGCTATACCGCGATCAATACCAGCCACAAATACCTGAGCGATGTACGGGTGCGCCGGGCCATCGAGCTGGCCCTGGACAAACAGACCTACGTCGACACCCTGTACGGCAAAGGCAACGCGATTGCCGCGGTCAACCCCTACCCGCCGGCGCTACTGGGCTATAACACCACGCTGAAGAACCCACCCCAGGACCTCGACCAGGCACGCGCCCTGCTCAAGGAAGCCGGCGTTCCACCCGGCACCGTGTTCACCCTGTACACCCGCAACGCCGGTGGCCCAACCAACCCCAACCCGCAACTGGGCGCCCAGTTGATCCAGGCGGACCTGGCCAAGGTCGGTCTCACCATCGACATTCGTGTCATGGAGTGGGCCGAAATGCTCAAGCGTGCGAAGAAAGGCGAACACGACCTGGTATCTGCCGGCTGGAGCGGCGACAACGGTGACCCGGATAACTTCCTCGGTCCGCTGTTGAGTTGCGAAGCTGCCAAGAACGGCGAAAACTACAGCCGCTGGTGCAACCCGCAATTCCAGGCGCTGATCACCCAGGCCCGGGCCACGACCGGTACCGCCGAACGCGCCGCCCTCTATGAAAAAGCCCTGACTATCCTGCACGACGAAGTGGTGTGGGTTGATCAGGCTCATCCCAAGATGTTTACCGCCCTGCGCAAGAACGTAGACGGTTATTACATGAACCCGCTGACCACCAATAACTTCGCCACCACCCAGGTGAAGTAGAAAAAAACGCCGGCCACAGCCTGATTCTGGGCTGACCGGTACGCCTAACCGGCTGATGAGGTACACCACAAGATGTTTAGTTTTATTGCCCGCCGATTGGGGTTGTTGATCCCCACGTTCTTCGGCATCACCCTGCTGACTTTCGCGTTGATTCGCATGATTCCCGGCGACCCTGTGGAAGTCATGATGGGAGAACGCCGGGTCG